>DLGG01000027.1:0-46860 GCA_002482565.1 Solidesulfovibrio magneticus
CGGCCCAGGGCCCGGGCCACGTCGTCCTCGGACACCGACGGGTCGCCAACGATGCCGGACACTTCGGCGACAAGCCCGGCCAGGCTGTCGGGCACGGCGCGGCGTATCCCCTGGGCGTCGGCCCGGGGCAGGTTCATGGCGGCCATGGCCATGGCGTTCTCCGTTGGTTGGGGGTGGGGCGGGGCGGACTGGCGTCGCGTCCCGGCAACACGCTTGCGCGGTGGTCTGGTTTAAGGGACGCGGACTAATCGAGGGTGAGCAGGCAGGGCTGGTGCTTGCCGTCGGCAAAGGCGGCGGCAAAGGCCACGCCGGCCACGGGCTGGTCCACGTCGAGGCTGGCGTTCATGGCGGCCAGGCTCCCGGCCACGGGGCCGGGCACGAGCATGGAGCCCACGGCCGCCGTGCCGGCGGCCAGGCAGCAGGCCACGCCGCCGGTCTGGGCGAAGAAGTAGTGCCCAGCCGGCACGTCGCAGACGGCCACCCCGGCCGGCAGGTTTTCCTCGCTGGCCGAGACGGCCGCGCCGCACCAGGGCGAGGGGATAAGCGAGACCACGGAGGCGGCGGTGAGGGCCGCCCGCACCGGTTCGGCCAGGGTGATGACGGTGGTGCCGCCGGCGGGACAAGCGGTGTTGGACAGGATGCGATGCTGCCGGCCGCCGCCGTCATTGGCGGCCACTTGCAGGTAGCCGTCCTCGTAGGCGTTTTCGGCCACGGGCGCGGCCCCGACGACCAGACTGACGACGCGGTCGCCGACGGCAGCCGGGGTGGCGGCGCGGCCGGTGTGGGCGGCCACGGCGGCCGGGGCCATGACCAGGGAGCCGGCCGGCACGGCGGAACTGCCGGCCTTGGCATAGCGGAACTTGCGGCCGTCGGCGGTGATGCGCAGCGCGCCCACGGCTTCGCGTTTGGCCGGCGAGGTCTCGCCCACGTCCTGGGTGAAGGAAAGCTTCATGGGTTGGGCCATTGTTGCCTCCGATGGTTGGCGGTTAGGACAGATTGGCGTGGCAGGCGTGGGCCTTGCGGTTGGAGCAGATGAGGTTGCCGTGCCACAGGATCTTCATGGAGCGGCCGGCCGGTCCGGCCAGATCGACCCAGGGCTGGCGGGCGAAAAAGCCGTTTTGGTGGATGGCGAAGCCCAGGTGGTTGGTGTTGACGGCAAAGAGATGGCCGGCCGGGCAGTAGTCGTCGGCGGCCAGCACCATGCCTTCGTAGACGAGGTGGGCGAACCCGGCCTGGGCCACGCCGTCGTCGGTAACGAAACGCTGCTGGACTTGCAGGATGCGGGAGACCTTGTTGTAGAGGGCCTCGGTGGTGACGGCCACGTTGGGCTTGCCGTCGCGGCCGTCGGAGACCTTGGCGGCGCTGCGCAGGGTTTGCAGGGTCTCCAGGCTCATGGTTTCGGCGTCGGCCACGGTGACGCCCTTCCAGGGCTTGGAGCCGTCGGCGGCCACGAGGTCGTTTTCGGCGATGCCGCCGTAGGCCTTGTCGGGATCGGGGCTGGTCAGGGCGCGCAGGCCGGTCAGGGTCGGGGCCTCGTCGCCGGCGGCGGAATAGAGGGTGGCGGCCAGCCAGCCGGAGCAGGTGCGTTGGGCGGTTTCGAGCTTTTGGGTGACGAACTGGACCACGGCGTAGTCGCCGGCGGCGGCCACCTCGTCGGTGAGGTAGACGGTGGCGTTGCCGTAGGCGTGTTTCCAGTTGAACGCGGCGGCGTTGATGGTGACGCGGTCGTCGCTGGACAGCGTGTCGGCCCGGGTGAAAAAGCCGCCTTCGCTGTCGGAGTAGGACAGGGGCACCCGGATCTTCTCGCCCCCGGCCGGGCGCTCGAACAGGCCGGCCTGGCGGTTCATGAGCAGGTCGAGCAGAAACGAGTTGCGGAAGTAGATGTCCACGGCCCGGCCGCCGGCGGCGGCGAAATAGTCGTTGGTGATGGCTTCGATTTCACTGAGCGAAAAGGACATGCGAGTTCCTCCTTGGGGTTACAGGCCGGCGTCGCGGCGGCGGGCGGCCATGCGGGCGGCCAGGACGGCATGGACGCCGCCGAACCGGTCCGGGGCTTCGAGTTGGGGGTCGTCGGCCCGGCCGCGCCGGGGCGCTGCCCCAGGCGCGTCCAGAGCGACGCTGCCGCGCCGGGCGCGCAGCCGCTCCATGGCCCGGGCCTCGCCATCGGCCAGGGCTTTTTGGCGCACGCGCTCGATTTCCTCCTGATTTGCCTTTCCGGTCTCGGCCAGGTGGTGGGCGAAGTAGGCCCCGACCTCGTCCAGAAGCGGGTTTTCGCGCTGCCTGGCGGCAAGCGCCCCGTTTTCCCGCAGCGTTTCGAAATCCGGGTGTTCGGCGCTGAAACGCTCGGCCAGTTCGGCCCGCTCGGCGGCGGCGCGTCGGGCCTCAAGGTTTTCCAGACGGGCCTCGATGAGGGCGTCGAGGCGGGCCTCCAGGTCGCTGAAGACCGATTCCAGGCCGGCGATGCCGGGGTCGATCCCGGCCTCGGTTCCCGGAGCGGTCCCGGGCGCGGGGCCGGCGGTTGGCGCGGCGGCGGGATGGGTCGGCTGTTCCATGGTTCCCTCTTGGATGGGCTGGGGTTGGCGCGTGGGGCCGGACGCGGCCGGATCCGTGGCGCAACGTGTTGTCCCGGGCGCTGCCGGCGCTGTTTTGGGCGCATGAGGCCACGACGGCCGTGGCGGCAGCCCGGGGAAAACGGTCGGAAGACGGGACGTTGTCGGCGGTCGGCGCGACGTCAGACCCGGCCGCGACGAGCCATGTGACGTTCGAGAACTTCCCGGGAGAGGGCCGGGCCGGGGTCCGGGCGGCGGGCGCGCTCCTCGCCCGGCTCCTGGGGACGGATGCCCTCGCCGCGCAGGAACCGGCGGTAGTTGGCCCGGCTGGGTTCGGCCAGAAAGGCCCGGACATGGGGCGCGGACGAGTCCTTGTCGACCACGGCCGTGACGGACGGGAGCCAGTCGGCGTCGGCCCGGTAGCCGCGCCCCACCGAGAGCAAGCGCTTGGCCGAGCCGCCGCAGGCGCAGACGTCTTCAATCTGATCCATGGGGGCCATGGCCTCGAAGACCCGGCCGCAGACCCGGCAGGCGAAATCATACAATGGCATTTTTTCTCCCGCGTCTTTCGTGCAGCATGAACAACCCAAGTCCGGCCAATCGCCCCTCGCCTCACCCGGCCAAGGGGGTCCGGGGGGGATTATCCCCCCCGGCGGGGGAGCTCGAGGGGGCAGCGCCCCCTCGATCCTCCAATCTCGCCAGTACGGCGGCGCGGTCGTCCCAGTCGAGTTTTTCGAGGAGATCGCGGCGGTCGATGGCTTCCATGTCGTAGAGGGCCAGGGCCTCTTCGCGGCGTTGGACCCGGGAGACGGGCATGGTGGAGCCGGCGACCACGGTGAGCCTGGCCGGCACGCGGCAGGCCTCGCCCCGAAGGGGCGCGACGGTGACGGCTCCGTTTTCGGCGAAGCTGATCCAGCGTTCCTTGGCGTACCAGTTTTGCATGTGGCTTAAAAACATCCGGCCGCGTTCGCGTACCAGGCGCGAGTAATTGCGGATCTTGCCGCGAAGCAGGGTGGAGGCCTGTTCGATGAGCGCGGCGATGGCCTTGTAGGCGACCACGGGATGGTCCGGGGAGGCGGCCCGCTCCAGCTCGCCGATGCCCGAGATCTGGCTGAACAGCTCGCGGTAGAGGGTGAGCACGCTTTCGATGTCCCGGGTGTTGTTGGCGAATTCCAGGTAGCGGATGCCCTGGGCGGCGGCCATGGAAGTCGGGTTGACGATGCCCAGGCGGTTGGTGAAGGCGGCGTTGTCCACGCCCGAGTCGCGCGGGTTGATGATCTTGGGCCGGGCGCAGCGATCCTTGTGATACGTGAGCTGGGACAGGCATTTGTTGATTTCGAGCTGCAGCTCGGCCAGTTGTTCGAAGTCCGAGGCTCCCCAGATGGTGGTGGGGTCGGTCAGCGAATTGGCCAGGGCAAAGGGGTAGCGGTCGTAGAGGTAGCTGGCCATGGCCTGGTCCAGGGGCAGGGCGGGATTGACCGACGGATTGGGCTGGTCGGACAGGACCAGCGTTCCGGGGCCGGCCACGACGACGCGGCGGATGAAGCCCGGATACAGCGGCCCGTCGTCAGTCATGGTGTAGTCACGCGCCCAGCATTCGCACACGAGCACCGTGTCCTGGCCCAGGGCGTCGCCGCCGCCGGCTCCGGCAAGTTCGCGCAGCACCTCGCCGAAGCGGGTGAAGAGCCCTTGCCGCCGGCCGTCGCCAAGGAGCACCTCGCGCCGGCCGTCGCCGAGATCGGCCAGGGTCGCGGCGTCGCTTTTGAGCTGTCCCGCCGCCTCGGGCCAGCGCCGGGCCGCTTGGCGCAGGCTCATGGGCGCGAAGTGCAGCACCGCCTCGGCCTCCTGGAGGTCCAGGCAGTTGGTGGGATAGACGCCGAAGGCAAAGGGATCAACGTTTATGGTGCGCACCTCGCCCAGGCCGTATTCCAGTTCGGGGTCGAAGACGACTTTTTCCACGGCCAGGCCGTAGGTCTCGCCGTTTATGACCGAGCGTTCGAACACGGCCTGCTGTTCCTGTTCGTTCCACCACCAGGCGGCGGCGCGCTCCAGGACGCGGTAGACGTCTTCGTCGCCTACCGGGCTGACCCGGCTGACGTTGAAGGTCGGGTGATTGTCGGTGAGCATATTGACGGTGCGCTGGCGGTGCAGGTGCAGGAGATTGGCCCCCAGGCGCGGCAGGCCGGGCTGGGCCGGTCCCTGCCAGGCGCGTCCCTGGCCCAGGCGGTAGTTGCGGGTCCAGGCCTCGGCCAGGCCCAGGCGGGTTTTGTCGCGCACCACGGCTTCGAGGAGTTCGAAGACGCGGCGGCCCACGCGCTGGGGCTCGGCGGCCGGGGGCAGGAGCTGGCTTATGGCGTCGGTCATCGGTTTCTCCGTTGGGGGGTGTCGCGTTTGGGGGTCGGGCCGGTGGCGTCGGGTTTCGGGACGGGGGCGGCGGCCTCGGGCCGGTCGGAGCCGGGGAGCGGCCAGGTTCCCTGGTCGGTTTCGAGGCTCTTGGCCCCGTCCGGGGCGTACCCCTGGGGGTGGTGGCGGCACTGGGGGCAGCGCGCCGCCTCCCAGGGGACGTCCGGGGGGAAGGGCGGCGGGAACCCGGGCTCCAGGGGCTCGAACACGGCGCTGGTCAGCGGCGGGATCAGGCGGGCGGGGTCGCAGGCGGCAATGGGGGCGTGGCACAGGCGGCAGCGCAGGATCATGTTCGGGTCTCCTTTCGCGGCGGCTGTTCCCGCCGCCCTCAAGACCCACAAGTCCATGGAAACCGGCCGTGAACCAGCCAGTTTTCGTCAAAAAAACAGTGCTGTTCTTGACCGGGACGCTCGGAGATTGAAAAATAATTCACAAGCTCGTGTCGAAAAGACCGCTTTTCCCGTTGTGGCTCCCATGGCTTTGGACTAGTTTCTCTTCAATTCTAAATTTTTGCCTCGGAGGAGACCACTATGCTTGGCATGGAGAAGAAAGTCCGGGCTATGTATGGCGACGACGTCGAGAGCAAGGTCGGCAATCCGGCCGTTGAGGCGAAGGAAACGGCCAATTCGGCCCGGGCCGGCCTGGCCATCGGGATTTTGGCCATTGTGTTGGCCCTGGGCGTGTATGTCGCCCTGGACGCCAAACTGTCCGTGGTGACCCAGTCCGTGGCCGACGTGCCGGCCAAGGTGGCGGCCATGGACGCCAAGATCGCGGCCTTCGACGCCCTGCCGGGCAAGCTGCGCAAGGAGATGGCGGCGGCGCGTCTGGCCGAGCTGGCCGCCACGGCCGACGCCCTGGCCGCCACCCTTGAGGGCGACGCCAACAAGGCGTCCCTGGCCAAGGTTTCCGAGGCCATCAAGCAGCTCAAGGCCGACGTCGCCAAGTAGCGACGGGCCGCCCGAAGGGACGCGCCCGCCGCGTCGCCTTCGCCGCCGCCTGCTTCGGGTAGGCTCACGGGATCACCCCGGGTCCGCCAGCGGACCGACGCCGCAAAAAACGGCCGCATCCAGGCAAGGATGCGGCCGTTTTCATTGTCGGTATAGGGAAGGGGACGGCTCAGTCCGGGCCGACGAACCGGTCATCGGAGCGCGTCTGGCCCACGGTCTGGCCGCGCCCCTCCAGCCAGCCGCTGCGCACCGGGCCGGCCGGGGCGTCGAAGGCCGGGGCATAGGGCTTGATGTCAAGTAGCGGCGTGCCGTCGAGCATATCCGCACCGCGAACGGTCAGCACGTTGCCCGCAACCGAAACCACCTCCACCACGGACAACCCGATGGGATTGGGCCGTTTGGGGGCGCGGGTGGCGAAAAGGCCGCGCGGCGTGTCGTCGAGATAGGGCGTCACCGTGGTTTTGTAGCCCGAGGACTCGTGGAAGCAGTAGATGAGATAGACGTGGGAAAAGCCGTCCACGTCGGCCAGGGCCGGGGCCAGTTCGGGGTCAAGCTCCACCCGGCCCAGGCTGTCCCTGGCGCCGCCGGGCTGGATGGGCATGCCTTCGAGGGCGGCGTAGGGCGTGCGGATGACGCCGATGGGACGCAGGGCGATGGACGTTTCCGGGGACATGGCGATCTCCTGTTACGTGTCGGCCTCGAAGGCTTCGCTGGCCCGGGACACGCCATAAGCCATGGCCATGGCCGCGATGCCGATGGCCGGGGCGTAGTAGGCCGGCGCGGCCAGGGCGAAGCGGATGAGCAGGGTGGCCAGGGCGAAGCCGGAATTGCGGAAGACCGAATGGAAGGCCGGCTGATAGGTGTGGGACAACAGCACGATGAAGATGTCGCTGAAGATGAGCACGGTATAGAACACCGAGAAAAACGGGTGGACATGGCCGGTGGTCATGGCCTGCCAGCCGATCCAGCCTCCATAGGCGAGGAAAGCCAGCAACAGGCAGAAGGCCAGGAATTTTTTGGTGGCCACGAAGGGATAGAGCCAGGGACCTTTCTTGCCCTGGGCGCGTTTGCGGTAACGGCGGTAGTACAGGCCAAGGCCCATGAAGACGACGAGTGCGCCGGCCCCGTCGGCCAGCATGGGCAACAGCACGTCCACGGCTTCGATAAGGACGATGGGTTCGTGGAGGTGGACCAGCTCCTTGAAGGCGTCGCGCAGGAGAATCAGGCACAACACCTCGAACTGCTTGCCCAGCGACTTGGTCACCGAACAGGGCAGGACGAAGATGAGGTCCACGACTTCCTGGATCAGCACCAGGGTGAAGGCCAGATTGATGGCGTAGAAATGGGACAGGGGGGTCATGCGGGCCAGAAACGGCGGCAACAGTCCCCGGATGTTGAGTTCGATGCCGACCAGACCGATGAGGAAGGCCACGACTTGGCTTACGGCCACGACCCGGCGAGTCTTGGGGTGTTCCCAGAACGAGTGCAGGGGATCGAAGAGGTCGGTGGCGAGTTCGTAAAACGTGCTCATGGGGTATTCCTGGCAGGCTTATGCACCATACCCCCTGGAAAGTGAAGCCTCTTTTCCGTCGGGCGCTTGCCATGGGCCGTGGGTTGCGTCATATACGGTCAAGCGTCGTCTCTCCTTTATAGCGCCGCCCGACGCCGCCAGCCAAACGCCCTGGAGAGGTCCATGAAAGCACCGCGCGACTGGTCCATCAGCCTCAAGATCGCCATTGTCTTCATTGCCATGCTGACGGCCCTGTCGGGCTTCACCATGCTCTTTTTCCTCTATGAGCTCGGCCAATACCGCGAGGAAAGCGGCCTTGAGCTGCGAACCCGGCTCATGGCCGAGGCCAAGGAGCGTCAACGTCAGGCCGTGGGCCAGGCGTATGACGTCATCAAATACTTCTACGACGTTTCCCAGGACGACGCGGCGCTCAAAAAGCGCGCCCACGACCATTTGAAGGCCGTGGTGGACGCGGTCGCGGGCCAGGCCAAGGCCTACTACGACGCCCATAAAGACGCCATGCCCCGCGAGGAAATCGAGGCGCAGATAAAAGCCATGGTCCGCCAGGCCCGCTTCGACGGCGACAACTATATCTGGATCAACGACATGGCCCCCCGCATGGTCATGCACCCGACCCAGCCGGCCCTGGAGGGCCAGGACATCTCGGGCTACCGCGACCCCAAGGGCACGGCCCTTTTCCAGGAAATGGTCAAGGCGGCCAAGGACAAGGGCCAGGGCATGGTGGCCTACATGTGGGACAAGCCCGGGGCGAAAAACGATCCCAAGCCCAAGGTCTCCTACGTGCGTCTTGTGCCCGAACTGGGCTGGATCTTCGGGTCCGGGGCCTGGGTGGAGGACGAAACGGCCCGGTTGCAGGCCGAAGCCAAGGCCCAGCTGTCCAAGATGCGCCTGCCGGGCGGCAACTATTTCTTTATCTACGACAACATCCGGCCCATTCCCCGCATCCTCATGCACCCCATCCGGCCGGATTTCGACGGCAAGATTCTCGACACGGCCCAGTTCAACAAGGCCACGTCCATGACCCCGGGCGCGGACGCCGCCCCTGTGCCCTATCCGGGCGGCAAGACCAACATCGCCACGGCCATGGCCGACGCCGTGGCCGCCACCGGCGAAGGTTTCGTCAATTACGACTGGACCAAACCGGCCCCCGGCGGCGGCGAAACCAGCGAGGCCTACCCCAAACTCAGCTACGTCAAGCTGTTCAAGCCCTGGAACTGGATCGTGGGCATGGGCGACTACGTGGACGGCATCGACCGCGAAGTGGCCACGCAAGCCGCCCAGCTCGACCAGGCCGTGCGGGCCATCGTCGTCAAGCTTGTCCTTTTCTCGGCTGTTTTCCTCGTCGGCATGGCCGCCCTGTGCCTGCTTACGGTGCGCCGGCTGCTCAACCGGCCGATCTCAGCCATCGTCTCCTACGCCGACAAGGTGGCCGGCGGCGACCTGGCCGCCGCGCCCGCCTCGGGGCTGACCGCCGAAATGGCCAGCCTGGCCGCCTCCATCAGCGCCATGGTGGAGCATCTCAAGACCGAGCTGGAATTCGCCAAGGGCATCCTCAACTCCGTCACCCTGCCCTGCGTGGTGGCCGGCCCGGACGGCAAGATCACCCTGGTCAACCGCTGGCTGGCCCACTTCCTGGGCGAGAAAAAAGAACCCGAAGCCTACGTCGGCCGCCACATGAACGACGTGTTCGCCAGCCACGCCATCGTCTCCCAGGTCCTTGGCGACGTCATGAGCCGCCGGGAAATCATGACCAATGTCGAATACGACGGCCGCTACGCCTGGGGCGAGCGCTTTTTCATCAAGATCGACGCCGCGCCCATCAGCGACGGGGCCGGCCACATGCTCGGCGTCTTCGCCATGCTAGCCACGCTCACCAAAGTCAAACTGCAACAGGAAGCCCTGGCCGAACAAAACCGGCTTATCGCCGCCGCCGCCAACACCGCCGAAGGCATCTCGGCCAAGGTGGCCGACAATGCCCGGGACCTGGCCGAACGCATCGACCGCACCAATGAAGGCGTGTCCTACCAGCGCCAACGCACCCTGGAAACCGCCACGGCCATGGAGGAAATGAACGCCTCGGTGCTGGAAGTGGCCCAGAACGCCGGGCTGGCCGCCGGCAGCGCCGACGAGGCCAAGGAGAAGGCCCGCCAAGGCTCGGACATGGTGCGCCAGGTGGTGGCCGCCATCGAGGACGTTAAAGCCATGGCCGAGACCCTTCGCGGCGACATGGCCGAACTCGACAAGACCGCCGAGAACATCGGCCGCGTGCTGGAGGTCATCTCCGACATCGCCGACCAGACCAACCTGCTCGCGCTTAACGCCGCCATCGAGGCGGCCCGGGCCGGCGACGCCGGACGGGGGTTTGCCGTGGTGGCCGACGAGGTGCGCAAGCTGGCCGAAAAAACCATGACCGCCACCCGCGAGGTCGGCCAGGCCATCACCGCCGTGCAACAAGCCGCCAGGCGCGGCAACCAGGAAACCGTCCGGGCCGCCGAAGCCGTGTCGCGCAGCACCGACTTGGCCGAAGCCGCCGGCCAGGCCCTGGCCGCCATTGTCGGCATGGTCGACAGCACCGCCGATCAGGTCCGGGCCATCGCCACCGCCGCCGAACAACAATCCGCCACGGCCGCCGAGATCAGCCGGGCCACCGAGGAAGTCAGCCGCATCGCCGAAGACATCCGCGCCGGCATGGACGCCTCGGTGGACGCCGTGCGCGGCCTCAACGACGAAACCCGGGAACTTGGCCAACTCATCGAACACATGCAGACCAGCGCCGAAACCGAGGCCGACGACCAGCCGCGCCGCCTGCCGTCTTGACCCCCAACAGCCCAAGGAGCACCGCCCGTGGCCCGAATCCTCATTGTCGACGATGCCGCCATCACTCGCACCATGCTGCGCGGCATCCTGGAAAAAGCCGGCCATCAGGTGGCCGAAGCCGCCGACGGCGACGCCGCCATCGCCGCTTTCCGCCAAACCCCGGCCCAGGCCGCTTTCGTCGATATCTTCATGCCCGGCAAGGAAGGGTTGGCCACCATCAAGGAACTCCTCGAACTGGCCCCAAACCTGCCCATCATCGCCATCAGCGCCGGCAGCACCTTTACCGACACCGAAACCCTGGGCTGGGCCAAAAGCTACGGCGCGAAATTCACCCTGCCCAAACCCCTGTCCGCCGCCGCCGTGCTGGAGACGCTGGGGCAGATATTTAAGTAAGTGAGTGCGCTCGGGTAAGAGGAGGACGAAGAGCGGGCTCTGCCCGCGCCCGCCGGGGGCCTGAGGCCCCCGGACCCTCCAGTCGGGTTACGGTAAGGAACGGTGTCGCGTCGGCTGGCGGGGGAAAAGAGCGCTTGCGCGCTGGGCGGCTGCGCCGCATGGGTCGTTGGAATTTGCGGGGCGTCGATGCGCCCGGCTGTCGCCGGGTGCTCGACGCCCCGCAAATTTCAACGACCCGGTTCGCCCTGGGTTGCCCGAAGCGGGGCAAGGACGTTTTTAGGGGAGAGGGGGGCGGATCGGACTGGCGAACTGGATGAGCCGCTTTTGGCGGTATTGTCCATCTCGGAGCATGTCTGTCCTTGCTTTGGTTTTATCCCATCCTGTCGATCAAGCTCAAGACAACGCGAAGCGGCGGGATCGGCGCGAGGCTTTGATCGCGCCGATCCCGCCGCTTCGCTGGCGAGTTGGGGGCTGGGATTTGGGGTGTTCNNGAACACCCCAAATCCCAGCCCCCGTCTTCTCTCGGGCCGCGCCCGACGACGTCTGCCGACGTTCTCCCGCCCGTCCTGCCCTTCCCCCATGTCGGGGGTCCGGGGGGCTGAGCCCCCCGGCCGCCGGAGGCATCTTCCTCTCCATTTCTTCTTATTTTTCAGCTAAATTCTCTTTCCCCTCACCCTTTGCTTCGCCTCGCGACACCAACCGTTGGATGCCGCAGTACAGGGCCGGCACGAAAAACACGCCGAGCACGGTGGCGGCGATCATGCCGCCGAAGACGGCGGTGCCCAGGGCGTGGCGGCTGGCCGCGCCGGCCCCTTTGGCCACGAGCATGGGCACCACGCCGAGGATGAAGGCAAACGAGGTCATGAGGATGGGGCGAAAACGCAGGATGGAGGCCGAGACGGCGGCCTCGGCCGGGCTGTCGCCGGCCTCGTGGCGGGCCTTGGCGAATTCGACGATGAGAATGGCGTTTTTGGCGGCAAGGCCAATGAGCATGACCAGGCCGATCTGGGCGTAGACGTTGTTTTCCAGGCCGCGCAGCATCTGCGCGCCCATGGCCCCGAGCACGGCCATGGGCACGGCCAGGATGACGGCGAAGGGCACGGCCCAGGATTCGTACTGGGCGGCCAGCACGAGGAAGACCATGAGCAGGGCCAGGCCGAAGATGAAGACGGACTGGCCGCCGGAGGAGGCTTCCTGGAAGGCGATGCCGGTCCAGGCGTAGCCGAAGCCCTGGGGCAGCTTGTCGCGGGCCAGCTCAGCCATGGATTTGAGCGACTGGCCCGAGGAGAAGCCTTCGGGCGTGCCGCCGGAGATTTCCACGGTGCGAAAGAGGTTGAACCGGCGGATGTATTCAGGGCCACGGATGTCCTTGGTCACGCCCAGGGTGCTTAGGGGAACCATCTCGTCCGCCGAGGAGCGCACGTAGAAGCGTTCGATGTCGGCCGGGCTGGTGCGGAAGCGCGGCTCGGCCTGGAGCATGACCCGGTAGGTGCGGCCGAATTTGTTGAAGTCGTTGACGTAGAGGCCGCCCAGGTAGGTCTGGAGCGCCTCGAACACGGTCTTGGGCGGGATGCCCAGGGTTTGCACCTTGTCGCGGTCGAGGTTGTAGAAGAGCTGGGGCACGTCCACGCTGAAGTCGGTGAAAAGGCCGGTGACGGCAGGCATCTTTCGGGCCTCGGCCAGGAAGTCGTAGGCCGTGGCGGCCAGCTCGGCCACCGGGCCGCCGGTGCGGTCCTGCAGTTCGAACTGGAAGCCGCCGGTGGTGCCCAGGCCCGGGATGGGCGAGGGATTAAAGGCCATGACGATGGCTTCCTGGACCCCTGCGAACTGCTTGCGGGTGCGGTCCATGACCGCGTCCAGGGAGAGTTCCGGCGTGGCCCGGGCTTCCCAGGGCTTGAGGATGACAAAAAGGACCGAGCTGTAGGAGCTGTAGGTGCTGGTCAGCAGGTTGTAGCCGCCAAGGGCCAGCACGTCGGCCACGGCCGGGTCGGCGGACAGCGTCTGTTCGAGCTGTTTGACCACGGCGTCGTTGCGCTCCAGCGACGCGCCCTCGGGCAGCATGGTGTTGACGATGAAGTAGCCTTGGTCCTCGTCGGGCACAAAGCCGGTGGGCAGGGTGACGAGCAGATGCCAGGCCCCCGCGCCCACGGCGATGAGGCAGACGATGGTGAGGAGCATGCGCCGGATGGTTACGCGCACCCCGGCGGCGTAGCCGCGGGTGCAGGCGTCGAAGACGCGGTTAAAGCCCCGGAAAAACGCGGCAAGCGGACCCTTGCCCTGGCCGGCCGGACGCAGGATCAGCGCGCACAGGGCCGGGGACAGGGTCAGCGCGCAGATGGCCGACAGGGCCACGGACACGGCCAGGGTCAGGGCGAACTGCTGGTAGAGCCGGCCGGTGACGCCGCCCATGAAGGCCACGGGCACGAACACGGAAATGAGCACCAGGGAGATGGCGATGACCGGGCCGGCCACTTCGGCCATGGCCGCCTTGGTGGCTTCCTTGGGCGGCAGTTTCTCGTGGTCGATCTTGTGTTGCACGGCTTCGACCACGACGATGGCGTCGTCAACGACGATGCCGATGGCCAGCACCAGGCCAAAAAGGGTCAGGGTATTGATGGAGAAGCCAAAGACCTGCATGAAAGCAAAGGCCCCGACCAGGGAGACGGGCACGGTGAGCATGGGAATGAGCGTGGCCCGGCCGTTTTGCAGGAAGACGTAGACCACGATGAGCACGAGCAGCACGGCCTCGAACAGGGTTTTGATGACCTCGTGGATGGAGGCGGTGACGAACTTGGTGGTGTCGTAGGGGATGGTGTAGCTGACGCCGGGCGGGAAATAGCCGGCCTGTTCGGCCATGATGCCCCGGATTTTTTCCACCACGTCCAGGGCGTTGGCCCCGGGCAGCTGGTAGATCTGGATGGTGCAGGTGGGGTTGCCGTTAAGGCGCGTAAAGGCGCTGTAGCTCTGGCTGCCCAGCTCCACCCGGCCCACGTCGCGCACGCGCACCATCTCGGCCCCCTTGCCGGTGCGCACGATGATGTCGGCGAATTCCTCGGGGTCGGCCAGCCGGCCCTTGACCTGGACGGACAGCTGGAACTCCTGGCCCGGAGGGGCCGGCGGCAGGCCGATCTGGCCGGCCGGGGCCTGGACGTTCTGCTCGCGGATGGCCTGGGCCACATCGGAGGAAGTCAGGCCCAGGCGGGCGAGCTTGTCCGGGTCGAGCCACACGCGCATGCCGTAGTCGCGCTCGCCGAAAACGGCCACGTTGCCGACGCCGGGCACCCGGGCCAGGGCGTCGGTAATGTTGATCTTAGCGTAGTTGTTGAGAAAAAGCGTGTCCCGGCTGCCGTCGGGGGAGCTTAAGTTAATCACCAGCAGCATGTCCGGGGACTGCTTTTTGACCGAGATGCCCCGGCTGACGACTTCCGAGGGCAGGCGGGAGTTGGCCAGGGCGACGCGGTTTTGGACGTCCACGGTGGCCAGGTCGAGGTCGCGGGAGATGTCGAAGGTGACGTTTAGGACCATGCGTCCGTCGTTGGAGCTGACGGAGTTCATGTAGAGCATGTCCTGGGCGCCGTTGACTTCCTGCTCGATGGGGGTGGCCACGGATTCTTCCACGACCTGGGCGCTGGCCCCGTCGTAGGTGGCGCTGACCTGGACCGTGGGCGGGACGATCTGGGGATACTGGGCGATGGGCAGGGTCAGGATGCAGATGGCCCCGACCAGGGTGATGACAATGGAGATGACGGCGGAAAAAACCGGCCTGTCGATGAAGAAGTTGACCATGGCGGCGTCCTAGGGCTTGGCGGCCGGCGCGGCGGCCGGAGCCTGGGCCGGGGCCTCGGCCTCGACGATCTTGGCCGGCACGCCCGGCCGAATCTTGGAGACGCCTTCCACCACCACCATGTCGGTGGGGGTAAGCCCCGAGTCGATGACGAAGTTGCCGTCCTTGGAGCCCCCCAGCGTCACGGCTTTGGCCTCGATCTTGCCGTTGCCGGCCACGACGTAGACCGACTTGCTGCCCTGGACGTCGATGATGGCCCGTTGGGGCACGAGCAGCGCGCCCTTGCGGTTCTCCAGCAAGGCCCGGACCTTGGCGAACTGGCCGGGCTTGAGCACGCCTTGGGGGTTTTTGAAGACGCCGCGCACGGCCAGGGTGCCGGTCTTGGCGTCCAGGGCTCGGTCGGCCATGTCGGCGTCGCCGGTAAGGGGATAAATGGAATCGTCGGCCAGGATGAGCGTGAGTGGGTATTCCCGGGGCTTGTCGCCATTGACCATGATGGCCTTGGTGAATTCGAGATAGTCGCGCTCGCTGATGGAGAAATCGACGTACATGGGGTCGGTGGAAGAAATTTCGGCCAAAAGCGTGTTGTCGCCCTTGCCGACGAGGTTGCCGACGTTGACGTAGGCCTTGCCGATGCGGCCGGCGATGGGGGCGGTGACGCGGGTGTAGCCGAGATCGCGCTCGGCGGTTTCCACGGCGGTCTTGGCGCTGTCGGTGTTGGCGGCCAGTTCGCGTTCGTTGGTCAGCCGGGTGTCGTATTCGTCGCGGCTGACGGCACGTTGCTTGTAAAGCTGCTCGAAGCGGCCGAGATCGACCTTGGCCTTGGCCAAAAGCGCGTTCTGGCGTTCCAGCTCGGCCCGGGCTTTCTGCAGGTTTTCCTGATACTGGCGCGGCTCAATGACGAAAAGCAGATCGCCCTTTTTCACCAGCGCGCCTTCGGTGAAGTTGCGCTCCTTGAGATAGCCTTCCACCCGGGCGCGGACTTCGATGTTTTCCTTGGCCGCCACCCGTCCCACGTATTCGCCGTAAACCGGCACGTCGGCCACCACGGGCTTTTTGGCCTGCACCATGACTGCCAGTGCTTCGGCCGGCTTGGCGTCCGTCTGTTTCTTGGCCGCGTCCTGGTCGCCGCACCCGGGCAGACCGGCAAGGGCGGCAAGCAGCAGCAGGGACAGACAGAAAGACATGGGGCGCGATAACGGTCGGCGCATGGCGGTTCTCCTTGGCGGTGGCATACGATGTTTGTTTCATAAAGAAGCTGGCACGTTGGCGCAATCATAATCTCCGAAAATGGAGAAAACTTCGCAAAGCGACAGCGCTTGAGGCGGGACGGCTGCGGTTGTCGTGACAACAATATTATAAACTATGAAATTATTGTATCTGCATATACTGCAAATCGCATCTTTCTGATGCGAGACGGCGACCGGACAGTCCAGTCTCAGGTTCATTTCGCGGCGTCTTCAAACTCCCGGTCCGGCCCGAGTCGTTGAAAACCGCCCGGCTGTTGACAGGGCGTCCCCTTTGCCGCATCCCTTGGCCTCGTCCGCCCGCGCGGGCGCACCATGCCAAGGAGACCGTGATGCTGAGTCCTTCCCTGCGATTTCTCGGCCCCCGCCGCCAGGATTACCTCCCGGGGCTTCTCGACCACTACGTGCCCATTGCCCGGGGCATGGCCCTTTTGGGCGAGGCCCTGGGACGGAGCCTGGCCGCAGGACAGGACGCGGGATTCAAGGTGCTGGCCGGGGAGATCGACATCCTCGAAGCCGAGGCCGACAAGATCAAGCGGCGCATCCGCAACCACCTGCCGGCCGGTTTTCTCATGGTCGTCGACAAGACGCTGTTTCTCAACTACACGCGCAGCCAGGACAATATCCTCGACGCTGTGCAGGAAGCCGTGGTCTGGCTCGGGCTTGGCGAATTCGCCATGCCGCGCGACCTGGCCGAGGCCATGATCGAGTGTGTGGCCCAGGCCCGACGCACGGTGGAACTCCTGGAACCGGCCCTGTCGGAAACCGTGGACCACGTACTGGCCGGCCGCAGCGACCGGGGCGAGGTCAAGGCCCGGATGCATGAGATCCGGCTGCAGCACCTCAAGGTGGTGCGTTCCAAGCGCTCGCTCATTGCCGCCGCCTACGCCTCGGGGCTGGAGTTCGCCCGGGTCTACCAGATCATCCGGTTCGTGGAATACGTGTTTCGGGCCAGCCACAGCGCCGAGGGCTGCGCCGACCTCCTGCGGGCCATGCTGGCCCGCTAGCGCCTTCGCTCAGGAGCGGCCCGGAAGGGCCCGTCGTTGTCGCGGATGCGCGGCTTTGGTTCCCGGCAAGCGGCAGGACGCCGCCTTGCGCCCCGGCCGGGTGTTGCCTAAGGCTTGATTTACCTGTTAATTCCAAGCAGCCGCTGCCCCTTTCGGGCGGCGCGCGATATCCGGCAGGGAGCAAGGGCCATGAAAACGCCGCGCTCGGAACGCCTCCAGGCCATCATAGCCCGGCTGCACGCCTGCGGCTACCGGGTCACGCCCCAGCGCGAGGCCATCCTGGCCGCCATGGCCGACAGCCCGGACCATCCCACGGCCGAGGCTGTGCATCGCCGGCTGCTCCCGGCCATCCCCGACCTGAGCCTGGCCACGGTCTACAAGACGCTCACGGCGCTCAAGGCCTGCGGCGAGGTGCTGGAGCTGCAGTTCAGCAACCAGGACAACCGCTACGACGCGGCCCGGCCCAAGCCCCATCCCCATCTGATCTGCCAGGGCTGCGGCGCGGTGACGGACCCTGATCTGCCGGACGTCGAGGCCATGGCCCAGGCCCTGGCCGAAGCCACGGGCTACGCCATCACGTCCCATCGCCTGGATTTCTTCGGCCTGTGCCCGGCCTGCCGGGCGCGCGGCGAAGCGGACTAACCCCGCCTCTTCCCCCCTCCGGGGGGGGCTGAAGCGGCTTGCGCCGCTCCGCGACCGCCCAGATTACCCGCCCCTCTCACCTCTTGAAATAACTTTTCCCGGTGCAGTGGCCGCCGAAGCAACGGCAGTTCCCATCCAGCGCCATCCCAACGGCTCTTGGGCTTCCCAGCCGACAGAGAGCCAATGTCCGTCGAAACCCCTTTCACTTTTTCCAAGCGGGGGGTCCGGGGGCCTCAGGCCCCCGGCCGCCGGAGGCCTCTTCCTCTTTCTTCTCCCCCTTTCGCTCATACTCAAACAGTCTCCCCCGCATGATGGCGGCCTTGCCGAACTTGTCGCGGATGCGGTCCAGGGCGGCGTCTATTTGGGCGTCGTGGCGGGCTTGCTTTTTGCCCGGCGGTTCGAGGAGGGCGAGTTGGCGGGGCGCTTCGCCGAACTGGGAGACGCCGACGCCGATGAGGCGCAGGGGATGCGGCAGGGGTTCGGCCTCGAGCAGCGCCCGGGCGGTTGCGAAGATGGCGCTGTCCGAGGCGGTGGGTTCGGCCAGGGTGCGGCTGCGGGTGATCTGCTTGAAGGTGTTGAACTTGAGCTTGACGGTGACGGTGCGGCCGCGAAGGCCTTCCTGGCGCAGTTCGCGGCCCACGCGTTCGGCCTGTTTGAGGAGCCAGGCGGCCAGGATGTCGCGGTCGGCGGTGTCGGTCTCGAAGGTGTTTTCGGCGCTGACGGACTTGGCTTCGCGGTCGGTGGCGACGACGGCGCTGCCCCGGGCGTGGGCTTTGTTGTAGAGGTCCAGGCCCCATTTGCCGCAGTGGCGGGCCAGAAATTCCGGCTCATGACGGCGGATGTCGGCCACCAGGCGAATGCCCAGGCGGGCAAGGGTCTCCTCGGCGCGCTTGCCCACGCCCGGGATTTTGGACACGGGCAGCGGGCCAAGGAAATCCAGGGCGGTTTCCGGGGTGACGATGGTCAGCCCGTCGGGCTTGTCATAGTCCGAGGCGATCTTGGCGATGAATTTGACCGGCGCGACGCCAACGGAACAGGGCAAGCCCGTGGCCTCGTGGATGGCGGCCTTCATGGCCCGGGCCATGGTTTCGGGCGGCCCGAAGAGGGTCTGGCTGCCGGTGATGTCGACGTAGGCCTCGTCGATGGAGGCGGGTTCGACCAGCGGGGAAAACCGGCCAAGGGTGGCCATGACGAGGCGCGAGACTTCGCTGTAGCGGCGTCGGTTGCCGGGCAGGAACACGCCATGCGGGCAGCGGCGCTTGGCTTCGGACACGGGCATGGCCGAGCGCACGCCGTAGACCCGGGCCTCGTAGGAGGCGGCCGAGACCACGCCCCGGTGGTGGTGGCCGATAATCACGGGCTTGCCTTTGAGGGAAGGCTCGTCGTGCTGTTCCACGGAGGCGAAAAAGGCGTCCATGTCGAGGTGGAGGATCACGGCCATGGGGGGAGGGTGCGACGGGGCGGCCCGAAAAGCAAGTGGCGCGACCAGGGATCACCCCGGCCGCGCCACTTGGCGAAGAATACGCGCCGCCCTCAGGCGGACGTGTTAACGTGCGCTCCCTTGCCCATGGCCGAGAGCACCTTGGTCTGGAAATCGTAATCGGCGTCGAGCTTGCCGTTGGCGTCGGTGTTGAGCTTGTCCAGGGTCTGGGTCACCACCTGGGCGCCCATGGTCTGCTGGTCCAGGGCCGAAGTCGTGGGTTTGGCGCTGCCGCCGCTCACTGGGTCCATGTCGCCTCCTTGAGGGGAAATTTCCCGCTCCTCGTCACTTATCGGCCACGGTTCGGGCGGAGTTTAGCGTCCGGTTGGACAGGGCGTCCTTTTTGCTGCTATGGTCCGGCTAAGACTCAAGCCCCGTCCCGGAGGACCGCATGCCTGTCGCATCCTGCCCCGTACATGGCCTCGACGCCGACGATCTGTCCTGCTCCATCCGCGAACATGTCGCCCATTCCCTGGGGAAACGCGGCCAGGAGGCCGGCTGCCGCGACGTGGCCACGGCCATGGCCCTGACCCTGCGCGACCGGCTGGTCGACCGGATGCTCGAAACCCGGGACCGCTACCGCGAGGCCCGGGCCAAGCGCATGTACTACCTGTCCATCGAGTATCTGCTCGGCCGGTGCCTGGGCAACAACGTCTACAACATGAACCTGCAGGGCGAGATGGCCGGACTGCTCCAGTCCTGGGGTTTTTCCCTGGAGGAAATCCGCGAGCACGAACGCGATCCGGCCCTGGGCAACGGCGGGCTGGGCCGGCTGGCCGCCTGCTTCCTCGACTCCCTGGCCACCCTGGACATGCCGGGCTGCGGCTACGGCATCCACTACGAATACGGGCTGTTCAAACAGTCCATCGAAAACGACCGCCAGGTGGAGCGGCCGGACTACTGGATGGCCGAAGGCATGCCGCTGCAATTGGAACGGCGTGACCAGGCCGTCATCGTGCCGCTGTATGGCCGGGTGGAGGACCACCAAGGCCCGGACGGCGGCTATCTGCCCTTGTGGGTGGACTGGCAGGATCTGGTCGGCGTGCCCTACGACATCCCCATCGTGGGCTACGGCGACCGCACCGTCAATTACCTGCGCCTTTTCGCCGCCAAATCCACCGACAACTTCAACATGCAGATCTTCGACCAGGGCGACTACATCAAGGCCATCCACCAGAAGGTCTATTCCGAACTCATTTCCAAGGTGCTCTACCCCAGCGAATCCATCTCCTTTGGCAAGGAGCTGCGCCTGGTGCAGGAGTTCTTCCTGGTCTTTTGCTCCATCCGCGACATCACCCGCCGCTTCCTCAAACAGAACCGCAACATCGAGGAACTGCCGGAATTCACCGCCATCCAGCTCAACGACACCCACCCGGCCCTGGCCGTGGCCGAACTCATGCGGCTTCTGGTCGACGAGCGCCGGGTGCCCTGGGAGCGGGCCTGGAACATCGTCACCCGGACGCTGGCCTTCACCAACCATACGCTGATGCCCGAAGCCCTGGAGATGTGGTCGGTGGAACTCATGGAAAAGGTGCTGCCGCGCCATTTGCAGATCATCTACGAGGTCAACCGCCGCTTTCTCGATACCGTGCGCGCCTCGGGCGTCACCGACGAGGCGAAAATCCGGCGTATGTCGCTGATCGATGAATCGGGCGGCAAGCAGGTGCGCATGGCCCATCTGGCCGTTCTCGGTTCGCACTCGGTCAACGGCGTGTCCAAGCTGCATTCCGAGCTGGTCAAAAAAGTGCTCTTCCCGGACTACGCCGCCCTGTGGCCGGGCAAATTCAACAACAAGACCAACGGCATCACGCCCCGGCGGTGGCTGTACAAGGCCAACCCGGGTCTGGCCGGGCTCATCAGCGAAGCCATCGGCGAGGATTGGATCACCGACCTCGACCAGTTGCAAAAGCTCGCCCCCCTGGCCGAGGACCCGACGTTTCGGGAACGTTTCGCCGGGGTCAAGCGGGCGGCCAAGGCCAAGCTCGCCGACTATTTCGCCAAGACCACCGGCGTCGTGGTCTCGCCCGACGCCGTCTTCGACATGCAGGCCAAGCGCATCCACGAATACAAGCGCCAGCTCTTAAACGCCATGCACGTCATCCACGATTATCTGCGCGTGACCGAGGACGGCTACGTGCCGCCGGCCCCGCGCGTCTACGTGTTCGCCGGCAAGGCCGCGCCCGGCTATTTCGAGGCCAAGGAGATCATCCACCTCATCTGCCGCCTGTCCAAGGTCATAAACGCCGACAAGCGGGCCAGCGACTGGATCAAGGTGGTATTTGCCGCCGACTACCGGGTGTCCCTGGCCGAAAAGCTCATCCCGGCCGCCGACGTCAGCGAACAGATCTCCACCGCCGGCACCGAGGCCTCGGGCACGGGCAACATGAAGTTTTCCTTAAACGGCGCGCTGACCGTGGGGACCCTCGACGGGGCCAACATCGAGATCCGCGAGGCCGTGGGCGCGGAAAACTTCTACCTCTTCGGCCTGACCACGCCCGAGGTGGAACGCCTGCTTGGCGAAGGCAGCTACGACCCCTGGGAATACTACCGCAAGCACCCCGAAATCCGCCGGGTCCTCGACGCCCTGTCGGCCGGCCGCTTTTCCCCGGACGAGCCGGCCGTGTTCCACTGGATGTTCGAAAAGCTCCTGTCCCGAAACGAACGCTACCTGCATCTGGCCGATTTCATGACCTATCTCGACGCCCACGAGCGCATCGGCATGGAATACGCCAACCCCCACGTCTGGATGCGCAAGGCCGTGCTCAACGTGGCCCGCATGGGCACGTTCTCCTCGGACCGCACCATCCGCGAGTACGCCCGCGACATCTGGGGCATCAAACCCTTCCCGCCCAAGGGGGCAGCGCCCCGGGCCTGAGGCTTTTTCCCTTTTTCCGCGTTGCAAACGTTGCAATGGGCAATCTCTTGATATGTCGCCCCTGAAACGTGACCGGCGTCACGTTTCAGGGGAGGCCTGACGCCTTTCCCCCTCCAGTCCACTCACCGTGGCCCGGCCGGGTTTTTCTCCCGGCCGGCCCCTACCGCCGGCCGTCAAAATGTATTATAGGCCCATCCCACCCATCGAACAAAGGACTCCTCATGATCGGCATATCCAAGCTTTACTGCGGCGGCGTGGAGGCTTCCGACGCCCTGCGCTACGGTCGCCATTCCGGCAAACTCCCGTCGCACCTGCTGCAATTTTCCAAGGACAAAAAGCCCGTCGTGGTCTGGAACATGACCCGCCGGTGCAACCTCAAGTGCGTGCACTGCTACGCCAAGGCCGTGGACCCGGAAGGCGCCGACGACATCGGCACCGTCGAGGCCAAGGCCATGATCGACGATCTGGCCGCCTACGGCGCGCCGGTGATGCTTTTTTCCGGCGGCGAGCCGCTGGTGCGCAAGGACCTGACCGAGCTGGCCTCCCATGCCGTGTCCAAGGGGATGCGGGCCGTTATTTCCACCAACGGCACGCTTATTACCCGCGACAAGGCCCGGGAGCTCAAGTCCGTGGGCCTGTCCTACGTCGGCATCTCGCTTGACGGCGGCGAAGAGGTCCACGACAAGTTTCGCGGCGTGGCCGGCTCGTTCAAGAAGGCCCTGGAAGGCATCGAGAACTGCCAAAACGAGGGCCTCAAGGTCGGCCTGCGCTTCACCATCAACAAGCGCAACGCCTCCGAGGTGCCGCTTTTATTCGACCTCTTGCGCGAACGCGAAGTGCCGCGCATCTGTTTCTACCATCTGGTCTACTCCGGCCGTGGCTCGGAACTCATCGCCGAAGACCTCGACCATGCCGCCACCCGCGAGCTGGTGGACCTCATCATGGACCGCACCAAGGCCCTGCACGACGCCGGGATGCCCAAGGAAGTCCTCACCGTCGACAACCACGCCGACGGCCCCTACGTCTACCAGCGCCTGCTGCGCGAGGACCCGACCCGGGCCGCCGACGTCATGGAATTGCTGTCCTTTAACGAAGGCAACAACTCCGGCCGGGGCATCGGCTGCATCTCCTGGGACGGCAAGGTCCATCCCGACCAGTTCTGGCGGCACCATGTTTTCGGCAACGTGCGGCAGCGTCCGTTCTCCGAGATCTGGGACGACCCGAACATCGAGCTTCTGGCCAAGCTCAAGGACAAGAAAAAGTACGTGAAGGGGCGCTGCGCCGCCTGCCGCTACCTGTCGATTTGCGGCGGCAACTTCCGGGCCCGGGCCGAGGCCGTCTACGACGACGTCTGGGCGCCCGATCCGGCCTGCTATCTGACCGACGACGAGATTCGCGCCGAGGATTGAACCGGACGCGAGCGCTTACGGACTTCATAAGCGGCGGCGCACGGCCTGTGCGCCGCCGCACCTGCTTGACGCAGGCGACGCCGCCATCGACCGCCGCCTCGGGAGGACCGCCGCCGTGACCCTGTCGCGCTTCTTGTGGCCTTTTTCTCCGGCCGTCCGGCCCGATCCGGGCCGGACCGGCCCTGCCGACGACGGGCCTGCCGTGCGGGCCGTCTTTTGGGCCATCCTGCTCGTCGCCGCCTGGCTGCGCTTTTTCCACCTGGAAACGCCGTCCATGTGGCTTGATGAGATTCTTGTGCCCATGGCCGCCCGCCATCCGGTGTCCTACATCTTCGATCTGGTCACCACCTCCGAGGTGCACCCGCCCACGTATTATCTGCTGGTCAAACTCCTGATGGCTTGCGGCGTGTCGGATTTCGCCCTGCGCAGCCTTTCGGCGGCTTTTGGCCTGGCCAGCGTGGCCGCGATCTTTGTCCTGGTCCGCCGCCATGCCGGCCTGGCCCCGGCCCTGTTCGCCATGGCCTTCCTGGCGGCCACCCCTTTGGCTCTGTATGTGTCGCGGGTGGTGCGGATGTACGCCATCCTCGTTTTTCTCCTCATTCTTTCCACCGGCTTCCTCCTGGCCTGGGCTCAAACCGGCTCCCGGCGCGACCTGCTGCGCCTTGTCGGCGTCAATCTGGTCATGACCAGCCTGCACTACGTCTCGTTTATGATCCTAGCCGCCCAGTTCGCGGCCGTGCTGTGGATTGCCCCGCGTCGGGGCGGTCGCCGTCCCTGGCCCGACATCGGGCTTTACCTGGCCGGTTCGGCCCTGGCCGTGGGCCTGGTGGCTCCGTTTTTCATCAGCCGCCTGCTGCGCACCCATCGCGGCCAGTTCATGGGCTATTCCTATCTGGAGGCGGCCGGCAACATGCTGGCCAAGGTCGGCGAAACCTTGTGGTTTTTCCCGCACCAGTGGCCGGCTGCGGCGGTTTTCGCCCTGATCGTCCTGGCCGGGCTGGTCCTGGCGGCCCGGCTGCGTTCCAACCTGGGGCGGGTCGTCTTGTGCCTGGGCGTGCTGCCGCTGGTGTTTCTGGGAGCCACCAAATACGACTACTACGCCTTTAATGTCTGGCATTTGTCGTTTCTTCTCGTGCCGTTTGCCATGGCCTTCGGGCTGGCGGCGGCGCGCCTGTCGGCCCGTCTGGCCGCCCGGGTTCCGGCCACGGCCGCAGCGCTTGTGCTGGCCGCCGGGCTTGGGGCTTGGATGCTTGGCCCCCGCTACGACGCCTTCTATGCCCCGGACACGGCCATCCTGCCCTTTTTCACCCTGTCCAAGCCCCTGGCCCGCAACCTGCCGCCGCTTATCGGCCAGGACGGGGCCGTGGTCTTTTGCGACATGTGCACGTTAAACGGCTACTACTGGTACGCCGACCAGTATGGCGCTGGAGCGCGCATCCGCGTCCAGGCCGTGGAGCCGGGCCAAGCCGTGCGCCCGGTGCGGTTCGTCTCGGGCAGCGGCTCCTTTGGCGGCTTCGCCAAGACCGAGGCCGAGTTCCTGGCCCGCTACGGCGCGCCGGCCAGCGTCGAGAAGACCTTCCAGGCGGCGGTCTACCGCTTCGACGTGGCCAAGACGCCGTTGCCGGCCATCGGCGCACTGCCTTACACGGCCACGGCCGAGGCCGGGTTGACGAGCTTTTTCGCCGGCGTGGACCGGGCCTGGGGCCTGACCCTGAATCCGGATTGGGGCGGGGCGGCCGGGCCGGCCGACACCGGCGAGGGAGGCTTTGAATATGTCATTGAAAACCACGTCGCCGGGCCGCAGCTTGTGGTCTGCCATCAGGAGCTCATCAACACCGGCCGGGGAAACACCTATGTGGTGCGCTACCGCTTCGATGACGAACCCTTCGTGGATGCGGCCCGGCTGACGGGGCCAAGTCCGGCCGTGGACCTGGGCTTCGCGGCCGAGCGCCGCGAGCCGTACAAGCGCCTGACTATCCGGGTGGAGATGGTCCTGGCCCCGTACACGGCGGATTTCGCCGGCGGCAACCAGTCTACCTTGGGTTTCAAACGCCTGGATTTACGAGTGGTTCCTTTGGAAGAAGCCGTGCCGGTCTCCGCCGCCGCGGGGAAGGGAGGCGGATCATGAACGGGCGCGCCGCGACCTGGCTCCTGGCTCTGCTGCTGGCTCTAACGGTTCTTGGCTGCGACAGCCGTCGGCCCGTTGCCTTGACCATGCTTGATCTGTTCACCTTCCGTCAGCCGACCCCGGCCGTGCTCACCAATATCGAGGGGCTGGAGCACGACGAGAAAGGGGCCTGGCGCTGGCTGCTCGGCCCCGAAGGCCGCGTGGCTTTTGCCTGTGACGCGGCCCGGCTCTACACCCTGCGTTTTCGCCTCATGAACCCGCTGCCGGACCAAGTGGTGACGGTTTCCTTAAACGGCCAGGTCCTGGCGACCTACGGTCCCTTGCCCCGGGTCGGCTGGCTGGAGCCGTCGGTGGCGGCGGCCCTGACCTTCGAAGCCCGGCCCGGGGAGAACGTCCTGGCCTTTGCCGTGTCCGACTGGAACGGCCGGACCGTGGTCCACATGCCGACCGACGCCCGGCCCTTGGCCGCCGTGTTCCTCGATTTCCTGCTCTATGCCCGCTAGCCCGAGCCGCCGGCCCTGGCCGGCGGCTCATCCGTTTCCGGCCTGACGCGGGGTCTGTCCTGTCGGCCGCTTTGGGGCGGCCTGCTGATTCCAATGCCTGCTTGTCACGTCCATCGGGCGTCCTCGTCACGTTTGGACGGACTTGGGGACGGGCCATGGTCTTCGGCGTGTCCGTGGGGAAGGCGGCGCGTCCTCGTTCGCCACGGCGCAAGCAGTAAATTTCTTTTAGAAATATTTGTCTAAATATAACTTGCTGCTGCTGGGGTCTCAGGTCGAAGCTGTGATTTTTTTCCCAAGAAGGCCTTGTCAGGGAACCGGGGCGGGGGTACCCGGGACTTGTGGCCGACCGCCGTATTCGTGGCGTCTCCCGGAGAGCGCCGCTGCCGGGCGGCGGGCCAGCACGGCGTGAACGAGGCGAAAAGGCCCTGGTTTGGACAACCCCCGCAACCAACGCCCCTCGTGTTTCCGTTGTGACCGGACGCCCGCCCCCGGGGCAAGCGCCTGATCGACGAGACCCGGACCCGCCATCCGCCCGCCCGGGCCCCGGACGCCGCACGAGATCGCCGGACGCAAACCCGGCGGACGACGGCAGCCGCCCGTCGGCGACTTGGGGACACCCCCCGAGGAGTCGGACATGAGTCTGATGGATGTCGGCGCCATCCTTGGCGCGCTGGTGTTTCTGGCCCTGCTTGGAACCCTCGTCTACAAGATGAGCCTCAAGCATTGAACAAGGCCGCGTAGGCGACGCGTCAATCGGGCGTCCGTCCCCCTGGGGGGCGGACGCCCGCCGCATTTGCAGCGCGGGGGGTGGGATGGGGGACGCCCGGTCCTGGCGTCGGTCGTGACAAAACCGGGCGGGCCGGCGGGCAAGGCGATGCCGCACCGGCAAGACCGGCCAACGCCGGACAATGGACATGCGTCCGGTCGGGCTAACCGGGGAGAAGCGTGGCCGAGTCGCGGCCGTCCTGGAAAATCGGATGCGGGCTGCCGGTGGCGAGATGCGGCCGCGGCAGCAGGGACCGCTAGTGGCGGGGATGGTCGGCGGCGGCGACGCGGGCCAGGGCGACTTCAGCCCGGCGGCGCATACGGAAAAGCGCCCGCATGCAGGTCAGGTCGTTCTCGGCCACGATGTCGGCCAGAGCCTCAACGGCGATGGCCAGACGCTCTTCGGCGGAGAGGTTCATGTCAGCGGCAACAGTCTCGATTTCTTTGGCTTTCTTGACAGTGGCGGCAGTGGCGCTCATCTCGCATCCCCTTGCTGGCCGGGCGGCCGTGTGTTTTCCCGGCGGCTTCATACGCCCGGGCCGCCGGTCTGTAAAGCCTCTTCCCCGGTTGACCGTGCACGGGAAATAGGAATAGTATTGCGATTACGACTGGCCGCCGTTTGGCATGGGCGGCCGGCAAGGGGGAGACCGTGGCCTGGTTGCCTGTGGACGCCCTGGAATCCGGCATGACCCTGGCCTCCGATCTCAAGGGGCCGGACGGCAATATGCTGTTGCCCAAGGGGATCGTCCTTACCGAAAGCCATATTGTCAGCCTGCGGCGTCGCGGGGTGGTCCAGGCCGACGTGGGCAGCGGCCAGGACGAGGCCATGGCCAGCGCGGCCAATCTCGACCCGGCCTTGATCGAAGCCAGCGCCCAGTACGTGGGCCGGCGTTTTGCCGCCAACGACGTCGAACACCCGGCCGTGGCCGCCGTCTACGAAGCCGCCGTGCTGCGCCAGGCCCGGGAGCTGGCCGCCGGCGCGCCGCTTTTGCCCGATATTTTTCCGAGTCCCCGGGCCGAGTCCATGCCCGACATGTTTTTCCGTGAGGAAGGCAGCGTCAAGGACATCGTCACCAGCGAGGTCAAGCTGGCGTCCTTCCCGGACATCTATTTCAAGATCCGCCAGATCCTCGATTCGCCCACCAGCTCGCCAAGCCAGGTGGCCGACGTCGTCAGCAAGGACACGAGCCTTTCGGCCAAGCTGTTAAAGCTCGTCAACAGCCCGTTTTACGGCCTGCCCCAGCGCATCGACTCCATCTCCCGGGCGGTCATGGTCATCGGCGGCCAGGAGATCTCCACCCTGGTGCTCGGCATTTCGGCCATGAACGCCTTCAAGGACATTCCCCCGGAACTGATCAACATGCGCACGTTCTGGGAGCATTCCGTGGCGGTTGGCGTCTACGCCCGGCTGCTGGGCGCGGCGGCCGGCCAGGGCGGGGCCGAGCGGCTGTTCGTGGCCGGCATCCTCCACGACATCGGCCGGCTGGTGTTGTTCAAGAAAATGCCCCACGCGGCCGTGGAGGCCATCTACTACGCCAAGGCCAACGGCTTGCCGCTCTATGCCGCCGAGGAAGAGGTCATGGGATTTTCCCATCCCCTGGTCGGCGGGCTGCTGCTGCGGGCCTGGAAGTTCCCCGACGCGTTGGTGTCCTGCGTGGCCTGCCATCACAAGCCGGCCAGCTGCGCCGGCAATGTCGAACCGGCCATCCTCCATGTGGCCGACTTCATGGCCGTGGGCATGGGCATTTCGCCGCCGGCCTCCTTTGTCGCGCCCATCCTCGACGCCCCGGCCTGGGAGCGGATCGGCGTCGCCCCCGAGCGCCTGGGCGAGCTGGCCGAGGCCGGGCTGTCCCAGGTGGAAGAGATCGTCAGCGCCTTTTTCCCTGTCCGCAAGCATTGATCCAACTCCCAGAAAACGAGGTGCATCGTGAATATCGGTGATTTCCACCGTGGCCGTCGTCTGCGGCGCACGCAAGGGCTGCGCGACCTGGTCCGCGAGACCGAACTGCGCCCGGCCGACCTGATTCAGGGCTATTTCGTGGTCGATACCCCGGACGCCGACTTTGAAAAACCCATCAAATCCATGCCCGGCCAAAGCCAGTTCTCGGTGGAGCGGCTGGTGGCCCGGGTGGGCCAGGCCATGGACCTGGGGCTGCGGGCGGCCATCGTCTTCGGGCTGCCGGCCAAAAAGGACCCGGCCGGCACCGGGGCCTATGCCGACGACGGCATCGTGCAGCGGGCCGTCACGCGCCTGAAGGAAACCTATCCCTCGCTCACCGTGGTCACCGACGTGTGCCTGTGCGAATACACCAGCCACGGCCACTGCGGCCTGCTCGACGCCCACGGCGAGGTGCGAAACGACCCGACCCTGGAGCTTTTGGCCAAGACGGCCGTGAGCCATGTCCGGGCCGGGGCCGACATCGTGGCCCCCTCGGACATGATGGACGGCCGGGTGGCCGCCATCCGGGAAGCCCTGGACGAGGCCGGCTTTTCCAACATCCCCATCATGAGCTACGCCGTCAAATACGCCTCGGCCTTCTACGGTCCCTTCCGCGACGCCGCCGACAGCGCCCCGGCCTTCGGTGACCGCCGGGGCTACCAGATGGACCCGGCCAATTTCCGCGAAGGCCTGCGCGAGGCGGCGGCCGATCTGGCCGAAGGCGCGGACATCCTCATGGTCAAGCCGGCCATGCCGTATCTCGACGTCTTGCGGGCGCTTCGCGACAATTTCGACACGCCCATCGCCGCCTATCAGGTCAGCGGCGAGTACGCCATGCTCAAGGCCGCCATCGCCAACGGCTGGCTCGACCCCAAGCGGTCGGTGCTTGAGGCGCTGCTTGGCATCAAACGGGCCGGCGCGGACATGATCATCACCTATTTTGCCGAGGAAGTGCTGCCCTGGATCAAATAGGGCGGCGCGACGGCCATGATAAAACGGCGTCCGGGAGCGAGGCTTCCGGACGCCGTTTTCGTTTTGCAGGCTGGGCCAGGACGTCTTTCGGCGACTATCAGGAAGCGGCGAGGTTCAGCCGATTTCCATGACAAAAGCCAGGGCTCTGCCCAGGCGATCCATGACCGTATCGTCCATGCGGCCGATGGTCGGACCGACTTTTTCCCGCCGGGCGGTGTAGAGTTTGTCAGTTTGAATCTGGGAGACCTTGAGCAGGCCATTGGCGGGAGAAGGCTGCACCGTCAGCCGGAAAAGCGGCGCATCAACCACGTGCGAGGTGACGAGGCACAGCAGGATGCTGGCGTGGGTGTCATTAATGCAGTCGGTCTGGACGACCACGGCCGGACGCGGCTTGGCGAAATCCCCGGGTGGGGCCACCAGCACCACGTCGCCCCGCTTCATGCTTCCCAGTCCTCGGGTTCCGCCAGCGATTCCAGAAAATCCATGGTTCTGAGTTCGTCTTCCTGGCTGGCCAAGAGCAGGGATTCACGCCGGGCTTCCCGACGCACCGCCGCCAGGGAAGCATCGGGCACAAGCAGGGTGATGCGACGCAGGCCAGCCGTACGTCGGGAGGCGCGGAAGCGCCCCGCCGCGACAAGGCGGACTCTCCAACCGGATTTGGCCGGCACATGCAATGAACAGGCGTGTCGCATGAAAAACCCATAGCGCCTTGCCCCGCCCTGGGCAAGCCCCCGCCCCTGCCTTGCCTCGCGCCCCCCAACCGTTATATTGAGCGGACCGTCGCCGCCAAGCCGGCGGCAAATTCCCGCCAAGGAGGACGCCGCGACGCACGTTGTCGCGGCCCACGCCATATGCAGCATCCCCACAGCAAAGGTTCCGGCCATCCTCACGGCCACCCCGGCGGCCAGCCGCTCGGCCACCCGGGCAGCCATCCCCAGACCGGCCCGGCCGGCGCGCCGCCCCTGCGCCTCATCGCCTGGGAAGTCACCCGGGCCTGCAACCTGGCCTGCAAGCACTGCCGGGCCGAGGCCTGCCTCGATCCCTGGCCGGGCGAGTTCGACACCAAGGACGCCAAGGCGCTCATCGACACCTTCCCCGAGACCGGCAGCCCCATCATCATCTTCACCGGCGGCGAGCCGCTCTTGCGCCCCGACATCTTCGACCTCGTGCGCCACGCCAGAAGCCGCGACCTGCGCTGCGTCATGGCCCCCAACGGCACGCTCGTCACCCCGGAAAACGCCCGGGAGATCAAGGCCTCGGGCATCGCCCGCTGCTCCATCTCCATCGACGCCCCCACCGCCGCCGACCACGACGACTTCCGGGGCGTGCCCGGCGCGTTCGAGGGCGCGCTTCGCGGCATCGAATACCTGAAGTCCGCCGGCATGGAGTTCCAGATCAACACCACCGTGACCCGGCACAACATGGGGAACTTCAAGGAGATCTTCAAGCTGGCCGAAAAGCTCGGGGCCGCCGCCTGGCACATCTTCCTGCTGGTGCCCACCGGCCGGGCCGCCCAGCTTGGGGCCGAAATCATCACGGCCAAGGAATACGAGGAAGTCCTCAACTGGTTCTACGACTTCCGTAAGACCACCAACATGCACCTGAAGGCCACCTGCGCCCCGCACTACTACCGGATCATGCGCCAGCGGGCCAAGGCCGAGGGGCTGGCCGTCACCCCGGACACTTTCGGCATGGACGCCATGACGCGCGGCTGCCTGGGCGGCACCGGCTTTTGCTTCATCTCGGCCGTGGGCCAGGTCCAGCCCTGCGGCTACCTCGACCTCGACTGCGGCCAGGTGCGCGAAAAGCCGTTCCCGGAAATCTGGCGCACCTCGCGTCAGTTCCTCCAGTTCCGCAACAAAGAGGAATATGAAGGGAAGTGCGGCGTGTGCCAGTACCACCGCGTCTGCGGCGGCTGCCGGGCCCGGGCCCAGACCATGTCCGGCAACTACATGGCTCCGGAACCCCTGTGCGACTACACCCCGCCCAAGGCGGGCGAATAATGCCTATTATAAAACATAACGACAGTTATGTTTTATAAATATAAAATTAAATCAAAATGTTGTCTGCAGGGGGATGCCTCCGGCGGCCGGGGGCCGGGGGCCTGAGGCCCCCGGCCCCCCCACTTGGGGGAACAGTAAGTGGCGTAGCCGTAACGATGGGCGCAAGCCCTGGAAGGGGCGGCAAATGTTGGAAGCGCGGCGGCCGGGATGCGGTCGCCGCGCTTTTTTGCGGTCCATATTCCCCAACGGCGTGGGGCCGATCAGCCGTTGGGGAAGCCGACGGCGGCGGGGCAGGCGACAGAGGTGTCGTGAAGCGACGAAGGGCAAGGTCTGTGTGGCGTCCAGAAAAGGATGGCCAGCCCGCAAAGCCCTCCGGCCGCGCCGCAGGCGGCCGCCAGGGGCACGGCGGCTGCCCCGCCCTTTTTCCAGGCAAACGCCCCGGCGACGGCGGCCCATAGGCCGGCCCCCAGGACCGACCACAGACCGCCCACGGCCAAGGTCGGCGCGATAAAAGCGCTCGTTTCCGGGGTCAGGGTCAGGCGCAGGGGACATAAGAGCCAGGAAACCATGGCCCCGGGGCCGGACGCGGCTGAGGGCACGGCCCGGGCGGCCCGGATTTCCGGCCCGCCGCCAGCCGGCCGGTAGGCGGCGGCGATGGCGGCGGCCTCATCCACGATGCAGGCGTCGCCAAAGGGATCGATGACGGCCTTGAGCCAGTGGCGGGCCGGATCGTAGCCCCGGCAGGGCAGCGCCCGGAGGCCAAGGTCGCCGCCGAGCAGATAGACCGTGCCCGACGTGCCGACCACAAGGCCCAGGGCCGTCCCGCCAGCCGCCTCCTGCACCTGCACATGGGCCACGCCCTCGCCCGATGGCAAGGGCACCCGGGCGACCTGGGGCAGGTCGCGCACTCGGCGCAGCTGATACAGTCCGCCGGCGGCGTCGGTGAGAAACCAGCCGGCGTCAAAGGGCTTGAGCAACGTGTCGCGGCCGTAGGCGGCCGTGGCCGGAAAGACGAAACCGGCGGCGGCCAGGGTGGCGTTGACCGCCTCGGTGAGGGCCGGGTCCGGGGCGTTGTGGTCGGCGTTTAAAAATTCCAGCCGGCCGGCCAGACGGAAGCGGTCCTCGGGAAAGACGAGGTTGACCCGGTCGGGCCGGGAGTCGAGCAGGGCGTAGAGGCCCGGGGCGGGCCGGCCCCCGGCGACGTCGGCCGGCCGGATGCCGAGGATGAGCCGGCCCTGGCGCAGGGCCTCGGCGTCGAATGCCCGGCCTTGGATGGTGACGGGCAAAAGCCCCCGCACCCGCAGGCTTTCGGCGTACTGGAAGGGCAGGGCGTTTTCGAACTCCGTGCGGGAAAGGGCTTTGCCCGAGGCGTCGCGGTGCATCAGCCCATGTTCGGCCAGACCGGCCTCGGCGGCGGGCAGGGCGGCTTCCTGGCCGGGGCTGAGGTACTCGCGGAAAAGGAACTGGCCGGCCACGGGACTGAAAAGGGCGATGCTGCGTACGCAGCGCAGTCCGAGCAGGGCGTCGCAGCCAAGGGGCAGCCAGACGGCGGCTACGAGGCAGGTAACAAGGGCCAGGGCGATTCGGCCCAGGGCGGCGGCGTGCATAGCAGGGCCTTATTGGTTCTTGCCCGTGAGGCGTTGGCGGGAGACGGCCAGAAACGGCACGGCGGTCAAGGCGGCCAGCAGCGTCAGGCCCAGGGTCAGGGCTCCGGGATGGCCCCAGGCGCCGGGCGCGGCCGGGAGCAGAAACACGGCCGCCACGCCGGCGGCCACGAGGAGCAGTTGCGCCCGGCCGGCCGTGGTCGGTTCGAACAGCAGGCTCGTGGCCCCGAGATAGGCGGCCAGTCCGGCCGCTTCCCAAGGGGCCAGGGCGGCCAGCTGGGCCGTGACGATCTCCCGGGGAAACCGCGCGGCTGCCGAGAGTCCGACCACGGCCAGGTCCCAGGCGGCCAGACAGGCGCAAAGGCCCAGCCCCAGGGCCAGGGAGCAGGAAAGCGCCCGCTGCATGGTCACGGGCAGATGCAGGGTCAGGCGCAGCCGTTTGCCCCGCGTTTCGGGCAGGTGCTGGGCGCAGGCCAAAGCCAGGCCGCCGGCCCAGGGCAGATGGCGCAGGATGTCGAAGGAGACGTTGCCGAGCACGGCGGCCTGATACCAGACCGATTCGGGATGCTCGGCGGCAAAGGCCGCCCGTAGGGCGACCACGGCCCAGACGCCGGCCGCGGCATGGGCTGCGGCCAGGGCGACAAAGGCGGCCCGGACCTTGAGCCACTCTTTCCAGAAAAGCGCGCGCGTCATGGCTGGTGTCCCATCCTTGGCACAAACGTATGGCCGTCGCCGGCACCTCGCGGCACGGGCGGTTGTTAGCCGATACGGTCGTGGTGTTGCGGAGCTAATACCGACCCGTGTAGCCGACAAAGGCGTCTTCCAGGCTCATGGCCTGGGGAGCCAGCCCCTCGGGCGAGACGCCGGCGGCGGCCAGGGCCTTGGCCACCTCCGCCGCCTCGGCGAAGCTGAAGATTTCGTAGCGCCCGCCGGCCGCCCGCTCGACGTTGTGGATGGCCCCGCCGGCCCGGGGCGCTTCGCGACCGGCCCCGGGCAGGACATAACAGCGAAAGTCGTCGCGAAAAGCGGCCAAGGGCATCCGCCGGGCCTCGCCGCCGGCGCGCAGCAGCACAAGTTCGTCCACCAGCCGCTCCATGTCTTCGATGACATGGGAGGTCAAAAACACCGTTCGTCCGCCTTCCCGGGCGAAATCGGCCAGATAGTCCACGAACAGGCGGCGATACCCGGCGTCCAGGCCCATGGCGTAGTCGTCGAGGATGAGCAGATCCGGTTCCTGGGCGAAGATGAGGCCAAGGACCACCTGGGAGCGTTGCCCCTCGGACATGTGGCGGATGCGGTGGCTTCCGGGCAGTCCCAGCCGGGCCATGAGATCGCGGAAGCGTCCGGTGTTCCAGCGGGGGTAGAAGCGACTATAGAAACGTTCAATCTGATCGATGGTCATGAAATCATAGGCCAGATGGCCTTCAAAGAGCAGCCCCACCCGGGTTTTGGTCGCCGGGGACAGGCCGTGGGAGGGTTCGCCGAAGACCAGGCAGCGCCCGGCCGCCGGGCGCAGGAACCCCATGAGAATGTTGATGAGTGTGGTCTTGCCCACGCCGTTTTTCCCCAGCAGCCCCACGACCCGGCCGCGCTCCACGTCGAGGTCGAGGCCCTTGTGGATGACTCTGCCGTCGTAGCTGTGGCGCAAGCCGCGAATTTCGATGACGTGTTCCTGCATGGCGTTTCTGTAGTCGAGAGCGATAATCAATTTCATTTTGAAGGTCAAATGGAAATGCCGGCTCCAGAGCATCCCTTGTTCAGGTTAGGTCTGTTGATGGGATTAAAACGTCTTCCCTGTACGGGAGGAGTCGCAATTCCTGCTGCCGGGGTTGCCAGAAAAGCCGGGGCATGGAAGAACCCGAAGAAGTGGGAAAGGCCGGCCGTGGGGCTTGGCTGGGGAAACGACCGGAAAAGGACCATGAGGAGGGCGGCATGGACAGGCAGGACGCACGGAGGCAGGAGGGGGCGGTGCGGTTTTCGCGACTGCCGGATCGGGTGATCTGGGCGTTGTGGGGAATGCTCGCTTGCCTGGCCTTGGCCGTCTGGCCGGCCCTGGCCGAAGAGAACTGCCCATCGGGGCCGTTTTCTTCGTATACGGCCTCCCAGCCCGGAGCCAAGGGACGTTTCGCGCTGTTTTCCGACGTCCATTTTTCGCCCTTTGCCGATCCCTCCCTGGTGCGCGAGCTGGCCGCCTCGCCCGTGGAGTGGTGGCGGGCCATCCTGTCCCGTGGCAAGCCGGGGCTGTCGTCCTACGGCCAGGACACCAACAACGCCCTGTTCCAATCGTTTTTGGACGACATGGCCGCCAGGAATCCGCTCCCGGACTTCATCCTTTTTCCGGGCGACCTCTTGTGCCACGATTTCTGGACGCTGTATCCCAAGCTTTCCAAGGACAGGACCCAGGCCGGGCTGGAGGCCTTCATCCAAAAGACCGTGGCCTATTTCTTCGGCGAAGTGGCCCGGCGTTTCCCGGGCGTGCCGGTCTACGCGGCCCTTGGCAACAACGACAGCGTGGAGGGCGACTACCGTATCGCGCCTCGCAGCCCCTACCTCGCCCTGACCGCCCAGGCCATGGCCGCCCTGCTGCCGAACGAATCGGCTCGGGCCGACTTCGGGGCCACCTATCCCCAGTACGGCTGCTACGCCGTGACCCTGGCCGAGGCCGGCGGCGTGCGGCTGGTGGTGATCAACAATGTTTTCCTCTCCACAAAGCACCCGGACCCGGGCCTGGGCGAACCGGTGCTGGCCTTCCTGGAACGCGAACTGGCCGGGGCCAAGGCGCGCGGGGAAAAGGTCTGGCTCATGGCCCACATTCCGCTTGGGGACAACAGCATGGCCAGCGGCGCGGCCCTGGCCCGAAAGGATGAGGCTCGCTACAAGGGGCTCCTGCGCGAGGAGCAAAACGACGCCTACGCCAAACTCCTGGCCGCCTACGCCCCCACGGTCCTCAAGGCGGCGTTTGCCGGCCACGTCCACCGCGACGATTTTCGTATCTGGAAGACTGCCGCCGGCGAGCCGGCCGGCGGCATGGGGCTGGCCCCGTCCATCTCGCCCATCACCGGCAACAATCCCGGCTACCAGATCCACTCCTACGACCGGGCCACGCTGGAATTGCTCGACGTGACCACCTATTACCTGGATCTGGCCAAGCCCGGAACCGGTTGGCGGGAGGAATACGTCTGGTCGGCCGCTTATGGCCGGGGGCTTCGTACCCCGGCCGACTGGCAGGCGACGTATCTTGATCTGGGCCAGTGCCCGGCTCGTCGGGAGGCCTTTGCTGCCCATTTCGACCTGGGCAGTCCCCATGTCGAGGTCACGGAAACGAGTTTTCCGGCGTTCTGGCGGGCCATCGCCTCGCCGACCCGTGCCGCCTGGGAGGCCTGGAGCGCGCCCACGGCGTTGGCCCCGTGGCCGTTGCCCGGGCCGGGCGGCCCGTCGGCCACGTCCGCCACGGCTTGCCCTGGCGGGTCATGACGGGTAGAAGGCGGCAACAGCGTTCGTAGCGTCTCCGGGAAGGTCGGGTCTGGACCTCGAGTGGTCCAGGTCGTGCCGTAACCGGCCGGGGGGATGATCCGACGCAGTCTGTGTGGCTGTGGTCGTGGCTTGCGCCCTTGTCGTTTGGCGGTTAAAGCCTTGGCGTTTTGTCTCCATCTTTCGGAGTGCTTTTGCTTTTTCCTTCTCCTGCGGGCGGTTTCGCCCCTTGTCGCGGACCGGTCGAGGCCGGCGTCTCGGCGCGCATCGACGTGCTGCGCATCGTGCTCATCGGACTGATTGTTTTGTGCCACGGCGGCCGATTCCTGGGCGTGCTGGTTCCCTTTGACGGCCCGGCGGTCCAGTTCGCGGCCACGGCCTTCAACCGGGGGCCGGCCTGTCTGGCCGTGCCGCTGTTTTTCGCCATCTCCGGCTATCTGCTGCTGCGAAAGCTTGAACTCACCCCGGCCGGCTACGCCCAGCTCATGGGCCGCAAGCTCTATTCCATCGGTCTGCCGTTTCTCATCTTCAACGCCATCTGGATCGCCTGGTTTTTGTGGGTGGGCAGCATTGCCCAGTTCGGCGGCCGCTCCTACATCCTGGAAGCCGGCATCCTGCCCAAACTTCTGGGCTACGACACCTCGCCGGTCAATTACCCGCTGTGGTTTTTGCGCGAACTGCTCAAGGTCTTCGCCATAACGCCGGTGTTTCTGCTGTTCCTGCGCCGGCTGCCGCGCGCCGGACTGGCGCTGCTGCTCGTCTTGTGGTTCGTCGAGCGCCCGGCCGACGAATACGGCTTTTGCGGCTTCGCCTTCTGGTTCTATCTCGGGGGCTTGCTGGCCCGGTCCGGGCTGGACCTGGGCGACACGGCCCGGCTGGATCGGTGGGTGTTGCCGTTTTTCGTCCTGGCCACGGCCGTGGTCGGGCTGGCCCCGTGGCTGACCCAGGACGTGGTGGTCTATGCCATGGGCAAGCGGTTTTACCAGATGCTCGGCGTGGTCGCCTTGTGGTGTCTGTCGCGCCAGCCCTGGATCATGGGCAGCGGGCTGTTGCACCGCATGGCCGGGGCGAGCTTTTTCATCTTCCTGACCCACGAGCCGACCGTATCGATCCTGCAGACGCGGCTTCTGGCCGCATGGGTGCCCCAGGGGCCGGCGGCGCAGCTCGTCGCCTTCGTGCTGCCGGGCCTGGCCGCCCTGATCCTGCTGTATTGGCTGGCCCGGGGCCTGTCCCGGTTTGCGCCCAAGCTCTACGCCGTGCTGACCGGCGCGCCGCTGCGCAAGCGGCGGGCGACGCCGACGGCGGCCTGAGAGGCGGCTTGACATACGCTTGTCGTGTGTGAGTTTTCGCCAGGAGGTCCCGTGGACTATATCGCCGTCATCCACAAGGACGCGGATTCGGATTGGGGCGTGTCGTTCCCGGATTTTCCGGGCTGCGTCACGGCCGGCGAGACTCTGGAAGAAGCCCGGCGCATGGCGGCCGAGGCCCTGGCCCTGCATGTGCGCGGCCTGGCCGAGGACGGCCTTTCGCCGCCGCGCCCCATGGCCTTGGACGCCGTGGCCCGCCATCCCGATTTCGCCGATGGCGTGGCCGTGCTCGTGTCCCTGCCGGAAGCCCGGCCGAAAAACGTGCGCGTCAACGTCATGCTGCCCCAAGCGGATTTGGAAGCCATCGATGCCCGAGCCAGGGAGGAGGGGGTGAGCCGTTCCTCGTTTCTGCTGCGAGCGGCCAGGGCGGCCCTGACCGGCCCTGGGGCCGGGTGCGTTTGGAACGATAGGGCCTAACCCTTTCTCATCCCGAAATAAAAAAGCCGGGAGGACCTCCGTCCTCCCGGCTTTTGCGTTTCTTGGCGCAGTCGGCGGCCTAGTTGGCCACCACGTTGACCAGTTTGCCCGGCACCACGATGACCTTGCGCACGGTCTTGCCCTCGATGTGCTTGGCCACGTTGGGTTCGGCCAGGGCGGCCTGCTCCAGGGCGGCGTTGTCGGCGTCGGCCGGCACGGTGAGCTTGCCGCGCAGCTTGCCGCAGACCTGCACCACGATTTCCACCGTGTCGGAAGTCAGGGCGGCCGGATCGTGGATCGGCCAGGGCTCGTTCAAAAGCAGGCTGGTGTGCCCCACGGTCTGCCACAGCTCCTCGCAGATGTGCGGGGCGATGGGCGAGAGCACGGTCAAAAGCGTGGCCACGGCCGAGGACACGGCTTTGGCCCCCTTGGGCTCGGCCCGAAGCGCCTCGACGTTGGCATAGAGGAAGTTGACCAGCTCCATGGCGGCGGCGATGGCCGTGTTGAACTGGAACCGCTCGCGGATGTCGGCCCCGGCCTTGGCGGCGGCGGCGTGTTCGCGGCGGCGCAGCTCGGCGAAAAGGGGGGCCAAGCCGTCCAGGCCAAGCGAATCGGCCGGAGCGCAGGCCGGCATGGGAACCAGCACGCCCGAAAGCTCCTCGGTCACCAAGCGCCACAGGCGCGACAGGAAGCGCGAAGCGCCCTCGATGCCCGTGTCGCTCCACTCCAGATCCTTTTCCGGCGGCGCGGCAAAGAGGATAAAGACGCGCACCGTGTCGGCCCCGTACTTGCCGATCATGAGGTCCGGGTCCACCACGTTGCCCTTGGACTTGCTCATCTTCGAGCCGTCCTTGATGACCATGCCCTGGGTCAGCAGGTGGGCAAAGGGCTCGTCGAAGCCGACGTAGCCGAGGTCGCGCAAGGCTTTGACGAAAAAGCGCGAGTAGAGCAGGTGCAAAATGGCGTGTTCGATGCCGCCGATGTACTGGTCCACGGGCAACCAGTAGGCCAGCTCTTCCGGGTTAAAGGGCCGGCCGGCGTCCCGGGCCGAGGCGTAGCGGGCGAAGTACCAGGACGACTCGAAAAAGGTGTCCAGGGTGTCGGTCTCGCGCCGGGCCTTGCCGCCGCAGACGGGGCAGGCGACGTCGGTAAACGACGGCGAATGGGGCAGGGGCGAGCGGCCGTCGGGCATGAGCGCCAGATCGCGGGGCAGCTCCACGGGCAGGTCGGCGTCGGGCACGGGCACGATGCCGCAGGACTCGCAGTAGATGACCGGAATGGGCGCGCCCCAGTAGCGCTGGCGGGAGATGTTCCAGTCGCGCAGGCGATAGTTGACGCTTTTCTTGCCGCGCCCGGAACCGTCGAGCCAGTCGATGATGGCCGCCTTGGCCGCCTCGTTTTCCATCCCGGTGAACTGCTCGGAGGCGGTGAGCACGCCGGGATCGACATAGGCCGCCGTCAGGGTCGAGGCGTCCAGGGTCTCGCCCTTGGGTTCGATGACCACGGTCAGGGGCAGGTCGTACTTGCGGGCGAACTCGAAGTCGCGTTGGTCGTGGGCCGGCACGGCCATGACCGCGCCGGTGCCGTAGCCCATGAGCACGAAGTTGGCGACATAGATGGGGATCTGCTTGCCCGTGGCCGGGTTGACGCAATAGGCCCCGGTGAACACGCCCTCTTTTTCGAGATCGTCGGCCGAGCGCACGATGCGGTCCATGTTGCGGACTTTCTCGACGAACGCGTTCACCGCCGCTTCCTGAGGCTTGCCGGCGATGAGGCTTGGGACCAACGGATGTTCGGCGGCCAAGCTCATGAAGGTGGCCCCGAAAAGCGTGTCCGGCCGGGTGGTGAAGACGGTGACGCCGTCTGAGCCTTCCACGGGTTCGGCCAGCTTGAAGGTGATCTCCGCGCCGACGGACTTGCCGATCCAGTTGCGCTGCATGGTGAGCACGCGCTCGGGCCAGCCGCCGACGAGCTGGTCGAGGTCGGCCAGCAGTTCCTCGGCGTAGTCGGTGATGCGTAAAAACCACTGTTCCAGGTCCTTTTGGACCACGGCCTGGTCGCAGCGCCAGCAGCAGCCGTCGATGACCTGTTCGTTGGCCAGCACCGTGCCGCAGGTCTCGCACCAGTTCTGGGGCGAGTGTTTGCGGTAGACCAGGCCCTTTTCGAGAAACTTCAGGAAAAAGCGCTGCTCGTGGACATAGTAGCCGGGATGGCAGGTGGCGATTTCGCGCCGCCAGTCATAGGAATAGCCCAGGCGCTTAAGCTGCGTGCGCATGGAGTCGATGTTGGAGATGGTCCAGGCGGCGGGATGCAGCTTGTGCTTGATGGCGGCGTTCTCGGCCGGCATGCCGAAGGCGTCCCAGCCCATGGGGTGCAGGACGTTGTGGCCTTCCATGCGTTTGAACCGGGCCACCACGTCGCCGATGGAGTAGTTGCGCACATGCCCCATGTGGATGCGCCCCGAGGGGTAGGGGAACATTTCCAGGACGTAGTACTTGGGCTTTGCGGGGTCGGCTTCCACGTGGAAGTGGCCGCCTTCTTCCCAAATGCGTTGCCATTTCCGTTCGACGTCCTCGGGCACGTATTTGCTCATGGGGAAACGCTCCTTGGCGATGCGTCGGTCTGTGCTGGATGTGAGCGCGCGCAGCGGCGATCAAAGGTCTTTTTGAATCCCGAATTCGCCGCTGTCAACGGCCTTGGCCAGGGCGTCGAGGATGCCGTTGATGAAGTTGCGCGAGTTTTCGTCGCCGTAGCGCTTGGACAGTTCGATGGCTTCGTTGAGCGACACCCGCAGCGGAATGTCCGGGCGGCTTAAAATTTCATGCACGGCCAGCCGCAGGATGGTCAGTTCCACCTTGGCGATGCGCGAGATTTTCCAGTTTTTGGAGAAGCGCACGATGGCCGCGTCGATGTCGCGCTGGTTGCGCCACACGCCAAGGACCAGCTCCCAGGCGAATTCGTGGCCGGCGTCGTCCTCGCCCTCGGCCACGTCGTGGGGGCAGCGCTTGAACAGGCGCAAAAGCGACCGCTCGTCGGCGGCCGGCTCGAAACTGAGGCCGTAGAGGAATTCGAAGGCCTGCTTGCGGGCCTTGCGCCGGGAAACAATGGGCTTTTTGTCGTCGGATTCGGTCATGGTGTCGTTGCCTGGCGATGCGTCCCCCGGGCTTCCGGCCGGAAGCCCGGGGGACATGCAAGGAGTCTAGAGTGTTGTCGCCGCGCTAGGAGAGGGCGGGACGGGCTCGAAGCTTATGTCGCGTCCACGAAAAGGGCTTTGGGCGCTTCGTGTGCAACAGACTAAAACCATTGATGCTGTAAAAAAATACCTGCGTATTTTTTTACAGGCTCGAAACTAAATCTGCTCCAGGACGCGGACCATTTCCAGCACGGCCGAGGCGGCTTCCACGCCCTTGTTGCCGGCCTTGCTGCCGGCGCGCTCGATGGCCTGCTCCAGGTTGTCCACGGTCAGCACGCCAAAGCCCACGGGCACGTTGGCCTCGAGCATCACATGGGCCAGGCCCTTGACGCATTCGTTGGCCACGTAATCGAAGTGCGGGGTGGCTCCGCGGATGACCGCGCCGAGGCAGATGATGCCGTCGTACTTGCCCGAGGCGGCCAGCTTTTTGGCGGCCAGGGGAATCTCGAAGGCCCCGGGCACGCGTACGATGGTCAGGTCGGCGCGGTCGCCGCCGTGGCGCACGAGGTAGTCCACGGCCCCGCCGACCAGGCGCTCGGTGATGAAATCGTTGAAGCGGCCGGCCACCAGGGCGAATTTGAGTCCCTTGGCGTCAAGCTGGCCTTCGATGGTGCTCACGTGCAGCATGGCTGTTCTCCCTGACGGCCGGGCCGTCGTCTGGATTGATGTCCGAGTTTACTTCGCCTGGCCGCAGTCGGGGTCCGGCAGATGCAGGATATGCCCCATGCGGTCGCGCTTGGTGGTCAGGTAGCAGGTATTTTCCGAACAGGGACAGGTCTCAATGGGCACCCGGTCGACCACTTCCAGGCCGTAGCCTTCCAGCCCCACGATCTTCTTGGGGTTGTTGGTCATAAGCCGCATCTTGCTGATCCCGAGCTCGACCAGGATCTGCGCGCCGGTGCCGTATTCGCGCAGATCGGCCTTGAAGCCGAGCTTGAGGTTGGCCTCCACGGTGTCCAGACCCTGGTCCTGCAGCGCGTAGGCCTTGATCTTGTTGCCCAGGCCAATGCCCCGGCCTTCCTGGCGCATGTAGAGGATGACGCCCTTGCCTTCCTCTTCGATCATGCGCATGGCCTCATGCAGCTGGTTGCCGCAGTCGCAGCGCAGCGACCCGAACACGTCGCCGGTCAGGCATTCGCTGTGCACCCGCACCAGCACCGGCTCGCCGGGCGTGATGTCGCCCTTGACCAGGGCGATGTGGGTCTTTTTGTCCGAGCTGGCCTCAAAGGCCACGGCGCGGAAAGAGCCGAAAGCCGTGGGCAGGGTGGCCTCGGCCACCTTGGTCACGGCCACATGGCCGTAGCGCATGCGGTAGCGGATGAGGTCGGCCACGGAGGCGATCTTGAGATTGTGCTTTTCGGCGAATTCGATCAGGTCCGGCATCCGGGCCATATTGCCGTCTTCGCGCATGATCTCGCAGATGACGCCGGCGGGCTTGAGGCCGGCCAGGCGAGCCAGATCCACGCTGCCTTCGGTCTGGCCGGCGCGGTCGAGCACGCCGCCTTCGCGGGCGCGCAGGGGAAAGATGTGTCCCGGGGTCACGAGGTCTTCGGGCACGGCCCCATCGGCCACGGCGGCCAGGATGGTGGTGGCCCGGTCATAGGCCGAGATGCCGGTGGACACGCCGACCTTGGCTTCGATGGAGACGGTAAAGCCGGTGCCAAACGGCGACTTGTTGTCCTGGGTCATCATGGGCAGGCCGAGCTGGTCCACGAGATTGGGTGCCAGCGACAGGCAAATGAGGCCTCGGCCGTGGGTGGCCATGAAATTGATGATTTCCGGGGTGACCTTTTCGGCGGCGACGGTGAGGTCGCCTTCGTTCTCACGGTCTTCGTCATCGACGAGGATGATCATCCGTCCGGCGCGGATGTCCTCGATGGCGTCCTCGATGGGGCTTAAGCGCATGTGGGTATACCTCGTTCGGGTCGGCGCTGTGCGGCCGGCTCCCTAGGGAAAAGACCAAAGACCCGGGACGGGCCGGGTCAAAGGGGACGCATCCTATTCCAGGCCGGCGGCCAAGGCAAGCGGGGCGGAATCGTGGAATTTTCAGGGACGCGGCGGCGAGGCTGGCGCGCACAAGGGGCGGCCGCGCGCCCCAGGGCGGTCCGGGCGGCTGGCGAGGGGACGACCTTCTGGAACAGGGCCGGCCGCGCGCGGGTGGGTGGTCCGCGTCGCGGCCGGCAGTGAGCGGGGAAGGGGGCCTGGCCGAGGGCTGGCTAGACCTGGATGTCGATGGTGGACCCGGGCGCGGGGATGGGCTGGGCCGATTCTTGCGCCGCCGCGACCTGTCCGGCTTGCGTGGCTTGTCCGGCCGGCTCGGCCTGCCCGGCCTCGGCCGTTTGTCCTGTGGGCGCTCTCTGGGCGGCTTCGGCCGCCGCCTGGATGGCCTCGGTGGCTGACGCGTCGTCGGACGCGGGCGTCGCGCCGGTCGTTTGGGTTGCGGCCGTGGCGTCGGTCGCTTGGGCCGTGGCCGTGGCGTCCGACGTGGCGTAGGTGTCGGGCGCGCCCGTTCCTTGGCCGACCGCGTCTTCCGACTGGCCGGTCGAGGCCGCCTCGGCCTTGTCCTCGATGTCCTGGCGGGTGGCGTCGAGGTTGTCCTGGGCGCCGTCGCCGACTTCTTTATCGACGGCCCGGGCGACGCTGTCTTCCACTTTGTATTTGTTTATGATGGCGGCGACAAAGGTCGAATCGCCGCTGCTGGACCCGACGCCGGCCATGGTGGTGGCGAACTGGGCGGTCATGGTCGTCAGCAGGTTGCTCATGGAGCTGGCAAAGGTTTTTTCCGTCTGCAAGCTGTCGAGCCGGGCTTGCAGATACTTCGACGGGCCGGCGTCGGCCTGGACGAAGTTGCCGGCCAGCATGTTTTCGGACTTGGCGGCCACGGCTGGTTGCAGGCTTTTTGCCGTGGGCGCGGCCACGGCGCTGGTCGTCTGGGCGAGCGAGGAAAGCGCGACGACGTCCATCGATCTCCCTCCGGTTGACGTGTCAACACTTATCGGTCAGCCGCAAGGAGAAGGTTAGGGCACGATGGGAAATAGTGTAACGACCTGGCCGGTCGGACGTCTCGCCGGGGTTGGGGGCCGCGACAACGGGTAACAGCTGGCGCGAAAGAAACGATGCTTGAGAGCCGACTGGTTCCCTGGACAGTCGGGCCTTGAAGTCGCGGGGGTTAGCCGCCGAGCACCGAAGCCACGAACTCAGCCGGCATCATGGTGGCGGCGGCGATTTCGGCCGGGGACAGGCCCTTGTCGCGCAGGCGCTCGACGACCGCCTCCATGGGTTCGGCCACCTCGACGATATGGCCGTCCGGATCGCGCAGGCGAAAGGCGCGTTGGCCCCAGGGCGCGGACTTGGGCGGATGGATGATCTCGGCCCGGGTCATGACGCGTTCGAAGGCGTCTTCCAGGACGGCGTCCTCGAAATACAGCTCCAGGTTGTCGCGGCCCATGGGGCCGGCCGGCGGGCCGGTCTCCTCGTCGAAAACGATGCGGCGCGCGGTGTCCTCGCGCCACAGGCAGAAATGCGGGTAGGCGACGTAGCCCGGCAGCACGTGCAGGGGCGACTGGCCGAGCAGCTCTTCGTAAAAGGCCCGGGCGCGGTCGATGTCGGCCACGAAGATGCAGACGCTGCGGTATTGGGTGGGCATGGGCGGCTCCGTGGCGTGGGTGCGGCCGGGATTAGCGGATGAAATAGCCGGCGGCGTGCCAAGAGCCGTCTTTTTCCTGCATGAGGGTGACGGTTTCGATGGCGGCGGCCTTGTTGGCAAAGGCGCTGTCGTAGGTCAGCACGACGTAGTTGCCGTCGGGCGCGCCGGGCAGTTGCCGGGCCTGGACCACGGAGGTGCGGGAGCGGCTTTTGTTCGGCCCCAGGGGCGTGCGTATGCCGGTGAGCGCCTTGGTCCAGGCGTCCTCGGTGATGGCCCCGCGAAAAAAGGATGAGGCTTCGCGCCAGCTCTCGGGATATTTGCCGGCGTCGCACAGGGCCAGCCATTTGCCGGCGGCGGCCTCGGCGGCGGCTTCGTCGCCCTCAGCGGCCAGGGCCGAGCCGGCGGCCAGACAGAGCATGGCGCAAAGGAGGAAGGCAGTGAGACGTTTCATGGGGCGGCTCCTTTCAAGCTGTGGCGATGCGGCGGCTAAAACCCATTTTCCCGCAAAAACGCCTCGGAAATCTTCGATTCCTTCTTCCCCTGGGCGTCTTGCCACGGTCCAAGCATCCGCAGCACGTATTTCCCCAGCACGTCGGTCTCCATGTTGATGACCGTGCCGGGCTTCCAGCCGGAAATGGTGGTCGCGCCCTGGGTCGAGGGGATGATGTTCACCGTCAGCCACCCGTCGCCGCATTCGTTGACGGTCAGACTGATGCCGTCCAGGGCCACCGACCCCTTGGGTACGACGAAAATCGAAAATTCCTTCGGGAAATCTATTTTATACTGCATCGACTGTCCAGCCGGCGTCACCGTCGCCACCTCGGCCAGACAATCCACATGGCCCGACACCATATGGCCGCCCAGGCGGTCGCCCAGGGCCAGGGCGCGTTCCAGATTCACCACGCTGCCGATTTTCAGCTTGCCCAGGTTCGAGCGCGAAAGCGTTTCCCCCGAGGCATAGGCCGTGTACTCCCGGTCGCCGAAGGTCTCGACGGTCAGACACACGCCGTTGACGGCGATGGATTCGCCGAGAACGATGTTGTCCAGATCAAAAAGCGCCTTGATGCGAAACCGCGTCTCGTTGCCCCGCGACTCCACGGCCGCGACACGCCCCAAACCCATCACCAGTCCCGTAAACATAAAAACCTATCCTTGCCTGCTGTCCCCATGTCGGGGGTCCGGGGGGCTAAGCCCCCCGGCGGGTCCGGGCAGCGCCCGGTCTTGCGCCTACTTCGTCCCTTCGAGTTCCAGCAGGTATTTTTTCATGTCGATGCCCGGCCCGAAGCCGGTGAGCGCGCCCTTGGCCCCGACCACCCGGTGGCAGGGGTAGATGAGCGGAAACGGATTGGAGGCCATGACCCGGCCCACGGCCCGAGCCGCCTTGGGGCGTCCGGCCTTGGCCGCCAGCCAGCCGTAGCTGACCGGCTGTCCGGCTGGCACCCGGGCCAGCTCTTCCAGCACCCGGCGCGAAAAATCGCTCGCCTTGCCCCAGGCAAAGGGGAGCCTCGGCCAATCGGCCTTGCCGCCGGCCACGTAAGCCTCCAGGGCGGCCTGAACGGCCCGGCCGGCCTCGCTGGCGACGCTGCGCGTCTTGCCCTCGGCCCAGGTCAGCTTGAGGGCCGTGACCTCGCCGTCCTTCCAGGTGATTTCCAATGCCAACGGATCGGCAACGCAGATGTCGATGCTGCTTGATTCGGACATGGTGTTTTGCCTCCGGCGGCCAGGGCTCTGCCCTGGACCCGCCGGGGGGCTAAGCCCCCCGGACCCC
>DLGG01000027.1:46912-50767 GCA_002482565.1 Solidesulfovibrio magneticus
TCCGCCCCGAAAACGCCGCCCCATGACGGGAGGGTTCGGGAGGGGGTGACCCCCTCCCGAGATCTTATTCCCAAACCCCTTCCAGCTTCAAAATATCCAGTGCGATCTTCTTTCGGGCGGCTACGGCGGCGGGGGTGTTATCGGGCACTTCGAGGTTCAGCGCGAAGTACCATGTGTCGGGGCCGCGCGTGACCGAGCCGACGTACCAGCCGACGTTGGGCGAAACGCGGGCGGTCAGGCCGGTCTTGGCCCGGAGCACGGCGTTTGGCGTTTTGTCGGCGATCATCATGGTGAGCACGTCGTCCATGACTTGGGGGCGCAACGGCAGTTCGCGGCGGTGCAGGCGGCCGAGGAAGTCGAGTTGCTGGAGGGCGGTGATGCGCAGCGCGCCGTCGAGCCAGAACCGGTCGATGCCGCCGCCGATGTCGGCGTTGCCGTAGTGGAAGGCGGCCAGGTATTTGGCCATGCGTTCGGGGCCGATGCGCCGGGCGATTTCCTGGTAGACCGGCACGCAGGACACGGCAAAGGCCCGGGCCAGGGTCAGGTCGGCGTTCCATTCGGGAAGATAGCGCGGCTGGCCGTCGTAGGGGAAGACCTCGTCCGGGCCGGACACGGCCCCGGTTTCCAGGGCAATGAGCGAGTTGGGTATTTTGAAGGTGGAGGCGGGCAGGAAGGCGGTCGCGGCCCGGGCCGGATTGTGGACGAGGATTTCGGGCGAGCCTTCCTGGCGCAGGACCATGGTTCCGGTCAGGCCGGCGTCGTTGAAGGGTTTTTGCCACTGCGGGCGTTCGACGAGGGTTGGGTCGGCGGCTCGGGCCAGGGCCGGGGCGGCGAGGAGGAGCAGGACGGCGAGAAGCAGGTTGCGGCGCATGGGATGACCTCCGGGCGGGAAGTGTTGTGTGGCTCTTTTGGGGCTGCGGTGGGGCGGCGTCAACGCGGGGCATGGAAATCGTCGCCCTGCCTGATGTCGTCGCGCTCCAGCCGGGCGGCGATGTCCTTGAGAATGCCCTGTTTGTCGGCGGCCCAGGCCGGGGCAATAAGTTCGCCCGGGGCGGGGTCGGCGTTTTGGCGTTCCACGGCCACGTGGGGCGGCAGCAGGGCGATGGCCCGGCATACGGCCTCGACGTACTCTTCGCGGGCCATGGGTTGGTAGCCGCCGGCGGCGTGCAGGGCGGCCAGGCCTGAACCGGCCACCACCAGCGTGTTGTGGAGCTTGACCCCGGCGACGGGCAGGGCGGCCACGAAACGCACGGTGGCGAGAAATTCCTCGACGCCTTCGCCGGGCAGGCCGGCCATGAGATGGGCCGTGACGGCAAGGCCCGCGTCGGCGGCCATGACGGTCGCCCGGGCGAAATCGGCCGCCGTGTGGCCCCGGTTGATGCGGATTAAGGTCGCGTCATTGGCCGATTGCAGCCCCATCTCCAGGCGCGTGTGCCCGATGGGCGCGGCGGCGAGCAAGGCGATTTTTTCGATGTCCAGGCAGTCCGGCCGGGTGCCCAGGCAAATGCCCTCGATGTCCGGCAGGGCGATGAGTTCGTCCAGAAGCGCGGCCAGGCGCTCGGGCGGGCCGTAGGTGTTGGAAAAGGATTGGAGATAGGCGAGGAGCGCTTCGCCGCGACGTCTTGCCGGCGCAGTGAGCTTGTCCCATTGCGCCCGGAGGCCGAAGCCTTTAAGGTGCAGTCCCGTTCCCGATCCGGCCGCGTTGCAAAAAAGGCAACCGCCCCGGGAGAGCGCACCGTCCCGATTGGGGCAGGAACTTCCCGCATCCAAAGGAATTTTCTTGGCCTTTCGGCCGAAAACGGCCCGGAAAGCCTGGGCAAGCGTGTGGACGCGGGCGGTCATGGCGGTTTTTTGGCCGGAAAATCTCTCGTTGACAACACGGGACGAATCGGCAAACACAACCCGTCTGCGACAGCATAGGCCGATTTTGCGGCAAGCGAGGCGATATGTCCAGTTTTTTGAATAGGATATTGGGGCTTTTCTCCAACGATCTGGCCATCGACCTGGGAACGGCCAACACCTTGGTGTTCGTCAAGGGCAAGGGCATCGTCTTGTCCGAACCCTCGGTGGTGGCGGTGAAAAAGGACCCCCGCGGCGGCAACAAGGTGCTGGCCGTGGGCCTGGAAGCCAAGCGGATGCTGGGCCGCACCCCGGGCAACATCGTGGCCATCCGTCCCATGAAGGACGGCGTCATCGCCGACTTCGAGGTGACCGAGGCCATGCTGCGGCACTTTATTTCCAAGGTCCACAACTCCCGCCGGCTGGTGCGTCCGCGCATCATCATCTGCGTGCCCACGGGCATCACCCAGGTGGAAAAGCGGGCGGTCAAGGAATCGGCCCAGAGCGCCGGCGCGCGCGAGGTCTACCTCATCGAGGAGCCCATGGCCGCGGCCATCGGGGCCAACCTGCCCATCACCGAACCCACCTCCAACATGGTGGTGGACATCGGCGGCGGCACCACGGAAGTGGCGGTCATTTCGCTGTCCGGCGTGGTCTATTCGAAATCCGTGCGCGTTGGCGGCGACAAGATGGACGAAGCCATCATGCAGTACGTCAAGCGCAAATATAACATGCTTATCGGCGAATCCACGGCCGAACAGATCAAGATCACGGTCGGCTCGGCCCATCATTCCACCAGCCAGGGCGAGATGGAAGTCAAGGGCCGCGACCTCGTCACGGGCATTCCCCAGAACATCACGATTTCCTCCGAGGAAGTGCAGAAATCCATTTCCGAGCAGGTGGAGAGCATTGTCCAGGCCGTGCGCATCGCCCTGGAACAGACGCCCCCGGAACTGGCCGCGGACATCGTGGACCGGGGCATCGTGCTGACCGGCGGCGGCGCGCTTTTGCGCGGCCTCGACCAGTTGCTGCGCGAGGAAACCTCGCTGCCCATCACGGTTGTTGACGACCCCCTTTCGACGGTTGTCCTCGGCTCCGGCCGGGCGCTGGACAACCTGGACGTCCTGAAGGAGGTCACGATAGATTAAACCCACCCCGCAGCGGATCGCGATCGGCCTGCTCGTCGTCCTGTTTCTTTACCTCGGCCTTTTCACCTGGAACATCCGGACGGGCTACGTCGATACGCTGGCGAGCCATACCGGACTGGAGTTCGCCAGGTGGGTTTTGGCCCCGGGAAAGTGGGTCCACGAACAGGTTGCGTCGTTTTGGAGCCGCTATCTGTATTTCGTGGGCATCCGGCAGCAAAACGACCAGCTGCGCCTGGAGCTGGATACCGCGAAAAAGGAGCTCGCCGAGTTGCGTGAAAACGCTTCGGAGGTGGAGCGTTTGCGCCAAATTCTGTCCCTGACGCCGCCCATCGATTGGACGCGTCGGGCAGCGCGCATCATTTCCCATCGCCTGGGTCCCAACGCCGCCCTGGAGACGTTTCTCATCGACAAGGGCAGCGCCCATGGCGTCACGGTCAACATGCCGGTGGTCTCTCCCGACGGGGTGGTCGGGCGGGTGCTGCGCCTGTCGCCCACGGCCGCGACCATTCTTCTTATCACCGATCCCAACAGCCGCATTCCGGTGGTTTCCCAGAAAAACCGCACCCAGGGCATCGTCAAGGGCGAGGGGCCGGCCAAAGAATTGTCGTTGCAGTACGTGCCCCAGGGCGCGCCCGTGGAAGAAGGCGAGATGCTGGTCACTTCGGGGCTGGAGGAAATTTTCCCCAAGGGGCTGCCCGTGGCCAAGGTGACCTCGGTGGGCCGCTCGGGCTCGTCGCTGTTCCAGCTCATCCACGCCGCGCCGCTTTTTTCGCCGCGCCAGCTTGAGGAAGTGGCCCTGCTGTTTAAGGCCACGGCCGCCGCCGCGCCGGCTCCGACGGCCGCGCCCGTGGTTGCGCCGCCGCCGCTG
>DLGG01000138.1:0-8405 GCA_002482565.1 Solidesulfovibrio magneticus
ACGACGGCGGCACGGCCGGCGGCACGGCCGTGGGCAGGGTATCGACCGGCGCGGGTTTGACCTCGGCTTCGGCCGGGGTGGCCGTCTCTTCGCCGGTCGGCGCGGGAGCCGGCGGGCGTTTGGCGCAACCTGGCAGCATCAGGGCGGCGGCGAGCAGTGGTACGGCAAATCGAGCAAGCGGGCGCATGGCGCATCTCCGTGAGGGCAGGCGAGCCCATGTGGCGTTGTGTTGGGGCGTTTCGGGGCGCGAGTCGGTCCGGCCGGGGCGGTGGACAGGGAGTTGGCTCGAAGCGGCAGGCCGTGCCCGGTCTAACGCCGGCATAACGAACCGTCCCCAGGACACAGCGTACGTCCACTGGTGTCATCCGGAACGCAATGCTCCCCGGGCGGGAGTATGGCCCATGGCGGGTGGCCGGGTCAATGTGGGGTTGCGGGGAAAAGAATGGGCGGACAAGGCGTTGGGAAAATGCCGTCCCCGGCTCTCCCGCGCGGGAGCGAGACGCGCGGGAGGCGGGGAAGACGGCGTCTTGCCGGAGGCGGCCGGCAAGACGCCCGGGGGGAACGACGGTTGGGGCCTGTCCTTGCGGCTTCAGGGCCGGCCGACCGCTTGCGGGGCGGGGGAGAAATCCGGCGAGGCGGCCAAGGGCTGACCGAAGACGCGGTCGGTCAGCTTCACGTACCAGGCCGCCGACTGAACCTGGATGACGTAGGCCAGGGCCACGACAAGGGCCGCTTCGGAACCGCTGGTTCCGAAGGCGTTCATGGCCACGGCCAGAGCGATGGAGAGGTTGCGCATGACGGTGCCGTAGACCAGGGCGATGCCTTCGCCGCGCGGTAAAAACAGCCGGGCCGCCGCCGTGGAGACGGCGTAGTTGGCCCCGTAGAGCAGGCAAAGGGGCAGCAGGATTTCGGCCAGCACGCCCGGCGCGGCGACAATGGTCTTTGCCTTGAGTGCCAGGGCGATGAGCACGATGCCCAGCACCCCGATGGTGGACAGGGCCGGAAAGCGCGGGCCGATGCCCGTTGCAAAGGCCTTTTGGCCGTAGCGGCGCACCAGAAACCGCTGGGTGGCGTAGCCGGCGGCCATGGGCAAAAAGACGATGAGTCCAATCTGCTTCATGACGCCGGAAACGTCCACGGCAATGGCTTCGCCGAGCAGAAGCTTGACGTAAAACGGCGTGGCCAGGGACCCGAGAACGAGGCCGATGACCGTCATCTTCACCGCCGCCGCCACCTTGCCCCCGGCAAAGCCCGTCCAGGAAATGGTCATGCCGCTTGTCGGCACAAGCCCGGCCAGGAGCAGGCCCAGGGCCAGGGTCGGCTGGTTTGGGAAAAAAAACTGGGCAAGGCCGTAAGCGACGAAGGGAATGAGGCCGAAATTCACGCATTGGGCCAAGAACTGCGCCTTGCCGTCACCGCCGGAAAGGACTTCCTTGATCTTCAGCGTCACCATCATGGGGTAGACCATGAGGAAGGTGAAGGGCAAGATAAGGGATTGCATCCACGAAACGTCGCCGGCCAGGCCCCAGACGAATCCAATGGCCATGGCCGTGGGGATGGCGATGATCAGATTCTTGGAAATGCGTTGCAACGTTGTCCACATGATGTTGCCTCCATGGGATGGTCCGTGCTGGAAAAGCGGTCCGGGCGACATGGCGTGGCCGGGCCGACCACCGTTGAACAGACCATGGGCGCTTCGCGGCTCAAAGGCATTGATCGACATCAACGTCGGCGTTTTTTTCCGGGAAAGTAAAAACTGGGCAGGAAGTTTGGACGGGACCGTGGCGCGGATCCCAGTCCTGGCGGCTTCGGCCGCGTCCGGGGCAATGGCGGCAACGCGAGGCGAGTTATGGGCGCGGCGCAAGGCATAGCCGCGGCAAGGACATGGAACGAGGACGCGGGCGAGGGATGTCTCGACGCGACGCAAGAGCCGTGTTCACGAAAGCGCAGAGGGCGTTTCGTAACAACGAACGAAAATTATTGATTTTTCGAATGATTTTGCTGTTTGCGGGGCGTGGCCCTAGCGGCGGCGCACAGGCAGACGCAGGGGTTGGCCGATGGACAGGCGTCTGGGGTCGGCGTCGGGATTGAGCGCGACAAGATCATCTTCGGACACGCCCAGGCGTTTGGCGATCAAGCGGAAGGTGTCGCCGTCGCGCACGTTGTAGACCTTGCCGCTGGGACGGGCCTTGGCCCGGACTTTGGTTTTGCCGGAGGCTTCGCGCTGGGGCTGGGGGGCGGGGTCGGCCACGGGGCGCAGGTCCCGGGCCTGGGCGCGCAGTTCGTCGAGTCCGGCTGCGGGCGGCAGGTGTTCCTTGCCGGCCAGGGAGGCGGCCGTCACGCCGGCCAGGAGCCTGGCTCCGGCCTCGGTCAGGTGCACGCCGTCGGCGGTGCGGATGGCCGTGGCCTCGGCCGTGGCCGCGTCCCTGGCGTGGCGGGTGTAGCGGCCTTCGGGGTCGGAAAAAGCGGCTTCGGCGTCAATGAACCGGCAGCCCGCCTCGGCGCACATCCTGGACAGCACGGCGTTGACGCGTTTTACGCCGGCGTTTAGGGCCGCGTCGCCCATGGGCGGCGCGCCCACCCAACTGACGGCGACGTCGGGGTTGGCCTGGCGGCAGATGGCGACGAGTTCCCGGGCCTTGGCGGCGTAGGTGTCATCCCAGACCGGCTGGTCGAAATAGACCCGGCTGCCGTCGGCGGCGGCCAGCGGCATGACGTCGTTGGCCCCGATCATGATGACCACGATGTCGGGCGGGGCTTTGGCCACGAGCTCACGCAGCCGGGTTGGCCAGTCCAGGAGTTCCGGACGACTCAGGCCCGTGGAACGCTGGCCGTCGCGGGAAAAATCCAGGCCGGGCGCGCCGGCCAGGGCGTGTTCGAGCTGTTCGCCAAGGCTGATGGACAGGGAGTCGCCGACCACGAGCAGGCGTTTGGCCCGTGTCTGGGGCGACTGGGACGACTGGGACGGTGACGCGGTCTTGGCCGAAGCCGAAGGTGAGGCCTGGGTCGCCGTTTTGGGCGCGTCAGCGGATTTGGGCGCTTCGTCCTGGCCGCAGGCCGTGCCGAGCAGGCAGGCCAGGCAGGCCAGGGCGGCCAGGGCGCGGCGGATCGGGCCAGGGGAGGCCGTTCGGGCTGATGTGGCCGCCGTCGGCTGATGGGTCGCCGATCGACGTGGCGGTCCTGCAGCGGCGTCCTTTACGGTCCAATTGGGCACGTGGTCTCCAGCCGCCTACTTGGGGGCCGTCTGGGCGGCCTGGGGCGCGGCGGCGGCCGGTTTCTTGGCCGTGATCTCCACGTCCTTGGCCAGGGCGGCCAAAAAGGCCTGAGCCAGGATGTCGCCGCCGGCCACGGTGAAGTGCACCTTGTCGTTGGCCCGCACCTTGATCTTGACCCCTTTTTCGTTGGGCAAAAACGTCGAGTAATTGCCCTGGTCGTCGGCCAGCAGCGTCCAGGTGTCCAGGTAGGTGCTGTTGCGGAATTTGGCCGCTTCGGTTTTTACGATGTCGTTCATGATTTCGACCTGTTTGGCGTAGGGCGCGTCGCCCATGACGGGCAGGCCGATCCAGTAGTTGCGGATGTTTTTTTCCTGCATGGCGGTGAGGAAATCCTCCACGCGCATGGAAAAGACTTCCGGCCAGGTCTTGTTGGGATTGCCGGGCGAGCGGGGCTTTTCATTGACGTTGATGTACTTGGCGTCGTTGGCCCCCATCATGACCACGACAAGATCGGGCTTGTACTTGTCGAGAAAGACCCGCAGCGCCCGGCTCCAGTCGTAATATTTGGGATTGGCCAGGCCGCTTGAGACCTTGCCTTCCTCGATGAGTTCCAGCCCTTCGATCTCGGCCACGCTGCGCCGCAGCGACAGGGACAGGCCGATGGCCAGGGAATCGCCGACCACCAGCAGCTTGCGCGGAGCCGGTCCCTTGCCCTGGGTCAGGGTTTGTTCCCCGGAGCCGTGCTGGCCTGAAGAAGGCGCCTGGGCCACGGCCGACCCGGCCGCCTCGCCCTCGGCCGCGCCCGGTTTGGGGGGCGACAGGGCGGCCAGCAGATTCTCGGCGTCAATGGGCTCGTCGGGCTTGAGCAGGGGCTGGTTAGGGTCCAGGCGTTCGCGCAGGGCCTGGGCAGCGGCGTCGGAGGCCGGCTCCTCGCGGCAGGCCAGGTTGTTTTTGTAGGTTTCATCGAAATAGGGGGCCATGTCGCAGTCGAGCTGCCGCCACTGGGCGGCCAGCTGGGTCTCGCGCCAAAGGTTGCGCACCCGGCGCACCTGCCGGGCCGCTTCCGAGGCCGGGCCGTCGCCCAGGCGGTCGTCCACCCAAACCGACACCTTTTCGATGTTGGCCAACATGGCGACGACCAGGGCGATGCAGTATACGAGGCAGGCTTTTTTCCAACTCATGGATGGTACAGGGGTATCGGGCGTTTGCGCGATGGTTGGCGGCGTCAGGGCGCCACGGGCAGGCCGGCGGCGATGCGGTCGGTGAGAAGCTTGCAGCCGGCCGGGCTGAAGTGGACGCCGTCCTTGCCGCGAAGAGGCACGGCCTTGCCGGCCACCGGCTTTTTGGCCGAGAAGTTGCCGGAATTGTCGGCGAAAAGATCCCACGAGTCGATGAAGCGGCAGCCCTTGGAGGTGGCGCAGGCGGCCCGCATGGCCTCGTTGGTGGTCCAGGCCTTCTGGCTGAAGGTCTTCTCGCGCATGGGCGGCAGTCCCACCCAGGCCACGGGCACGCCCCGGCCGGCGGCGATGGACAGAAACCGCTCGGCCTTGGCCTGGAAATCCCGGGACCACTCCGGTGTTCCCTTGCCGTTTTTGGCGTCGTTGCCGCCGAGCATGACCACCAGGGCGTCGGGCTTCTCGGCGTCCAGGAATTCGCCCAGGGCCTTTTCCCAGTCATAGAACTTGGGGCTGTTGAGACCGCTGGAAACCTTGCCCTTGCTGGCCAGGGCCACCGGTCCCCGGTGCTTGAGGGATTGCTCCAGGGTCATGCCCAGGCCCACGGCAAAGGAGTCGCCGACGATGAGGATCTTTTTGGGGGAGCAGGCCGGCTGGGCGGCGGCGGCCAGGGACTGGGCCGTGGTCGGCTCGGCTTGGGCCGGCTGGTTCTTGGGCTGCTTCTTGGCCCAGGCGTCGGGGGCGAAAGTGGCCCCGCCGAGGCAGGCTGTCAGCAGCGCCGCCGTGAAAACTCGGGACAAGAAAGGGGTGGTGCGCCCAGGACAAGGGCGGTCCGAAACATTTCGCATCCGCTGGCGTATAGACGCGGCATGGCGCTTTGTCCAGAAGCGAAGGGGCGGCCAACCTTACTGGAGCGTCGTCATGTCCCCGAGGTCGCCTGATTGGCGGCCTCGGGGACAAGGGCGTTTGTTTCGGAAAAAGACCGGCTCGGACGGTTTGCCGCCCAAAGACCGGCTAGTTGAGGTAACGGCTGGCCACCCAGCCTTCCTGGCCCCGGGTAAAGGCCCAGACATGGGTCCAGTCGCCTTGGTGGCTGAGCACCTGCACCTGTTCGCCGACATTGAGGGAGTTGATGATGCCGCAGCGCGTGGAACCGCAGCTGCGCAGGCTCAACCCCTGGGTGTTGACCACGGCGTAAACCGCGTCGGGCGGCACGACCACGCCGGCCGGCAAGGGGATGCAGCCGTAGCCCGAGGCGTAGTAGTAGCCTTCGGGGCAGGCCGGCGGCGGCACGTAGACCATGGGCGCGGCCGTGACCGTGCAGCCCGAAAGGGCCGCGACCAAGGCGAACAAGGCCAAGAGATTCCAGATCGTCTTCATGCAAGCCTCCTGGGCCGGGAACAGCTGCCGGCCTGTCGCCTCCGCGCCCGCCGCAACCAGGCCGGCAGGCGGGGAGGTTTTCCCATCTGCCGTTTCTAGCACCGGTCCTGGCCCTGGTCAACGCAGCTGCGGGGCGAGGGCCGGCGGCGGCGGACGTGACAACGCTTTACAAACGTCGCGGTTGAAGGGTAACGACTTCTTTTTTACCAATTCTGGGAAGTCGCTCCGGAAGGATATCGCAATGCCCCGACATTTTTTGACCATCCTCGATTTCAGCCACGACGAGGCCGCCCGCATCCTCGACCGGGCCGCCGCCATGAAGGCCGCCGACCACCGCAGCGATTTGCTCGCCGGCAAGACCTGCATTCTCATTTTCGAAAAAGCCTCCACCCGCACCCGGGTGTCCTTCGAGGTCGCCGTGCGCCATCTCGGCGGCTGGCCCATCTTCATGACCCAAAACGATTCCCAGCTCGGCCGCGACGAACCCATCCGCGACACGGCGCGCGTGCTGTCGCGCTACGCCGATTGCCTGATCGTGCGCACCTTCGGCCACGACAAGCTGGTCGACCTGGCCGGCTACGGCTCCATCCCCGTGGTCAACGCCCTGTCCGACGCCTACCACCCCTGCCAGATCATGGCCGATCTGCTCACCATGCGCGAGCATTCCGGCCGCCTCGACGGCCTGAAGCTCGCCTACGTCGGCGACGGCAACAACATCGCCCATTCCATCGTGAACGCCGCCGCCCGCTTCCCCATCCGCGTGGCCGTCGCCTCGCCCGACGGCTACAAGCCCGACCCGGCCGTGGTGGCCAAGGCCCGGGAACAAGGGGCCGACGTCACCATCGTCACCGATCCGGCCGAGGCCGCCGCCGGGGCCGATTACCTTTATACAGACGTCTGGGCCTCCATGGGCCAGGAAGCCGAACACGCCGCGCGCGTGAAGATCTTCGCCGGCTACCAGATAAACGACGCGCTGCTGGCCAAGGCCGCGCCCGGGGCCAAGGTGCTCCACTGCCTGCCCGCCCACCGGGGCGAGGAGATCACCGACGCCGTCATGGAAGGCCCGGCTTCCATCGTCTGGGACGAAGCCGAAAACCGGCTCCACGTCCAAAAAGCCATCCTTGAATGGGTTTTCACGGCGGCCGACTAGCGCGCCTCGCGCCAAGGTTCGCCCCGTATGCAGCAATATTCCGGCCCGCCCGTCGCCGCCGCCTGATCGCCAGGAGGCCCGCCGGCCGGCCGATCCAAGGAAAGCGCCATGAGCACCATCAAGAAAGTCGTCCTGGCCTACTCCGGGGGCCTGGACACCTCGGTCATCCTCAAGTGGATCAAAAAGACCTACAACTGTGATGTCGTCACCGTCACCTGCGACCTCGGCCAGGAAGAGGAACTCGACGGCCTGGAAGAAAAAGCCCTGAAAACCGGCGCGACCAAGGCCTACATCGACGACCTGCGCGAAGAGTTCGCCAAGGACTTCATCTTCCCCATGCTGCGGGCCGGAGCCATCTACGAAGGCCGCTACCTGCTCGGCACCTCCATCGCCCGGCCGCTTATCGCCAAGCGCCTGGTGGACGTGGCCCGGGCCGAAGGCGCCCAGGCCGTGGCCCACGGCGCCACCGGAAAGGGCAACGATCAGGTGCGCTTCGAACTGACTACCGGCGTGCTGGCCCCGGACCTGCGCACCATCGCCCCCTGGCGCGAATGGGATTTCGCCTCGCGCACGGATCTGCTCAACTTCGCCAAGGACAACGGCATCCCCGTGCCTTCCGACAAGAAAGGCTCGGACCACAGCATGGACCGCAACCTCATGCACCTAAGCTTCGAGGGCGGCGAGCTGGAAGACCCCTGGAACGAACCCAGCGCCGACACCTATCTGCTCACCGTGCCCGTGGAAAAAGCCCCGGATACGGCCGACGTCGTCACCATCGACTTCGAGCACGGCGATCCGGTGGCCATCGACGGCGAAAAGCTGTCCCCGGCCGCGCTCATCAAAAAGCTCAACACCCTTGGCGGCAAACACGGCGTGGGCCGCATCGACATGGTCGAGAACCGCTTCGTCGGCATGAAGTCCCGCGGCGTCTACGAGACTCCGGGCTGCACCATCCTGCACATCGCCCGGCGCGACCTCGAAGGCATTTGCCTGGACCGCGAAGTCATGCATCTGCGCGACAGCCTCATCCCGCGCTACGCCGAAATGGTCTACAACGGCTTCTGGTACGCCCCGGAACGCAAGGCCCTGCAGGCCATGATCGACCAGGCCCAGGAGCGCGTCACCGGCACGGTGCGGATCAAGCTTTACAAAGGCCAGGCCTATCCCCTGGGACGCAAGTCGCCCAACAGCCTCTATAACCCCAAGCTCGCCACCTTCGAAAAAGACGAGGTCTACAACCAGGCCGACGCTACCGGTTTCATCCGGCTGGTGGGGCTGCGGTTACGGGGCCTTGGGCAGTAGCGGGAAAAAGAGGAAGATGCCTCCGGCGGCCGGGAGGGGGTGACCCCCTCCCGGACCCTCCCCGACAGGGCGTGCGGCGGCTCGGTCGGGTGCGTCGGACGGCGGGACGCCGAACGTTTGGGGGCGGGATTTCGAGCGCCGCGCCGGCCGCAAAGCCGGCCGACACGGCGCTCGAAATCCCGC
>DLGG01000138.1:8413-156126 GCA_002482565.1 Solidesulfovibrio magneticus
GCCAGCGGCGAAGCGCCGCATTGGAAGGCGAAGCAGCAAACCCCCGTTGGAAGTTTTTGGGGGAGGGAGGGGGTCCGGGGGAGGGAACCCCTTTTTTGCAAAAAAGGGGTTCCCTCCCCCGGCACATCCCGGAGGGATGATTCATGTCCACGAAAATGTGGGGCGGGCGGTTTGGCGAGGGTACCGGGGCCTTGATGGAGGCCTACAGCGAGTCCGTTTCCTATGACCGGCGCATGTACCGCCAGGATATCGCCGGCTCCAAGGCCCATGCGCGCATGTTGGCCAAGCGCGGCGTGCTGGCCGGCGAGGAGGCCGAGCGCATCGTGGCCGGCCTGGATCTGGTGCTGGAAGAGATCGAGTCCGGGGTCTTTCCCTGGCGGCAGGAGCTGGAAGATGTTCACATGAACATCGAGCAGCGCCTGACCGAACTGATTGGCCCCCTGGGCGGCAAGCTCCACACCGGGCGCAGCCGCAACGATCAGGTCTGCCTGGATTTCCGCCTTTACGTGGCCGAGAGCCTGGAGGTCTGGACGAAGCTTTTGCGCGAGCTGGCCGGGGTGTTTCTCGACCGCGCCGCCGAGCATCAGGATACGCTGTTGCCTGGCTGCACCCATCTCCAGCCGGCCCAGCCGGTGAGCCTGGCCCAGCATCTTTTGGCCTACGCCTGGATGCTTAAGCGCGACTGCGAGCGGGCCGAGGACGCGCTCAAGCGCGTTCGGGTTTCGCCGCTCGGCGCGGCGGCCCTGGCCGGCACCACCTATCCGCTGGACCCGGCCATGGTGGCGCGCACGGTGGGCTTTTCCCACGCCTTCGGCAACAGCATGGACGCCGTGTCCGACCGGGATTTCGCCCTGGAGTCGCTTTTTTGCGCCTCGGTCATCATGGCGCACTTAAGCCGCTTTTGCGAGGAGATCATCCTCTGGGCCAACCCGCGTTTCGGCTACGTCGCCCTGCCCGACGCCTACGCCACCGGGTCGAGCATCATGCCGCAAAAGAAAAATCCCGACGCGGCCGAACTCATGCGCGGCCGGGTGGGGCGGGTGTACGGTTCGCTCATGGGCTTGCTCACCGTGCTCAAGGGCCTGCCGCTGACCTACAACCGCGATCTCCAGGAAGACAAGGAACCCTTTTTCGACGCCGACGACACGGTGCGGGCCTCGCTTCGGGTCATGGCCGGGATGCTCGCCGAGCTGCGCTTCCGGCCCGAGCGGATGCGCGAGGCGCTGGGGCAGGGCTTTCTCAACGCCACCGAGCTGGCCGACTACCTGGCCGCCAAGGGCGTGCCCTTCCGTGAGGCCCACCACATCACCGGCCGGGCCGTGGCCCAGGCCGAGGCCCTGGGCGTCGGCCTGGAGCAATTGACCTTGGAGCAATTGCGTGTATTTTCCCCGGCCATAGAGTCGGATGTTTTCGAGGCGCTGCGGTATGAAACCGCCGTGGCCCGGCGCAACGGACCCGGCGGCACCGGTCCTCAATCCGTGACCAACCAGATGGCGGAACTTTCCCGATGGCTTCAAAGACCCTAAATCTCCAGCTGCATTGCCTCCAGGCGATAAGCGGCATCATCGACCAGGCCTTGGACCTGGAGCAGTCGCTCCAGGACATCCTGCGCATCCTGGCCGAGACGCTTTCCATGAAGCGGGCCACCATCACCCTGGTGGACCGCTCCACGGGCAAGCTGGTCATCAGCGTCTCCCAGGGGCTGTCTCCCGAGGAGAAGCGGCGCGGGGTCTACGGCTTAAGCGAAGGCGTCACCGGACTTATTTTCCAGACCGCCGAGCCGTACGTTGTGCCGGATATCCGCCACGAGCCGCTGTTTCTCAACAAGACCCAGTCGCGCAAGATCGAGCGCGACCGCATCTCCTTTGTCGGCGTGCCCATCATCCTCCACGGCCAGCCTATTGGCGTGCTCAACGTGGACCGGCTTTTCGGCGACGAGGTGGACTACAACGAGGATGTGGCCTTCCTGACGGTGGTGGCTACGCTCATTGGCCAGTTCATGAGCCTCAACGAGAAGTACGAGGCCAAGGTCGAGGTCTTAAAGCGCGAGAACGTTTCACTCAAATTCAAGCTGTCCCAGGAATCCCGGGGGCTTTATATCGTCGGGCGCAGCCTGGCCATGCAGGATGTCCAGCGCCAGATCGAAAAGGTCGCCCCGACCCGGGCCACGGTGCTGCTGCTTGGCGAATCCGGCACCGGCAAGACGCTTATTGGCCGCATCATCCACGACTTGTCCGAGCGCAAGGACTATCCCTTCATCAAGGTCAACTGCGCCTCAATCCCGGAAAACCTGCTGGAATCGGAACTGTTCGGCTACGAAAAGGGCGCGTTCACCGGCGCGGACCAGACCAAGCCCGGCCGTTTCGAGGAAGCCAACAAGGGCACGATCTTCCTCGACGAGATCGGCGAGCTGCCCCTGGGCCTGCAGGCCAAGCTCCTGCGCGTGCTCCAGGACAAGGAATTCGAGCGCCTGGGCAGCAACAAGACCCGGCAGGTGGACGTGCGCATCCTGGCCGCCACCAACAAGGATCTGGCCGCCCTGGCCGAGGTCGGTTCGTTTAGGCCGGACCTCTATTACCGCCTCAACGTCTTTCCCTTGCAGACCCCGCCGCTTCGGGAGCGCAAGGAGGACATCCAAAGCCTCATCATCCATTTCCTCAACAAGGTTTCCAAGGAATACGCCCGCAACCTGACGTTTTCCACCGAGGCCCTGGCCGTGCTCAAGGAGTACGACTGGCCGGGCAACGTGCGCGAGATGGAAAACCTGGTGGAGCGGCTGGTCATCCTGGCGGAAAACGAGAGGATCGACGCCGACCTCATCCGGCCCTATCTCACCATCCCCAGCCGGGAGGACAGCTACGAGAGCGAGTTTAGCAGCGAGAGCGAGGGCGCGCCGTCGCTCAAGAGCCTGGAAAAGTCCGTCATCATCGACGCCCTGCGCCGCCATGGCGGCATCCAGCACAAGGCGGCCAGGGAACTCGGCATCACGCCCCGGCAGATGGGTTACCGCGTCAAGAAATTCAATCTGGAGTCCATGGTGGCCGTGCAGCGGGTGAAAAACCGCTGAACGCCTGCCGGGTTGTTCCTGGCGCGGGGCTTCGACAATCAAAAAGGCCGTCCGGTGGGCGGCCTTTTTTCGTGGCGGCGTCGTCCGACAAGGGCGCCAAATGCAGAGGGGAGTATTGCGGCATCTTGCCAAGGGAACCCGGAACCAACGGTCGCCCCAAGCATGGGGCGGCCGTTGTCCTTGTGGGGAGGCTTCACAGTCCGTTCACAGGCCAGTCAATCGGACAGCGTCGACCGGGCAGGGTCTCAGGCCGTCTTTTCCAGATACAGCCGGTTGAGGGCGTCGAACAGTTGGACGCGCACGGTCTCGAATTGCTCCATGAGCGCCGAGGCCTCGCCATTTTTACCCCGGCTGACGAGATCGGCAATGCGGCGGGCCAGGGCATGGACCTGCTCGTGATGGCGGCCGATCTCGTCGAATATCGGCTGGCCGGCGAAGGATCGGCGGCCGTCGGCGTCGTACCATTTGCCGAACTGGCACTGGTGGTGGTCGGCCACCTCAGAGGGATCAAGGCGGATGTGCCCCAGCAAGATGGACTCCAGCCTGGCCCGCCAGGCCAGGTGGGCCGTCTTGACGGCGGCGATGTCAAAGGGCGGCTGGCCAAGCTTGAACTGGCCGATCTGGGCGGCCAGCAAGCCGGTTAAGCGCGTCAGTTCCCGGGACGAGGAATTGACCTGCTGGGAGGCGGCGGCCATGCCGGCCACGGACTGGGCCACGCCGGCCGCCCGGCCGGAGATGTCCCGGGCCGCGTCCAGGCCGTGGCGGGCCTGCCCGCGCATGTCCTCGGCGATGCGCGCCGCGCCGGACAGGCTTTCGGCAATGGCGGCCGTGGCCTGGGAATGTTCTTCCGTGGCGCTGGAGCTGGTGAAGATCATGTCCTTGAGGGTGTCCACGGTCTCGGCGATGGCCCCCACCTCGCCGCCGACGTCGCTCATGGCCCGCATGAGGCCCTCGGCCCCGGCGATCTGCTCTTCGGCCAGCCGGGCGCTGGCTTCCACAGCGGCCACGGCCTGCTCGGTGGCCGCCACGTTGCCCTTGGCCATGGCCTGGATGGAGGCGATGGCCGCGCCCACGTCCCGGGTGGCGGCCATGGTTTTTTCGGCCAGCTTGCGGACTTCGTCGGCCACCACGGCGAACCCCCGGCCGGACTCGCCGGCCCGGGCCGCCTCGATGGCGGCATTGAGCGCCAAGAGGTTGGTCTGGTCGGCGATGTCGGCGATGACCCCGAGCACTTCGCCGATGGACTGGCTGTCGCGCCCAAGCGCCGCCATGTCGCGCTGGAGATTGGCCGCCTGGTCGCGCACGCCGACAATGGAGTCGGCCACCTGCCTCAGGCCGGTCGCGCCCGTCGCGGCGCGCTCTCCAAGGCCGGCGATTTCCACGGCGTTTCGCCGGGCCGCCTCGGCGGCGCGTTCCACGGCCTCCCTGGCCCGGTCCACGCTGGCGGCGATCTCGTCGCTGGCTTGGCGCGTCTGCTCCACCGAGGCGGCCACCGAGGCGATGTGGGCGGCGGTATCGTCGGCGGCGGCATCCATGGTTTCCATGTCCTGGGCAAGTTGGCGGGCCCTGGCGTCGATGGCGGCGGCGTCGCCCTTGGAGGCGGCGGCCATGGCGCTGGCCGCGCTGGAGCTGGACTCGAACTCCCGGGAATAGGCGGCGATGGTGGTGACGGCGTTTTTATCGCCTACGCAAAAGTCGCGGAAGCGGTTGCGGGCGGCCAGGCCCACGGGAGGCGGCGTGGCGGCCAGATTGCCGGCGGCCAGGGCGTCCAGCGTGTCCGTGGCGGCAACGGCGGTTCGGGCCAGTCTGAACAGGCGCGCGTAAACCGTCGCGCCCCAGACGGCCAGCACGCTCCAGCCCACGGCGGACAGGGGGAGCAGGGCGGGCGTGGATTGGAGCCAATCGGGGAACAGGGACAGGGCTACGGCAAGGCTCAGGTTGGCGGCGGCCAGGGCGGCCAGGGCGGCGGATGGGATCGGCCCGATAACGTCGCGGGTCGGGTGAGACATCGACAACTCCTTGCAGGATGGCAAAAACAGCAAGAGCGACAACGACAACGCAAAGATCAGTATGCTGGTGTGACGAAAAGATTACAGTAAGCGTCCGCCTGGTTTGAGGGTGACAGAAACGACGTTCTTCACTTCTGTACTATCAAGTTTGATAAGAAAATGGTCGTATTGTGTCAATCGTGCGGCGTTTGTTCTTTTTGTCACTTTCCTGAGTTTGATGCGTATTTATGATTGCCTGACAAAGGGCGCTGTGTGTGTGAGGTTTGGCGTATTGCTATGAAACTGGCGGCGGATATTGGGAAAATCGGCACAAACTTCGTGTGCGCCAGGACAACAAAAAAGCCGCCCGCCCCTATTGCAGGGCGGGCGGCTGAAAGGCTTTATCCGCAGCGCGAACTAGGCGCGGCTGAAGTGGCGGTACTTGATGCGGTGGGGGATGTCGGCGTCGGCTCCGAGGCGCGCCTTGCGGTCGGCCTCGTACTCGGTGAAGTTGCCGTCGAAAAAGACCACTTGGCTCTCGCCCTCGAAGGCCAGGATGTGAGTAGCCACGCGATCCAGGAACCAGCGGTCGTGGCTGATCACCAGGGCCGAGCCGGCAAAGGAGAGCAGGGCCTCTTCCAGGGCGCGCAGGGTGTTGACGTCGAGATCGTTGGTCGGTTCGTCCAGAAGCAGGACGTTGGCCCCGCTTTTGAGCATCAGCGCCAGGTGCAGGCGGTTTTTCTCGCCGCCGGAGAGCACCTTGACCTTTTTTTGCTGGTCGCCGCCGGTGAAGTTGAAGCGGGCGATGTAGGCCCGGGCGTTGACGTCTTTGTTGCCCAGCCGGATGGTGTCATAGCCTTCGCCCACCACCTCGAAGACCGACTTCTCGGGGTCCAGGGCCTCGCGGCTTTGGTCCACATGGGCCAGCTGCACGGTGTCGCCGAGCTTGAAGGCTCCGCTGTCCACGGTTTCCTGGCCGGTGATGAGGCGGAACATGGTGGTCTTGCCCGCGCCGTTGGGGCCGATGATGCCGACGATGGCGCCGCGCGGCACGGTGAAGGTCAGGTTCTCGAAAAGCAGCCGGTCGTCGAAGCCCTTGGACACGCCCTCGGCCTCGATGACGTTCTTGCCCAGGCGCGGTCCGGGCGGGATGAAGATTTCCAGCTCCTTGGCCAGGCGGTCGGATTCCTGGGAAGCCAGGGATTCGTAGGCGGCGATGCGGGCCTTGGACTTGGCGTGGCGGCCGCGCGGCGACATGCGCACCCACTCCAGTTCCCGAGCCAGGGTCTTGGACCGTTCGCTCTCGGCCTTTTCCTCCTGGCGCAGGCGCTCCTGCTTCTGTTCCAGCCACGAGGTGTAGTTGCCCTTCCAGGGGATGCCCCGGCCCCGGTCGAGTTCCAAAATCCAGCCGGCCACGTTGTCCAGGAAGTAGCGGTCGTGGGTGACGGCGATGACCGTGCCGGGGTAGCCGTGCAGAAAATGCTCCATCCAGGCCACGGACTCGGCGTCCAGGTGGTTGGTGGGTTCGTCGAGGAGCATGATGTCGGGCTTTTGCAGGAACAGCCGGCACAGGGCCACGCGGCGGCGCTCGCCGCCGGAGAGCACGTTGCAGGGCGTGTCGGCCGGCGGGCAGCGCAGGGCGTCCATGGCCATGTCCAGGCGGCTGTCGAGATCCCAGGCGTCGCAGGCGTCGAGCTTTTCCTGCACCTCGCCCTGGCGCTCGATGAGCTTGTTCATGGCGTCGTCGTCCATGGGCTCGGCAAAGGCGGCGTTGATGTCCTCGAATTCCTTGAGCAAGGCCACGGTCTCGGCCACGCCTTCCTCGACCACTTCGCGCACGGTCTTGGTGACGTCCACCAGCGGGTCCTGCTCCAGATAGCCGATGGTATGGCCCGGGGTGAGCACGGTCTCGCCCTGGAAATCCTTGTCCACGCCGGCCAGGATCTTGAGCAGGGTGGATTTGCCCGAGCCGTTGAGGCCCAGCACGCCGATCTTGGCGCCGTAGAAATAGGACAGCGAGATGTCCTTGATGATGGGTTTTTTGTCGTGAAACTTGCTGACGCGGATCATGGAATAAATGATCTTGTTGGGCTCTACGGCCATATCCTTCCTCCACAAGCGCCGCCCGCATCGGGCGCGGCGTCGATTGGCGATGTCATGCAGGACAAGCGGCGACAATGCAAGCGGCCCTACGCTCCGCCCGAAAGCTGGAGTGAGGGCCGCCTGATCATGGACCCGGCAGGACCGGGCCTCGGCTTGGCCTCGTTTCGTGGCTTCCCGCAACGCCCTGGACTTGCGGCCTGGACGTTACGGAACAGCATCCCCGCGCCGACGTTTTGCCGGCGCGGGTGATGGCCTTATTGCTTTTTGCGGGCCATGGCCTCTTGGAGTTTTTCGCCCAGAAGCCCAAGGCCGCCGCTGGGGGCCGCCGCCTTTTCCTTCTTGACGAAGCGCTTCCATTCGTCGGGATTTTCCCGTTCCTTCTGGCCGCCCACCGGGGACAAGGTCATCTTGCGCTTGTCGGTATCGATCTCGGAGACGATGACCGTGGCCTCGTCGCCGATCTTGAGCTTTTCATAGGTCTGGGGCTCCAGGGCGTCGCGCAGCTTGGAAGCCGGCAAAAGGCCGGTGACGCCGGGGGCCAGATTGACGAATATGCCGAACTGCTGGCGGTTTTCCACCGTGCCGGTGACGGTGGCGCCGATGGGGAAGGTCTCGGCCACGCCCTGCCAGGGGTCGCCGGCGGCTTCCTTGAGGCTTAAGCCAATGCGGCGCTTGGACAGGTCGAGGTCCTTGACGGCCACGGTGACGGCGTCGCCCACGGCCACCACGTCGCCCGGCTTGGCCACCCGGCGAACATGGCTCATCTCGCTGACGTGGATAAGGCCCTCGATGCCAGGGGCGATTTCCACGAACGCGCCGAAGTCGGCCAGCCGCACCACCTTGCCCTCGACCTTGTCGCCCACGGCAAACTTGTCGCCGACGCTGTCCCAGGGATCGGCCCCGGCCTGCTTGATGGACAAGGAAATGCGCGGACGGCCCTTCTTGTCGCGGTCAAAGGCCAGCACCTTGACGGTGACGGCTTCGCCCGGCGTCACGGCGTCCTCGGCCTTTTCGGCCCGGGACCAGGACAGCTCGGACAAGTGGATGAGGCCTTCCAGCCCCGGAGCCACTTCGGCGAACGCGCCAAAGGCCACCAGACGGCTGACGACGGCCGGCACCACGTCGCCGGGCTGAACCGTCTCCATGAAGCGCAGCTCGGATTCGACCCGGGCCTGCTCCAGGAGCTTGCGGCGCGACACCACGATGTTCTTGCCGTCACGCTCGAAGGTGATGATGGCGAATTGGTAGGTCTGGCCCACGTGGGCTTCGGGATTGTCGGTAAAGGCCAGATCGATCTGGCTGACCGGACAGAAGGCCCGGCGGTGGACGATCTCGACGTCGAAGCCGCCTTTGCGGGCCGCCGTCACCTTGCCTTCCACCGGGACATTGTTTTCGTAGGCCTCGCGCAACGCTTCCGCGCCGCCCTGGCCGGAGAGGGCTTTGGACAGGGCCACTTCGTCGCCCCGCACCGAGACGACGTAGAGGGTGACCTCGTCGCCTTCGCCCACCGTCAGCTGGCCGTTTTCGTCGAGAAATTCCGACTTGTCGGCCACGCCGTCGAGTTTGGTGCCGGTGTCGACCACAAGCGTGGTCTCGGTGACGGCGATGACGGGTCCGGTGATGCGGTCTCCAACATGGATCTCACCGCCGCGCTCGGCCAAAGAGGCCTCCATGAGCGCGGCGAATTCGCCCTCGGCCGGCATTTCCTTGGTGTCCGGCGACTTGTCTGCCATGATCGCTCCGAAAAAAAAGGGTGATTTGGGCGCGAATGCGCCGGGGCGCACTGTATCGCAGCGGCTATCCTTGTCAAATGCGAAAAAAGCCCTATCCTCCCCAAATCCGTCTTCGAAACGTGAGGAAGTTGTCGCATGGATCCAGTTACCCACATCACGGCAGGCGTGCTTTTAGGCCAGGCGGCCAAGGATCGGTTCCCGGGCGTAAGAGCCCTTGTGCCCCTCTCGGCCTTGGCCGCCTGGATGCCTGATGTCGATAATATTGTTACGTTTTTTGGCGCTGAAGCCTACATGCGCCACCACCGGGGCTACACCCATTCGCTGCTTGGCGGGGCGCTTATGGCTTGGCTTTTGGCCCTTGTCGTTTCCCGATTCGCCGGGGGGGCGAAAGCCTCGCGGCTGTTCGTGCTTTTTTATTTGGGCGTTTTGTCCCATCTCTTTCTCGACTGCATAACTTCCTACGGGACAGGCGTTTTTCTGCCTTTTTCCGATGTCCGGGTGTCCGTGCCCTCGGTCTTCATCATTGATCCGATCTACAGCCTGGCTCTGATCGGGCTGGCCGTGGCCGCCGCGCTGCGCCCGGCGGCGGGCAAGAAGCTGGCCGTGGCCGGGTTGGCCGTCCTGCTGGCCTGGCCGGCCATCGGCTTTGGCGTGGGCCAGGCCGTGTCCGCCCATGCCCGCGACCTGCTTGTCGCCCGGGGTGAAAAGCCCACGCGTGTGACGGCCCAGCCCGATGCTTTTGCGCCCTTGTGGTGGAAGATCATCGCCGAGGAAGGCAACGACTATGTGCTGACGGGTCTGACCCTTGCCGATCCCGATACCCTGCTTCCCGAGCGGCGTTTCGAGCGGGCCGGGCGCGACGAACTGGAGCGTTTGGGCAAGCAGGCTCCGGTTTTTTCCTACTATGTCTGGTTCACGGATTTTCCGGTCAAATCCGCCGCCGCCACGCCCGAAGGCATGGCCCTGGCTTTCCAGGATCTGCGGTTTATCGCCGTCAATCCGCTGGTGGAGAAGGTGCGCGGCCCCATGGTGCCGTTTACGCTGACGGCCTATCTTGATCCGGCCGGCAAGCTCACCCGGGCCATGTTTTCCCAGATGGGCAAGGGCGAGTTGATCCTGCCGCGCACAGGCGTGGGACTGGCCGGCTTCGGCGGCGGCTGATCGTCGTTTTTCTCCCCCCAAAGAAACGGCCCGGGACGCACGCGCGTCCCGGGCCGTTTCTTTGGATGGGGGGTCCGGGGGCCTCAGGCCCCCGGCCGCCGGAGGCCTCCTTAAAAACTACCGCGCCGGGCCGACCGGGACGAGGATTTCGGTGAGCAGTTGGTCGGGCGGGGTGGTTTTGGGATCATTGAGGTAGATTTCCATGCTCGGCTCCATGGCGAATTCACGGCCCGAGTTCGGTCCCCAGACGCCGCACAGCCAGGCGTAGGCCGGGGCCAGGTTCGTGTATGGTCCCTTGACCACGGCGCTGGCGTAGTCCCGGCCGCCGATGGTCGTTACCGGCAGATCGGGCGTGCCGGCGAAACTGTCGGGCACGGTCATGCAGGCGTCGTAGCGGATTTTTTCCGGCGGCGTGATCTGCGGATCGTCGTGGCCGATGCCAATAAACTTCGTGTCCGGGCCAAAAAGGCCCAGCGGTCCGGCCTTGGCGCAAAGGCTCATCCAGGCCGGCTCGCACTGGTCGTAAGGGCCGACGTGGCGCACGCAGGCCACTTTCATGACCGGCAGGGTTTTGATGACGACGGTAAGTTCCATGATGACGAACTCCTTTTGGGGGGGCAGGTGTTTGGGAGTTTCGGGCGGTCCCTTGCGCTTCCGGCTGGCCTGTCGCCAGGCCGAGGGCGATACGCCGTAGGCGGCGCGAAAGGCCCGGGTGAAGGCTTCGGGCGACTCGAAGCCGGCTTCCAGGGCGACGGTCGTCACCGGCTGGTCGCCGTAGCACAGGCGCGACGCCGCCCGCTCCAGGCGCAGCCGGCGCAGGTACGCCCCGAGCGTCTCGCCGGTCATGCCGACAAAGATGCGGTGGAAGTGGAAGGGCGAGAAATGGGCCGCCCCGGCGATATCGGCCAGGGACAACGCCTCGTCTAGCCGGGCTTCCATCAGCCGCATGGCGGCCAACACCCGCCTTTGCCAGTCCTTGCGCGTTTCCTCGCTCATGTCTGTTTCCTGTCTAGGGTCTACGCGTTGTCTGATGTGCTCGCCTGATATTTTTTGCTTTTTTCATGGGCGGCGGCATTTGTCTGTCTGTCGGCGAAAAACAGCCAAAAATTATCGTTGAACAATAATTCAAGCTTGTTTATCGAGTTCTCGTCCGGACGGATGGAAGCAAGGGGACGACGTCGGCCGGCGTCTGTCCCGAAACCACCCCGTTATTCTTCAGGAGAGACGCCATGAAAAAAGTCTGTTTGCTGTTGTTGCTTCTCGCTTTGGCCGGCGGCTGCGCCAGGACTACGGCCACGAGCCTTGTGGTCGGGAATACGGCCGGCCAAAGCCTTGGCCTGGGCAAGACCGTCGTGCTGACCTGGTGCGGTTTTGAGGCGACCGACAAGGCCGGAGCCGAAAAGGCGGCCCGGTTGCGCGGCCTTGTTGAAGCGCGTTTCGCCGGTCTGCCCGGGACCGAGGTCGTGGATGCCGGGCCGCTCGTGACGGCTCTGGGCGGGCGCGCCTGGCGCGACGCCTCGGACACGGAGCTGGTCGCCGCCGCCCGGGGGGCAGGGATCGACAGCGTGGCCCTGGTGGAAGTGGCGGCGCTGGTCGGCCGGCTGCACATCTCCCTGCCGCCGACCTGGAGCGTGGAAACGTCGTTTGCCTATCAGGCGAGAGTGCTTGACGCGAGGTCCGGTTCCCTGGTCCTCTCGGCCCTGCGCGGGCGGGACGTCGCCGTGGCCTTCGGCGTGCGCGGCCGCGAGGCGCTGTACAAGGATTTCGCCGCCGATCTGGCCGAACTGACCCAACCCCTGGCCCAGCCGACCGACAAGTAACGGAGTCCGCCATGTACGCCAAAACCAATCTGGACAGCATCCGCCGACAGGCCGGGCGGCTTGAAACCGTCTGTCTGGCCGCCGCCGTGGCGGTCGCGCCGCTGACCGCCCTGTACTGGGCCGCGTTCAACCTCCTGCCCGCCGACATGACCCGGCAGGCGGCGTCCCTGGCCGCCGGCCCGGAGTTGCCGGGCTGGGTGCGGCTGTTGTGTTTCGTGGCCGCCATGGTTCCGGGCGGGGCGCTCATGGTGGCGCTGTTGCGGCTGCGTCGGCTGTTTGGTCTCTATCGGGAAGGCAGCATCTTTTCCCTGGCCAACGTGCTGGCTTTTCGCGGCGTGGCCCGCTCGCTTATGGCCTGGGCCGTATGTTCGGTGCTGGCCACGCCGCTGCACTCCCTGGCCGTCAGCGCCGCCAACCCGCCCGGCCGGCATATGGTGAGCCTGGGCGTGGGAACCACGGAATTGGCCCTCGTCTTTTTGGCCAGCCTCGCCCTGGTCATGGCCCGGGTCATGGACGAGGCCCGGCGGCTGGACGAGGAAGCGGCCCTGACGGTATAGGCCGGCCATGGCGATCATCGTCAACCTCGACGTCATGTTGGCGCGGCGCAAGGTCAGCTCCAAGGAACTGGCCGAAGCCGTGGGCATCACCGCCCAGAACCTGTCCATCCTCAAAACCGGCAAGGCCAAGGCCGTGCGTTTCTCCACCCTGGAGGCCATCTGCGCCTTTCTTGGCTGCCAGCCGGGCGATATCCTGGAATATCGCCCGGACACCGCCGGCCAGTCCGGCGAAGGAGCGTAACCCATGGCGGTCAGCGTTATCCTGGCCCATCCCCGTCCCGGCAGTTTCAACCACGCCCTGGCCGGGGTCGTCTGCGAAACGCTGGCCGGCCTCGGCCTGGAGGTATGGTACCACGACCTCTGCGCCGAGGGCTTCGAGGCGCTTTTGCCGGCCGCCGAGATTCCCCGCGACGCGTCCTTGCCGCCGCTTATCGCCAGCCACTGCCGGGAGGCGGCCGCGGCCGAGGGCTTCGTCATCGTCCATCCCAACTGGTGGGGGATGCCCCCGGCCGTGCTGGTCGGCTGGGTGGACCGGGTCATGCGGCCCGGGCTGGCCTACGAGTTCCTGGAAGGCGACGGCGGCGAAGGCGTGCCGCGCGGCTTGCTGGTTGCCCGCGCGGCTGTTGTCCTCAACACGTCCAACACGGCGGCCCAGCGGGAGCGCGAGGTCTTTGGCGATCCCCTGGAGCGCATCTGGAAGGACTGCGTCTTTGGCTTGTGCGGCGTGGCCGACGTGCGCCGGCGCATGTTCGAAACCCTTGTCACCAGCAGTTCGGGACAGCGCCGAGGCTGGCTTGAGGAAGCCTCGGCCTTGACGGCCGCGGCGTTCGGCCCGGCCTGACCCAAAAGGAGAACCCCATGCCCCTGGTCAACATCAAGATCACCCGCGACGGCGCCACCGCCGAGCAGAAAGCCAAGGTCATCGAAGGCGTCACCAACGTCCTGCGCGACGTCATGGGCAAGAACCCGCAAACCACCTTTGTCATCATCGAGGAAGTCGACTGCGACAGCTGGGGCATCGGCGGCGAAACCGTGGCCATGCGCCGGGCGCGCGGCTAATGCCCATTATAAAACATAACGACAGTTATGTTTTATAAGTATAAAATTAAACCAATATATTGTTTACATTGTGCTTTCGCTTGAGAAATGGAATTGGAATAAGGGGAAGAAGGAAAAAGAGAAGAGTGGGGCGCTGCCCCGCGCCCCGCTGGGGGCCTTAGGCCCCCAGACCCCCAATCCGGGGATGACAAGCGTTTAAAATCGGATGAGATAGACGCCGGCCAGCAGCAGCACCGAGCCGATCAGGCGCTTGAGGTCGAAGGGTATGTGCGGAAAGCCCAGCAGCCCGAAGTGATCCAGCGCCATGGAGGCCGCCACCTGGCCGGCCAGGGTCAGGGCGATCATGGCCCCGCCGCCGATGCGCGGGGCCAGGATCACCGTGGCCGTGACGAAAAACGCCCCCATGGTCCCGCCGATCCAGTACCACCACGGCGAAGCCTTGTAGGCGGCCGTAAAGGGCACGCCCTGGCCCGTGACGCCCAAGATGAGGGCCAGGGCCAGGGTGCCGACCAGAAACGAGACAAAGGCTGAAGGGATGGCCCCGCCGACCGCCCCGGCCAGCTTGGTGTTGACCCCGGCCTGGATGGGCATGAACGCCCCGGCCGCCAGGGCCAGGGCCAATAAGATGTACTGCATGACGGCTCCGATGGCGAAGTACCGGCCCCGGCGGGAAACCCGCCGGCATTGTCGTGGGCGCGTCCGCCGGGCGGGCTGCTCCGGTGGCCGCGCCCGGTTAACAACTCGAATCTAGTGTCGCATCCGCGAAAAGCGCATATGGTGTTTTGTAGTCAACGAGCTAAAACCATTTACTTTTTAAGGGACGCGACGCTAGTAACGCTTGTCGATGACCGTCTTGCCGATGGGGGCCAGGGCCAGCCCGGCCAGCTTGAGGTGCTGCAGGGCGAACGGGATGCCGATGATGGTCACGAAGTTGGCCACCGCCGCCAGCAGATGGCCGATGGCCAGCCACACCCCGGCCAGCACGAACCAGATGACGTTGCCGATAAAGCCCATGGTGCCGGTGCCCAGGTCCGGGCCGGACACGTCGCGGCGGTCCACCACTTCCTTGCCGAAGGGCCAAAACGACAGGTTGCCCATGACGAAGCAGGCCCGGGCCCAGGGGATGCCGATGATGGTGATGGCCATGACCACTCCGGCCAGGTACCAGCCGATGCCGAGCCACAAGCCGCCGAGAATGAGCCACAGGATGTTCATGAGGAAATTGACCGGGGCCATGAGGTGCTCCTTGAGCGTTTGATCGTGAATTGAGAAAGGCGCGTCGGCTTAGGCCTCGGGCAGCCGGGCCAGCAGGTTGGCCACGGCCCGCAAGTGCGCCTTTTCTTCCAGGGACAGGGTTTCATACAAGGTTTTGGCTGTCTTGTCGCTGGTCTGCCGGGCCAGCCGGGCATACAGATCCAGGGCCTGGGCTTCCACCGAGGCGGCCAGCTCCAGGGCTTCCCGGGCTGAGGCCGGTTCGCCGCCAAGCATTTCCAGGAAGGCCGCCGCCGGCAGCCCGCCTTCCAGTTCCGGCCCGGCCCCAGCCACAAGCGCCTCCAGGTCGGCTGGTTTACCGGTTTCCTTTTCATAGAGGCTGTGGACATGGCGCAGATGGCGTTCCTCGAAGCCGGCCAGCCGGGAAAACGTGGCGGCGGTTTCGCTGTCGTCCGCCGCGTCGGCGAGCTTCTGGTAAAAGCCGCCCAGCGCCGCTTCCATGCCCAAGGCGGCCAGGAGTATCTGGCGCGGGGTCTCGGCTCCGGACAACAGCGTCATGCCGGCGTCCGGCGCGCCGACCGCCGCTGCGCCCTGCCAGGCCATGGCTCCGCCGAGCAGGTTGACGATGCGGGGAAATCCCGCCCCGGCCAAGAGTTTCGCGGCGGCGGCGCTGCGCATCCCCGAGCGGCAATACACGGCCACGGGCTTGGCCTTGTCGATTTCCCCGAGGCGGTCGGGCAGCTCGGGCAGGGGCACAAGCTTTGCGCCAGGCAGATGGAATTCTTCGTATTCCGGCTCCATGCGCACGTCGAGAAGGGTGATCTCGCCCGGCCGGGCGGCGTCGAGCAGGCGGCGCGCTTCGTCGGCCGTGACGTTTTGGATGGCCGGGACGGCATCGGTTGGCATGGCTGGCTCCGTGTTGCGGGTTGCGCATGGGGCTGCGTGTAGGATAGCAAGCCCTTACGACGGAATATATGCTCGTGGGCGGGAAACCTTGTCAAGGCGGGATGGTATGGCGGGGGTTGGGATGCGGCGGCTTGCGCCGCTTTGGTTGGAGTTGGCGGTCATTGTGATCCTGGGCCTCGGGCTGTCGGTGGCCATGAACATGGCCCGGCAGGAGCCCGTGCCCTGGATCGTGGATTTTGCCGCCCTGGACAAGCGCGACGCCTTGCGGCGCGGGCTGGAAACCATTGATCCCCACGCCGCCGTGACCATGCTCGGCAAGCCTGGGGTGGTTTTCGTCGACGCCCGCACGGCCGAGGAATTCGCCATGCACCATGTGGCCGGGGCCAAGAGCCTGCCCCAGGAGGCCATGTACGGCGATCTCGACGCCGCCGCCGGCAACCTCGGCCTGAGGGCCGAGGACCGCATCGTCGTCTACTGCGGCAATCTGCTGTGCGACAAAAGCAAGGAACTCGGCGAGGCCCTGCGCACGGCCGGGTTTGCCTACGTCACGGTGATGCCGGAAGGCTTCGACGGCTGGCTGGCCGTCGGCGGACCCACGGAGGGCGGGGCATGAGGGTGTTCTTCGTACTGCTGCGCATGGCCCTGGGGCTGGTGTTTCTTATCGCCGCCTGGGACAAGATCGTCGATCCCATGGCCTTTGCCAAGATCATCCGCAATTACCAGATATTGCCCGACATGGCCGTGTCGGCCGTGGCGCTTACCCTGCCCTGGATCGAGGTGGTGGTCGGCATGTGCCTGCTCACCGGCTTCGTGGCCCGGGGCGCGTCGCTTTCGGCCAGCCTCATGATGGCCGTCTTTCTCTCGGCCATGGCCTGGGCCTGGCACAAGGGCATCGCCACCCAGTGCGGCTGCTTCACCACCAAGGCCGATGACGCCATTTCCCAGGCCACCTTCATCCGCGACGGCTCCATCATGGCTGTGTGCCTGCTCGTGACCCTGGACGTCTTTCTCCGGGCCAGGCGCGAGCCATAGCAACCATGTCCGGCGTCAAGATCATCCCCATCGGCGCACCGCGCACGGTGCGCCAGCGCATTCTGGAAGCCCTGGGCGACCTGCTCGCCAAACAGGGCTTCGACGGACTCTCCCTCGACGTCCTGGCCCGGGCGGCCGGCCTGGAGCGGGGCGTCATCCTGCGCCACTTCCAGGACTTCGACGACGTGGTCACGGCTTTTGGCCAGTCCTCGGCCTTTTGGCCCACCGTCGAGGAACTGCGCGAGGACGTGGCCGAACGCTTCGCCGCCATGCCGCCGCGCGCCCAGCTGGCCCATTTCTTCAAGGCCACCATCCGGGGCTTGCTCGCCCGGCCGCGCACCCTGGACATCCTGGCCTGGGAGCTCATGTCGCGCAACCGTTACACCCGGCTGCTGGAATACCCCCGCGTGCGCTCGGCCCTGGAATTTTTCGAGTCCGTCACCGGGGACGTGCCCGAAAGCCTGGACCTGACGGCCATCGTGGCCGTGCTCGGCGGCGCGGTCATCTTTTTGACCGTGCGCTCCCGCCAAAGCGGCGTCTTCGGCGGGCTTAACCTCTACGACGACGCCGACCGCGAACGCGTGGACCGCGCCCTGGATCTGCTGCTGTCCGGGCTTATCCGTGAGGCCGAGACGCGGGCTTAGGGGGAGAGAAGAGGGGAGTGCCTCCGGCGGCCAAAGGGGCTGAGCCCCTTTGGAAACCCCAGATGGGTCAAGGGGGGCGTTGGTGGGGCGGCGGTCGGGAGTTTGATACAGTTCTGGAGCCTGGGATGACACGCCGCATGTGGGCGGCCCCCGGCCGCCCAGACGCATAACGCCGGGCGTCCCGGCAAGGAGAAACCCATGCTGATGCGGGATAAAAAAGTCGTGATTTTCGGCGTGGTCAACGAACGCAGCATCGCCTACGGCATCGCCAAGGTCCTGCGCGAGCAGGGGGCGCGGCTGGCCCTTGGCTACGCCGCCGAACCCATCCGCAAGCGCATCGAACCCATCGCCGCAGAACTCGGGGCCGAGTGCATCTTCCAGTGCAACGTCTCCAGCGACGAGGAAATCGCCGAAGCGGCCCGGTTTGTCGGCGAAAAGCTCGGCGGCGTGGACTGCCTGGTCCATTCCATCGCCTACGCCAACCGCGAGGACCTGGCCGGCCGGTTCATCGACACCAGCCGCGAGGGTTTCCGCGTGGCTCTTGACGTTTCCGCCTTTTCCCTGGTCGCCTTGTGCCGGGCCTTTGAGCCGCTGTTTACGCCTGGTTCCTCGGTCATGACGCTGAGTTACTACGGCTCGGGCCGGGTCGTGGCCAACTACAACGCCATGGGCGTGGCCAAGTCGGCCCTGGAAGCCAGCGTGCGCTACCTGGCCGTGGACCTCGGCAAACGCGGCGTGCGCATCAACGCCATCAGCGCCGGCCCGGTCAAGACCATGGCCGCCTCGGCCATCCACGGTTTCCGCACCATCCTCGAAACCATCGAGAACCGTTCGCCGCTGGGCCGCAACATCACCTTGGAGGACATCGGCCGCTGCGCCTTGTACCTGGCCTCGGACCTGTCGTCGGGCACCACGGGCGAGGTTATTTTCGTCGATTCCGGCTACAACATCATGGGCGTGTAGGCGCGACGGCGGGTCAGCCAACGCAGGAGAAACGCGAAAAGGCCGGAGCGATCCGGCCTTTTCGCGTTTTGCGTTGGCGCTAATGGCTGCTCAGGTAGTTTGACTTGACATACTTGATCTCATACCAACTGCTGTTGGGGTTGACCGAGCCGTTGATGCTGTGCAGCGAGCCGATGATGGACGACCCTCCGGCGGGTTGGATGTTGCCGCTGGCCAGCACCGTGCCGAACCAGTCCACGCCGCCGCCCAAGGTGAAGGTTCCGCCCGTATAGAGGAACACCTTGGCGGCGGCGGCGGAAAAGGTCTCGTCGATGCTGTTCATCTTGTTGCTGTTGGTGAAGCAGTTGCCCGATGTGGACGTCTTGACGTAGATGGTGGCGTTGCTGGAAGCGTTGCCTGAGACGAAGATGTTGATGTCGCCGCCGGAAACGTCGAGGCAGAGATCGATCCAATTGGTGCTGAATGACGTGTAGTAATAGTTGCCGGCAGTTATAGTTGTCTGACTGGTGATGTTCCGAGGCGTCGATGCCGTGAATGTCGGCGACGTGGGCGCGGTGTAGGTCGCGCAGGCAACCGGCGCGGTCGGCGCGGTCGGGTTCGTGTAGCTGTTGCCGTAGAGGTGGGTCAGGTATTGCTGGGTGGTGACCCCGGTCTTGGCGTACATGTTGCCGTAGACGGTGATGTTTTGCAGGGCGATGTTGGTCTGGCTGTGGATGTCCACATAGATGGTCGAGCCGCCGGTGGCGGTCACCGTGCCGGCGGCGTAGATGTAACGCTTGACTGAAGAAGAACCGATGTTGGCGCTGGTCAGGCTGACCGAGGACAGGCTGTGGATGTTGCCGTTGACTTTGGCTCCGCCGCTGACGGTCACGCTGCCCTTGGCGTAGATGTCGCCGTTGACCGTGGCCCCGCCGTCGATGGTCACGTCGCCCTGGGAATAGAGCGTGCCGTTGACAACTTGGGAGCCGCCGCTCACCGTGATGCTCGAATTGGAACAGATGACCTCGCCCGTGCCGCCCACGTTGACGCCGCCTGTAATCACCAAGGAAGTGGTGGTCGAGGTGGAAGTGATTGAGCCCTCGACGGTGGAGCCGCCCTGAAGGGTGACGTTTTCGGCTAGGATGTCACCGTCCACATAGCCGGCTACTTTGACGGTAGGGCCTGAGATGGGAGGTTTTTTATTTGTTGATCCCCCTGATACCGTAATGGTCACCGGTGCAGACATGTACGCGTTTGATTCATACCCTGTTCCAGCATTAGCCGTGCCGACCACGGTAACCGGATAGGTCGCTGTCCCTGACCCAGATGTCTTTGCGCCAACCGTAATGTTGAAGGTGACACCACTCGTCAGCGTGTACGTCGTAGCGCCGGATGAATGCAGATTGTCCAATACTGCTTCCGTCTGCGCTGCGGCGAACGTCAGGCCGGAATAGGCGGCATAGCCGGCGCTGTCGGTCCGGTTTTCCGTCACCATGGAACTCGACGACGAGCCGAACTGTTTCTGGATGGCCGCCGCCAGCACGCCCATGACGATCAGCGCGCCGATGACGGCCACGATGACGCTGCCGCGTGCTGCTTTCAGGCTGGTCGTGGGGGTCAATTCGTTCATGCTTCCCCCCTTGGTCGCAAATCTCGTTTCGCGATCACAAACTCTCCAAGGCGCGCCGCGCGCCAAGCCACATTCCAGACACTGCCGCTAGTGTTTCAAATAAGTGACGGATCGGCTCTTGGCAAGAAAAAGCAATGCTGTCCCGGCTTCCTGGTCTTGACCACGAGGGGCACCTTCTCCGCTTGACGAGGCCGCGGCATTGGGGCACTGATTGTAAACAATTGTTTGAAACAAATGTTTGCGGAGGAGCCATGGACGGAAACGAGGCCGGGGTCAAGGACAAGCTCTTTTGGGCCGCCCTGCGGATCTTTGCCGCCAAGGGCTACAAAGGGGCCACCGTGCGGGCCGTGTGCCAGGAGGCCGGCGGCGTCAACGTCAGCGCCGTGCAGTACTATTACGGCGGCAAGGACAAGCTGTATCAAGCCGTCTTGGAGGTGCTTTTCACCGCCGCCGACCAGCGGTTCCGCCAGCGCCTGCTGGACGAGGCCAAGGCCGGGGCCGAACCCGAGGAACGCTTGCGGCTTTTGATCGAGGTCTATTGCCAGGTGCTTTTTGCCCACGGCGAGGTCGGCGACGCTTTCCTGCGCCTGTGGGCCATGGAACTGGCCAACCCCACGCCCTTTCTCGGCGACATGGCCGAACGCCACAGCCGGCCCCAGACCATGGCCATGCTGGGGCTCATGGCCGAATTCGCCGGCCCGGACGCGCCGGTGACGACCTTGGTCGCCATGATGTCCTGCGTTCTGGGTCCGTGCCTCTACCAGGCGCTTTTGTGGCAAAACCATCGGCGCATCGTGCCCGAGCATCCGCCCATGGCCGAACACTGGCCCGTGTTTGCCGAGCAGTGCTTCCGCCATGCCCTGGCCGGCTTGCGGGCCGTTGGCCTAAACCGCCAAGGAGGCGCGTCATGAATTTGGGCCAGGAAACATCTTCTCGGTCTTGGCAGCTCGACGCCCTGCGGCTGGCCGGCGTCCTGGCCGTGGTGGTCCAGCACGCCGCCGTGGCCTACAGCGCCTACGTGCCCTGGTGGTATGTGCGCGATCCGGCCAAGAGCGCCCTGGCGGACGTCATCTTGCTGGTCTGCGACGGCGCGACCATGCCGCTGCTTTTTGCCGTGGCCGGCTATTTCGCCCTGCCGTCCCTTGGCCGGCGCGGTGCGGGCGGCTTTCTGGCCGGCCGGGCCAGGCGGCTCGTCGTGCCGCTTGTCGGGTTGACGCTGTTTTTCTGCCCGGTCATCGCCTATATCGACTACCGCGACAAAGGCGGACTGGACGGCTTTTTCGCCCACTGGCTGGCGATAGCCCCAACGGCCTTGGATTGGCGGTTTATGCTTTTCGCCAGCGCCGACGCGGCCAAGGTGTCCCAAACGCTTTTATGGTCGTTTCACCTATGGTTTTTAGCCATGTTGTTCGTCTTTTGCCTGGTTGTGGCTACGGCGCGGCTGGCGGCCGGTCCCGGGCTGACTCGTCGTGGAAGTTGGGGGGCGTGGGGCCTGGGCCGCATTGGCCTGCTGACCCTGGGCGTGGGCCTTGCGGCCGGAGTCGGGCAGCTGGCCTGCCCGGACGCGGCCTGGGCCAGGCTGGGGCCGTTTCTGGTGTTTCAGCCCTCGAGACTGCCGCTTTATGCAGGATTTTTCCTGCTTGGCGCGTCTGTCTGGAAGCGCGGCTGGTCGGCCGATCACGGCCTGCCCGGCCGGCCCTGGGTCTGGGCGCTGGCGTTTATTTTCAGCCTGGCCGCCATGGCCAGGACCGGCGGCCAGGCCATGCAGGCCTGGGCGGCCGGCGCGCCCTCGGTCCCGCTGTCCCTGGCCCATGGTCTGGCCCGCACGGCTTTCGCCCTGGCCGCCACGGTCCTGGCCGCAGGGCTTATTGGCCGGGCCAAGGCCGGGTCGCCCTGGCGGCGGCCGGGCTTGTCACGGACGTCCTTTGATTTGTACCTGTACCACTTCCCGCCGGTGGTGGTGCTGCAGTACTGGCTGTGCGGCACGGCCGTGCCGGTTGCGGCCAAGATCGCCGTGTGCGCTACCCTGCCGATCCTCGTCTGTCTGGGGGCAACCCGGCTGTGCGGCCGCCGGGCCTGGACCCGGCCGGCCCTGGTCGGGCTGGTGTTCGTGGGCTGCGCCGTATTTTGGGGCTGAGGGCGCGCTCTTTTAACGACGGGCCGTCCCGGCCGGCGGTTGCGACGAACTTCGTGTCGCGTCCCTTGCAAATGCGATAGTGTTTTTAAGAAAAATTCATGGTTTTAGGCTGTTGCCAGCAAAGTACTCTCAGTGTTGTTCGTGGACGCGACGCAAAGCCAAAGGAGAAGTATTCATGACCGACGAAGCCGCGCTGCGAGAGCGCATCGCCCCGTGCGGGCTGGACTGCGGCCGTTGCCTGGACAACCCGGACAGCCCCATCGGCCGGCTGTCCCGGGAATTGGCCCGGGAGATGGGCGGCTTTGGCCAGCGGGCGGCCTTTTTTGCCCGGCTTGATCCGGTGTTTGACGCCTACGCCGATTTCGAGCGGGTGCTTGAACGCCTGGGCAGGGGCGGCTGCTCGGGCTGCCGCACGGGGAAGTGTCTGCTGGGCGACTGCCGGGTCAAGGACTGCATCCGGGAGCGGGGCGTGGACTATTGCTTCCAGTGCCCGGAGTTCGGCGGCTGCGACCCGGGGCTGCCGCCAGGGCTGGCCGAGCGCTGGCGCGACAACAACCGGCGCATGGCCGAAATGGGGCTGGCCGCCTATGCTGTCTGGCAGGCCGGCCGGCCGCGCTACTGAGGCCGGCCGGCGTCCTTACGGCCCGCAACCAAAGGATGCAACGGGAGGCCGCGCCCGCTGCTCCCGGTCCATTGGGGCAACAGGAGACGCTGAAGTTCTTGACGGCTTCTCGGCTCAGCCCCCGCCAACAGGCGGAAAGATGCCGACCCGGTCGCCGTCGGCCAGCACGGTGTCCAGGGACGCGGCCGCGCCGTTGACGAACACGAGCTTGATTTCTTCCAGGGGAATGTCCAGACGTCGGACCAGTTCCAGGGCGGTCTCCCCGGGGGCGATGGGAAACGCGCCGGCATTGGCCGGCATGAGCGGGGCCAGGGTGGCGAAACAGCGCAGGTCGATGGGCATGGCCGTCTCCTTGTGGGGCCGATGGCGCGGCCTTTTTATGTTCTTTTAAGCGTTGCAAGGTCCGGTTGTCCATCGTTGTTGGTTGGCCACTGCCGCTGGTTGGTCAGGGAGGCGTTGCCTCGGATACGCCTGCCGTGTATAGGGTGGAGGATGGCAAAGGCCCGCTTGTCGTTGGCGGGTCGGCATGTCCCAACCGTCACCCTGGCGGGCGCATGAACAAAATCTGGGGCTACATCGCCGTAACGCTGTTTTTTGCCGCGGGCACGCTCCTGGCTCTGGCCTATCTCCGTTCCGGTTCCGTCCAGCCGTCGCCGCCCTGGGCCGGCGGGGAGATCCGGGTGGGGTATTCCAGCGAGCCGCCCTACGCCTTCCGTACGCCGGCCGGCGAGGTCACGGGCGTCGGGCCGGAAACCGCCAAGGCCGTGCTGGCCCGCCTGGGCAATCCGCGCATCCGCTGGGTGCTGCTGGATTTCGGTCAGGCCCTGGCCGCCCTGGAAGCCGGGCAGATCGATCTGCTCGCCAACGGACTTTTCATCACCCCGGAACGGGCCGCGCGCGTGCTGTTTACCCTGCCCTACGCCCGGGTGGGCCAGGGGCTTTTGGTGCTGCAGGGCAATCCCCGGAAATTGGCCTCCTACGAAGACGTCGCGGCGGCCCCGGACGCCGTCGCCGCCGTTCTCGACGGCTCCGTGGAAGAAACCGCCTTGCTCGCCATGGGCCTGCCCAGACAGCGCCTGTTCGTCGTTCCTGACCCTGGCGCGGGACTGGCCGCCGTGCGTTCGGGGCGGGCCGACTGCCTGGCCCTGTCCGGTCCCACCGTGCGTTGGCTGGCCGGCGAGAGCCAGGGCGAGGCTGAGGAAGCCAAGCCCTTTGCCCAGCCGGCGAGCCTTCCGGCCGGGGAGAGCGCCTTTGCCCTGCGCAAGGCCGACGCCCGCCTGACCGAGGCCATCAACGACGCCCTGCGCGACGTGGTCGGTTCCCAAGACCTGGCTGCCCGCATTGAGCCCCTGGGCTTTGGGCGGCAGAACGTGCCGCTCTGGAGCCTGTCCCGATGAGCCGCAACGGCATCCCCATCGGCCGTCGTGCCGGCGCGAACGGCTGGATCGACCTGCACCTCTACGCCATGGCCATGGCCGCCTTGCTGACCGGCCTGCTGTTGTGGTGGACCAATGTTTCCTGGCGGGAGAACTTCGAAGCCTATCCGCCGGTATTGGAAGAATTGCAACACGCGCGGGCCGATACAGTCAAAGCCTACCTGGGAGTAGAGCGATACATGGCCGGCGAGCGGCATGTGCGCGTTCCGGACGTGGAAGCGTTTTTCGGTCAGGCCCTGGAGAGCTGCCGCGATATTGCTCGGGCCATGGGCAAGGCCGAGCCTGTGGGGGAGGGGCAGGCCGAGCGTGATCCGTTTATTCAAAACCTGGACCGTTACGCCGCCGCCATTGCCGCGTTTCGGGAACTGGCCATGGGCGGTATCGAGGCCTTGCCCGAAATGCGGGCGCGGCTTGGCGTCGAGCGTCAGGCCGCCTTCGCCGCCCTGGAGAAACAGGCCAACGCTCTGAGCGAAACCGTGCGCAGGCGCATGGACGCCGCCGCCAGCCGGCAAACCCGCCTCAACAACATCCTCTTTTTCGCCTGGATATCCTTCCTGGCCTTTCTGGCCGGCAGTCTGGCCATCGCCGGCTCCCGCCGCCGCAAGGCCGAACAGGCCATGCTGGCCAGCGAGGACAAATACCGCAGCCTGTTCGATCAGGCCCGCGACGCCATCCTGGTCGTCGACGACGACACGGGACGCATCCTCGACTGCAACCGGGCCTTGGCCGCCGAATGGGGCTACCCGCCGGAAACCCTCATCGGCCGCACCACCGAGGCCGTGGGCCTCACCGACCCGGCCGACGACGCCCCGGCCTCGGTGTTCGGCCAAAACGGCAGCCTCACCACCATCCGGGAAACCCGGATGCGCACGGCTGTCGGCGAAGATCGCCTGGTTTCCGTCAAGTCCGGGCGGTTTCGCCTGGGCGAGGCCAAGGTGCGCCTGGACATCTTTCGGGACATCACCGAGCTGCGCCGCGAAGAGGAGGCGCTTCGCGGCCGCGAGGCCATGCTGCGAAGCCTGGGCGACAATCTGCCCAACGGCGTCATCTACACCCTGGAAGTGGACCCGGCCGGCAATCATCGCTTCCTCTACGTGAGCCAGGGACTGGAACGCATCCTGGGGCTGCCCGTGGCCCTGGCCCTGGCCGACGCGGAGCTGGTCTTTGCCCGAATCGTCGAAGACGACCGCGAGCGTCTGCGCCAGGCCGAGATCCAGAGCATGGCCACGGGCGAGCCGTTCGACGTTCAGGCCCGTATCCTGGCTCCGGACGGCGGCGTGATCTGGGGCCAGTTTCGGGCCGCGCCGCGTCCGGGAAGCGGCCGGGTGGTGCTCTTTGACGGCTTCTACTTCGACGTCAGCGCGCTGAAGCGCATCGAGGACGATTTGCGCCGGGCCATGGTCGTGGCCGAGACGGCCAGCCAATCCAAAAGCGAGTTTCTGGCCAACATCAGCCACGAGATCCGAACCCCCCTCAATGGGGTGCTCGGGATGCTCCAGCTTCTTGAAACAGCTCCTCTCGGCCCCGAGGAGGCCGGCTACGTGACCACGGCCCTCAAATGCGGCCGGGGGCTGACCCGGGTGCTCGGCGACATCCTCGATTTCAGTCTGCTGGAAGCCGGAGCCATGGTCATCAAATCCACGCCTGTGGACGTGCGCGATGTGGCGGCCGACGTGCTTGGGGCGCTATCCATCGAATGTCGGGCCAGGGGGATTGAGGCCGGGCTGGCCGTGGCCCCGGATGTGCCGGCCCGAGTGCTGACGGACGGCGCGCGGCTGCGCCAGATACTGTTCAATCTGGTTGGCAACGCAATCAAATTCACCCAGGGCGGTTCGGTGCGCCTGGACATCGCCCTGGCTTCGCAGCGCGGCCAGGCGGCGGTGCTCCTTTTCACCGTGGCCGACACCGGCATCGGGATGCCCGAAGAGAAACTCGACGACGTGTTCGAGCCTTTCACCCAGGCCGACGGCTCCCTGACCCGGCGCTTTGGCGGCACAGGCCTGGGGCTTGGCATCGTCAAACGCCTGCTGACGCTGCTTGGTGGTTTTCTCGCCGTGGAAAGCCGGGTGGGCGTGGGCACCCGCATCGATTTTTCCCTGCCATGCAAACTGGAGCAAGCCCCGAAGGACGCTGTGGTCAAGGCGCGGCAGGCGAAAACGCCGGAGGGCCCGGCCCGGGTGCTGGTGGTCGAGGACGACGCCGTCAACCGCCTGGCCACGGTCGTCATGCTCGGCAAAATGGGGTATACGGTCGAGGCCGTGGAAGACGGCGATCTGGCTCTGGACGCCCTGGCCGCGCGTTCCTTCGATGTGGTGCTCATGGATATCCAGATGCCGCGCTTAAGCGGCGACGAGGCGGCCCGGCGCATCCGGCAAGGCGCGCATCCGGGCGTTGACCGGCATGTGCCCATCATCGCCGTCACCGCCCACGCCCTGGAGGGCGACAAGGAACGCTATCTGGCCTGCGGCATGAACGACTACCTGTCCAAGCCCGTGGACGTGGGCCTGTTGCGCGAGGCCGTGGGCCGGGCCCTGGCCGGCCGCCCGGGAATTGGCGCCGCCTGAGGCCCCGGCAACCGATCACCTCAAGACGTAATCAGCGGAGGATTTTCATGCCCCAGACCGTCATCGAACTGCTCATGTCGCGCCTCAAGGCCATCGGCGTCACCGACGTCTTCGGCGTGCCCGGCGATTTCTCCTTTGCCTTAAACGACGCCATTGACGACGATCCCGACATGCGCTGGATCGGCTGCACCAACGAACTCAACGCCGCCTACGCCGCCGACGGCTATGCCCGGGTGCGCGGCAAGGCCGCGTTGTGCACCACCTACGGTGTGGGCGAGCTGTCGGCCATCTGCGGCGTGGCCGGTTCCTACACCGAGCATCTGCCCGTGTTCCATCTGGTCGGCATGCCCAGCATCTCCACCCAACGCCTGGGCCGGGTGGTCCACCACACCCTGGGCGACGGGCAGTTCGACGCCTTCGCCGCCATGGCCAAGCCCGTGGCCTGCGCCAGCGCCATTTTGACGGCCGAAAACGCCGCCTGCCAGATCGAACGCTGCATTGAGGCGGGACTGACCCGCAACCGGCCGGTCTACCTGGCCCTGCCCCAGGACCAGGCCAACAAGGCCCTGCCCGGGGAGTACGTCTGCGCCCCGGAAGCGCCGGTAAGCGATCCGGCCGTTCTGGCCGCCTGCCTGGAGGCCATGGCCGAAAAGTTCGCCGGGGCCGGCACGGCCGTGGTCCTGGCCGGCTACCTCATCGCCCGGCTGGGGCTGCGCCAGGCCGCCCGGGAATTGCTGGAGCGCACCGGGCTGCCCTTTGCCACCATGTTCATGGACAAGACGGCCCTGGACGAGACGCTGCCCGGCTATGTCGGCCTCTACGACGGCCGCATCATGAACCCGGAGGTGCGCGATTTCGTCGAGGGCTGCGACCTGGTGCTCAACCTCGGGGCGCACTGGAGCGATTTCAACACCGGCGCTTTTACCGCCCATATCGACCAAAGCCGCATGATCGCCGTCATGCAGCATGAAGTGCGGGTGGGTTACGCCACCTTCCCCAACGTGGAGATGCGCGACGTCCTGGCCGGGCTGGGCCGCCTTTTGCCGGCCAAGACCATCAGCCACCCCCGGGCCAAGGGCCTGGGCGAACCCAAGGGCGCGCCGAACGATCCCATCACCCCGGATTACCTCTATCCGCGCTGGGAGAAGTTTTTGCGCCCCGGCGACATCGTCATGGCCGAGACCGGCACGGTGTCCATGGGGCTGGGGTTTGCGCTCATGCCCGAGGGGGCGGAATTTTTCAACCAGACCTTGTGGGGGGCCATCGGCTGGGCCACGCCGGCCGCCTTTGGCGCGGCCCTTGGCGCGCCGGCTCGCCGCACGCTGCTTTTCACCGGCGAGGGCGCGCACCAGATGACCGTGCAGGAGTTGGGACAATTCGGCCTGCATGGGCTTAAGCCTATCGTCTTTTGCCTCAACAACGACGGCTATCTGATCGAGCGCCTGCTGTGCAAGAACCCCATGAGCTCGTACAACGACCTGGCTCCCTGGAAGTACGCCGAGCTTCCGGCCGCGTTCGGGCTGTCGGACTGGCACTGCGCCAAGGTCACGACCAACGCCGAGCTGGAAGCGGCCCTGGCCAAGGCCGAGAGCTGCGGCACGGGCGCCTACATCGAAGTGGTCATGGACCGCATGGCCGCCTCGCCCCTGGCCCAGAAGCTTGGGGAGTCCATCAAGACCCTTTACGCCAGCGCCAAATAGCGGCCGGCGTCCTCTCCCTGCCTATCGAACCCTGGCGGCGACGTTGACGAGTCGTTGCCGGGGTTTTGTCTTCGGGGGGCGGAGCGATGCCTTGCCGAAGGCGGTGGCGCGGGCGGGTGCCAACGGTCTCAACAGACGGCGCGGAAAAGCGGGACGCGGCGCAGGGACGCGATGGTCCCCAAGGAGGCGAGAAAGACGCCCAGCGCCGCCAGGGGAATGTACCAGGCCGCCCCTCGCTGGGGCAGGGGCAGGGCGTGGTCGAGGACGTACAAAAAGACCGGATGAATAAGGTAAATGCCGAAGCTCGCTTCGGCGGCGGCGGCAACGAACCGGCTTTGGGGCAGCCTCGCGGCGTTTTGCCGGAAGAGGCAAAAAAGCGCCGCCGTCATGGCCAGGACGGCGAGGCCGGAATCCGGCAGCACGAATTGTCGCTGAACCAGTCCCATGGCCATGACCAGGGCGAAATTGCCCAGCGCGCCGGCTGCCGCGACCGCCAAGAACACGCCGATCAGCAACAGATTGGGCAACCGCCGGTACAGGCGCGCTTCGAGCACGTAGCCCGCCGCGTAGCAGCCCACGAACCAGGCAAAGGCCCCGGCCCATTCCAGGCGCAGGCCCTTAACGGCCTCGATGAGTTCGGCCGCCTGATGCAGGGCCGCGAAAAAGGCGACCACCGCGAAAAAGGCGACCAGATCGGCCCGGTCGGGCCGCCGGCCGACGAGCCAAGCGTTGAGAAAAGGATGGACGAGCATCAGCCCGAAAAACATGGGCAGATACCATAAGTGGTAGTAGGTCGCGCCGGTGACGAGGACGGCATTGACGAAGCGTTCCCGCAGGTCCAGGCCGTCGCCGCCGGTGGCCCAGGCGAAGAGCAGATAGAACACGCTCCAGAAGATGAACGCCGGCAGCAGGCGGGCGGCGCGTTTGGCGTAGAAGGCGGCGGCGTCCTCGTTACGGCCGAGCAGCAGCGCGCCGGCCAGCATGACGAAAAGCGGCACGGCGAACCGCACGGCGCAATTGGCGATGTTGGCGATCCACCAATCGGTGCGGTGCAGTGTCGCGATTTGGGCGTAGAGCGGCGCGGTGACGTGGATGACCACCACGGCGAAGGCCGCCATGGCTCGCAGCCAGTCGATCCAGGGCTTGCGGCCGGGACTGGGCCGGGCGTCGTGGGGCATGGACGGGGAATGGGCATTCATAGGGCAAAGGTCAGCAGGCGCAGGAGCGTCAGCGCAATATCGTTGCAGGCGGCCGGGCTATTCCCCGATGATCTTGACCAGCACGCGCTTTTTGCGCCGGCCGTCGAACTCGCCGTAGAAGATGCGCTCCCAGGTTCCGAAGTCGAGACGGCCCTCGGTTATGGCCACCACGACCTCGCGGCCCATGATCTGGCGCTTCATGTGGGCGTCGGCATTGTCCTCGCCGACGTTGTGGCTGTAGCCGGAAACGGGTTCGTGAGGGGCGAGCTTTTCCAGCCACGTTTCGTAGTCGTGGTGCAGGCCGGATTCATCGTCGTTGATGAACACCGAGGCCGTGATGTGCATGGCGTTGACCAGGCACAGGCCTTCGGTGACGCCGGATTCCTTGAGGCAGGCTTCCACGTCGCGGGTGATGTTGACGAATCCACGACGGGCGGGGACGTTGAACCACAGTTCCTTGCGAAAGCTTTTCATGGGCGCTGCTCCGAAGCGTTTTGCCCGGTGTAGCCGAAACAGCCGCGCTTGTCGCGTCCGTTCCCCTTGATCCCCCAAGCATGAGGCCGGGAAGGGGGGAAACCCCTTCCCGGCCGCCGCAACACCGGTATATCTCTGCCAAGTTCAAGCGATAGCTTCTTTGGCTTACCGGCCGGCCGGAGAACCAATTCCCGCCGAAACCCCCTAATACTTTTCTCCAACTGGGGGGTCCGGGGGCCTCAGGCCCCCGGCCGCCGGAGGCCTCTTCCGCTTTGTCTCTCTATTTACCGCTACTTCTCACGCGCGAACGGCCAGGCGGCCAGGCCGCCTTCCATGACCGTGACGTTGTCGTAGCCGGCGGCTTCGAGTACCCGCTGGGCTTCGTAACCGCGCATGGAGACCTTGCAGTAGGCCACGATGGGGGCGTGCTTGTCCTCGGGCAGCTCGGCCAGGCGTTTGCGGAGCTGGCCCAGGGGAAGGAGCTTTTCGCCGAGGCCCAGGCGCATTTCCTCATACTCCTTGGGGCCGCGCACATCGAGTAGGAACGGCTTTTCGCCGCTGTCCAGCCGGTCCTTGACGGCCAGGGGCGACTGGCCGCGCATGAGGCCGCGCATCTTATTCTGGACGATGTGGGCCGTGGCGATGGCGTGGTCGATGGCCAGAGAGTAAGGCGGGGCGTAGGGCAGATCGGCCATGGACACGTCGTCCACGGTGAGCCCGCCGAGGATGGCCATGGCCATCTCGGCCACCTGCCGGTTGACGTTGCCCGCGCCGACGCAGGCAAAGCCGAGGATGCGGCCGGTGCCGGCCTCGACCACGATCTTGGAAACGATGGGCTTGGCCCCCATGAAGCCCGGGATGTCCGGGCTGGCGTTTAGGGCCGTGACCACGTCGAAACCGGCTTCCCTGGCCCGGCGCTCGGACAGGCCCGTGGAGCCGGCGGCGAAATCGAACACCTTGCAGATGCCGCTGCCGATGGTTCCGGGGAAGGTGGCCTTATCGCCCAGAGCGGCGTTTTCGCCGGCCACTCGGCCTTCGAGGTTGGCCAGGTCGCCGTAGGGGGCGAGCATGGGCTGGCCGGTCAGCCGGTTTGTCACTTCCACGCAGTCGCCGGCGGCGTAGATGTCCGGGTCGGAGGTGCGCATGTGGGCATCGGTCTTGATGCCGCCGGTGGTTCCGAGTTCGAGGCCGGCGGCCTTGGCCAGGGCGACGTTGGGAGCCACGCCGATGGCCAGCACCACCAGCGAGCAGGGCAGTTCCCGGCCGTCGGCCAGTCGTACGCCCGAAACCGCGCCATTCGTGCCGAGGATCTCGCTGATGCCCACACCCGTCAGCACGGCCGCGCCCTTGGCCTTGGCGTGGTTTTCAACGAGCAGCGCCAGTTCGGGATCGAGGAATCCGAGAATCTGGGGCAGGGCCTCGACCACGGTGACGGCCAGGCCGGCGTCGGTCAGGGCTTCGCAGGTTTCCATGCCAATCAGCCCGCCGCCGACGATGACGGCCCGTCCGTCGGGCATGGCCTGGGCTTTTTCACGCAGGCCGTCGGCGTCTTCCAGACTGGCCAGCGTGGTGACGCCGGCCAGTTCGCGGCCCGGGATGGGCGGCACCTTGGGCATGGAGCCGGTGGCAATGATGAGCTTGTCGTAGGGCAGATGGCCGGTCTCGCCGGAAGCGGCGCGTTTCCAGGCGATGGTATGGGCGGCGCGGTCGATGGCCGTGACTTCCGTGCCGGTCAGGGCGGCCACGCCCTTGGCCCCGGCGAAAAAGGCCGGGTCGCGCACCACGCCGGCCGGAGTGCACAGGAGCATGTCGCGCTCCTTGACGCTGCCGGCGACGTAGTAGGGGTAGCCGCAGGAGGCCATGGAAAGTTCCGGGGCTTTTTGCAGCAAGGTGACTTCGGCGTTCTCGTCCAGGCGCTTGGCCCGGGCGGCGGCCTTGGGGCCGGCGGCGGTGCCGCCGATGACGACGATGCGTTTTCTGCTCATGGGTTTTCTCCTTTGGGTGACGCTATGGTATGGCCGCTGCCGCGGCCGGAGGCACGCTAATTCCGATATTGTTCATACCGTAAATTAAAAAGGCCCGCAAGACCGTCAATCTCTAAACGGGGAGAGGGCCGGGAGCCTCAGGAGCCTATACGACGGAGCATCGGTGCTTCCCATCAAATGCCATCGACGGTCGGCTTCCCCGCCGACAAAAAACCAATCCCGGCAGTCTTCTTGAATTTTTTCCAGTTGGGGGGTCTGGGGGCCTCAGGCCCCCAGCGGAGAGGTCCAGGAGAGGCAGCGCCTCTCCTGGCCGCCGGAGGCATGCCTTATCTTCCCGCAGCTGCGGCTTCGAGGCTGGCGAGGGTCTGGCGGGCGGCGCGGTCCCAGGTGAAGCGGGCTTCGTTGGCGTGGCCTTCGGTGATGAGCGTGCGGCGCAGGGCGTCGTCGGCAAGGACCTGGGCGAGGGCTTGGGTCCAGGCGTCGACGGAGGCGGGATCGACCAGGAGCGCGCCACGTCCGGCCACTTCGGGCAGGGCGGTGGCGTTGGCGCAGACCACGGGCGTGCCGCAGGCCTGGGCTTCGAGGATGGGCAGGCCGAAGCCTTCAAAAAGCGAGGGGAAGGCCAGGACCTTGGCGCAGCGGTAGAGCAGCGGCATGTGCTTGCGCGCCACGTGGCCCAGGCGGCGCACCCGGGACCCCAGGCCAAGGCGGCTGGTGAGCGCGTCAAAGTCCTCGCTCCAGGCCAGGCCGCCGGTGAGGACCAGATCGCAGGAGGTCCGGTCGGCCAGTCGGGCGTAGGCAGCCAGGAGCACGGGCAAGTTTTTTCGCGGCGAGACGTTGCCGCTGTAGAGAATGAACTCGTTGGGCAGGCCATGGTCGCGGCGGAAGCGGGCCAGGGCGGCTTCGTCCACCGGGGTCTTGTACATGGGGTCGCAGGCCAGGTGGGTGACGGCGACGTGTTCGGGCCTGGCCCGGGTCAGGCGCAGGACGTCGCGCCGGGTGTATTCGGAGATGGCGACCAGACGCTCGGCTCGCCTGGCGCTGTAGCGGATGGCGAACTTCATGTAGAGCGTGTCGGCGGCCCGGTACATGGCCAGCGTCGGGTGGAAATAGCCGAGGTCGAGCATGGCCACCACGGCCGGGCAGGGGATGCCGGGCGGCATGTTGGACGAGGGGAAAAAGGCGGCGTCAAAGCGACCGCGACGCAGGGCCAGGGGCAGGGCCAGCCAGTCGAAGGCCAGCCGGTTGGCCGTGGGCAGGACGATTTCCTCGGCTTCGGGAAACGTGCCCATGTCCTTGGCGTCGGAATAAAAAAGCGTGAACTCGTGGCCCGTGCGGAGGTCGAGCATGGCCCGCATGAGGTTTAGGAGATATTCCTTGGGACCGCCGGAGGGATAGGCCAGGGTGCGGGCGTTGACGGCGATGCGCATGGGCTATCCGGCCAGGTTGTGCTTTTTGCGGGCATAGGCGCGCAGGGGTTCCAGGCGGCAATTGACGTGGCTGGGCAGCCGCCGGCCCTTGGCGATGGCCGTGAGCTGGGCCAGGACCGAGCCCAGGCGCACTTCCAGGGTCACGAGCTTGATCATGACCTCATGCAGCAACCCCGAGCCGTGGCGGTGCTGGCAGGCGGCCACATCGCGGCGAAAGACCTCCTGCCAGGTGGCGGTCTTGGCCGAGGGGTGCAGGCGGAAGGCGGCCAGCACCTTGGGCAGCCGCACGATGCGGCCTTGGCGGCTTATCCGCTCGAACAGATCGAAGTCCATGCAGTAGGCAAAGGCGGTGTCCATGCCGCCGGCTGCCTCGTAGGCGGATTTGCGGAAAAAGGTCGATTGCTGGGGCACGGCCATGGTGTAGCGCATCTGGCGCGAGGTCGGCAGCACCATGTCGATCATGACGGGCTGGCCGTCGGCGTCGGTCAGCACGGTGTCGCCGGTGACCATGACCGCGTCGGGGTGCTTGGCGAAGGCCTCGGCCACGGCGCTAAGCGCGTCGTCGGACCACAGCCAGTCGTCGGAATTAAGCCAGCCCAGCACCTCGCCCGTGGCCCGGGCAAAGCCTTCGGCCAGGGCGGCGGTCTGGCCGTCGTCCTTGGCCGAACGCCAGTAGGCCAGCCGGCCGTCCCAGGCCCGCAGGATGTTGGCCGTGGCGTCACTGGAGCCGCCGTCGAGGACGATGTGCTCCACGTCCGCGTTTTTCTGGCCGGCCACGGAGGCCAGCGTCTGTTCCAGATAGGCGGCCTGGTTGAACGACGGGGTGACGATGGTGACCTTGGGCCGCTTGTCGCTTTCGCCGGCGGCCTCGATGAGGGCGTCAAAGACGTTTGCGGCGCAGTCCTGCCAGGAAAAGGCGGCGGCACGGGTGAGTCCCAGGGCGGTTTGCTCCCGGCGAAGGTCGGGGTCGGCCGTCAGGCGCGCCAGGATATCGGCCAGGGCGGCGTCGTCGTCCGGGGCAAAGGGCAGGCCGGCCCCGCCGGCTGCTTCGGGCAGGGAGGCGGCCTGGGCATAGGCCACGGGCGTGCCGCTGGCCATGGCTTCGAGCAAGGGCAGCCCGAACCCCTCGTAGCGCGAGGGAAAGACGAAGGCGGCGGCGGCCCGGTAAGCCAGCGGCAGGTCGTCGTCGGGCAGATAGCCCAGGCAGCGCGCCCGGCTCGGGGACAGTCCGGCCTCCAGGGCGGCTACGGAAAGCGCCCCCGGGTCGCCGTGGCCGACCACGGCCAGGATGGCGTCCTCGGGCAGCCGGGCCATGGCCCGCAGAGCCACGGCGAGATTTTTGTGGGCCATGAGGTTGCCCACGCACAGGAAAAAGGCCTCCGGCAGGCCGTGGCGGGCGCGGAAATCGGCCAGGGACGCGGCCTCGCCGGCATCCTCAGGCTGAGCCGGGCGGAAGCGGTGGTGGTCCACGGCGCAAAGGCTGGTCGGGCGGATGCGGGCCGCCGCCTCGCCGTAAAGGGCCAGGGCCTCGGCCCGGGTGAAGGCCGAGAGCGAAAGCGGTATGGTGAGGCTCTCCAGGCTGGCCCGCTGGCGCAAGGCGAAGACCCAGCGGATGTGGCGCGGCAGGGTTTCGGGAATGCGCTTCCACAGGACGTCGTTGACCACGCCGACGCTGCGGTCGGTAAAGCCGATGGGCAAAAGCCCGTCCGGGGCGTAGTGGACGTCGCTGCCGACTTCTTTTATCTGCCAGGCCATGCCGGCCTGCTGCCAGGCGTAGAGCGAGGGGACCTTGACCGTGGCGGCCCGGATGGCCCCGGCGTCGAGCAGGGCCAGGGCGGCGGCGTTGACCACGGGCTGGCCCGAGACCAGGGTGAGGCTGTCGCCGCGCGCCTGGGCCAGGGACGCCAGATGGGGCAGGATGGATTCCAGACAGCGGCCGATGCCGGTGCGTTGGGGATAGGACAAGGAACTGGCGTCAATGGTGATGCGCATGAAGATCCGCTTGGCTTGGTGAGGTTGCGGGCGAGTCGGATGCGTTGACATGCGTCAATTCCATCGAATATGCAACCGGCTCCATGCGTACGCAATCCAAGGTCATGGTCGTGCGGCGGCCCCGGGTCGGCTCCATGTGGGCCGGCCTTGCCGCGAACCTCGGTCCCGTGGCCTTTGCCCGGGCCTTTTGGCGTCGTCGCGAGCTGTTGGCCGCCTTTACCCGCATCGAGTTCGCCTCGCGCTACCATGGCGCCCAGCTCGGGGCGCTGTGGAGCCTTGTTTCGCCCCTGGCGACCCTGGCCGTCTACACCTTCGTCTTTTCGGTGGTCTTCAAACCCTCCTGGGCCGGAGCTGACGGCGGCGTGGCCGGCTACGCCCTGATCCTTTTCGCCGGATTGACGGCCTTCGAGGTCTTTTCGGGCAGTGTGAACCGCGCGCCCAGGCTTCTTTCGGAAAACGTCAATTTCATTAAAAAAGTCCAGTTCCCGCTGGAAATCCTGCCGGTCGGGCTGGTGCTGGCCGCCTGCCTCGAATCCCTGGCCGCCCTGTTCCTGGTGGTTGTGGGGGTGCTCGTCACCACCGGAAGCCTGCACCCGACGGCGCTGCTGGCTCCCCTGGCCTACGTCCCCCTGGCCATGCTGACCCTGGGGCTGTGCTGGCTGCTGGCTCCGGTGGGGGTGTTTCTCAAGGATCTGGGCAACATCATCGGCGTGGCCGTGCAGCTCCTGTTCTTCGCCACCCCCATCCTCTATCCGCTCTCGGCCGTGCCCGAGCCGTATCGGGGCCTTTTGGCGCTTAATCCGCTGCATCCCGTGGTGGACCATCTGCGCCGCACCATCATCTACGGCCAGATGCCGGACTGGCCGGCCCTGGGGCTGACCACCGTCGTTTGCGCCGTGGTCATGCTGGCCGGGTATTCCTTTTTCACCAACGTAAAGAGGCTGTTCGCCGATGTCGTCTGAGTCCCCGGTCATCGACGTGCGAAACGTCTCCAAGATGTACGAGCTCTACGCCCGGCCCCAGGACCGGCTGCGCCAGATGCTCGTGCCCGGCGGCAAGAAGCTCTACCGTGAGCACTGGGCCCTTCGCGACGTGTCGTTTACCGTTTCGCCCGGCGAATCCTTCGGCATCATCGGCAAGAACGGGGCCGGCAAATCGACGCTGCTGCAAATCCTGGCCGGCGTGTTGGAGCCGACCGGCGGCGAGGCGATTTTGCCCGAGCGCACCACGGCGCTTCTGGAACTCGGTTCCGGATTCAAGCCGGAATTCACCGGCCGGCAAAACGTCTTTGTCAACGCCGCCGTGCTGGGCATCCCCCGGGCCGAGGCCCTGGCCCGCATGGACGACATCGCGGCCTTTGCCGACATCGGGCCGCATTTCGACCAGCCTGTGCGCACCTATTCCAGCGGCATGTTCTTGCGCCTGGCCTTTGCCGTGACCACGAGCCTGACCCCGGACGTGCTCATCATCGACGAGGCTCTGGCCGTTGGCGACGTCTTTTTCCGCCAGAAATGCTACAAGCGTCTGGAGGGACTTCTCGCTCAAGGCACGGTGGTGGTGCTGGTTTCCCACGCCATGAACGACGTGGCCCAGTTCTGCCGGCGGGGACTGCTCCTCGAACACGGCCGGGTGGTCTATCTCGGCGACGCGGCGGCGGCGGTCAAACGCTACATGGTCGGCGGCGGCGACTACGTGCCGACGTCCCTTGGCGACGCGGCGCGAAATCTCGACTTGCCTCCCGAGAGCCAAGACGGCGACGGCTGGCCGGCCGAGGAGGCCTTCCTCGACCTTTCCGGCGCGGCTGTGGCTGAAAATGACTGGGCCGGCTGCACCCACGTGGCCGTGTGCGACGCCTCGGGCCGCCCCTGCCGCAGCTTCGAGCAGGGCGAGACGGTCTCGATTTTTTGCCGCTACGCCGTGCGCCACGACCTGGAAGTGGCCGTGGCCGGGGTGGAGCTCATAAACGACAAGCGGGTGATCGTTTTCGGCAAGAACACCCTGCAATTCGACTGCGACCACGCCCTGGCCACGCCGGCCGGCACGGTGTTGCGGGCGCGTTTTGATCTCAAGCTCGATCTGGCTCCGGGCGAATACACCTTCAATCTCGGCTTTTCGGCCCTGTCCGTGAGCGATTTCGAGCGCCGGGCCAGCCTGTCTCACGAGGAGTTGGAGGGCCGGACCACGGTCATTTCCATCGTGACCCGGGCCGGGGATTTCCTGGTGACGTTTCGCAGCCGCGACACCACGCCCGTGCAGCTCACCCACCACGGCGTGGCCAATCTGCCCGGCCAGGCGATCCTACGCCTGTATGGCGGCAAGGCCGCCCCGTAATTCCCCAGCGCGACGGGATCAGCGAACACGGACAATTTGCAACCCACCCCCTTGGAAAGTTTTTGGGGAAGGTGGGGGTCTGGGGGAGGAAACCCCTTTTTNNCAAAAAGGGGTTTCCTCCCCCAGTTTGGGAGTTTTCATATGCGGCAGTGTTGGTGCGGGATGGGCGGGTTGGAGCCGTTCGGGGCCGAGTACATGCTGTGTCCGGGCTGCGGCACCTTGGTGTCGCGGGTCGAGGACGGCGAACGCTACGGCCGGGACTACTGGTACGACCATCAGGTGGCCGATCTGGGCCAGCCGTCCATCGAGGTCCGGGCGCGGCGCGACCTGCCCGAGCGCTGCCTGGGCTGGCTCAAGTTTTTGCTTTCGGCCTGTCTGCCGCCGGGCGAAACCCTGGAGCTGGGCTGCGCCCACGGCGGCTTCACGGCGCTGTTGTCGCGGGCCGGGTTTCGGGCCAGGGGACTGGAGCTTGACGGCTCGGTGGCCCGGCTGGCCGGGGAGACCTTTGGCATAGAGGTTTTGGCCGGGCCGTTGGAGGAGCAGGCCATTGCTCCGGGGAGCCTTTCCGCCGTGGTCCTCATGGACGTGCTGGAGCATCTGCCCGATCCGGTGGGGTTGCTGCGGCGCGTGGCCGAGCTGCTTGCCCCGGGCGGGGTGGTGCTGGTGCAGACCCCGCGCTTTCCGGCCGGGGCCAGCCATGAGCGGCTTTTGGCCGAGGCCGATCCTTTTACGCGCATGTTGCTGCCGGCCGAACACCTTTATCTTTTCAGCGAATCGGCGGCGCGGGCGCTTTTCACGGCCGCCGGATTGCCGCATCTGCGACTCGGGGCGGCGCTTTTCCCCTACGACATGCTGTTTCTGGCCGGCAAGGAAGCCCTGGCCGAGCACGACGACGCGGCCATTGAAAAGGCGCTGTGCGCCCGGCCGGACGGCCGGCTGACCCTGGCCATGCTTGATCTGGCTCGCCGGGCCGAGACGGCCGAGGCCGAGGCGGATCGGCTGTGCGGCGGCGAGGTCCCGGTCATCGGCGGCCTGGAAGGCGTGGTGCGCGAGATGGCCTCGGGCTGGGTGTCCGAGGGGCGGCTGCCCCAGCTCGTCAACAAGGCGCTTCTGCGGGTCGGGCGGGTGGCCTGGTTTTGGAACAAGGCCGTCAAATACGTGCTCAAGGAGCGCGGCCGCCGGGTCGCGCCGGCCGCCAAGGCCACGGACAAGGCGCTCGTACTGGTCGATCTTACCCCGGTGCTGCCCGGCGGCGACAACGGCGGGGCCAAGCTCATGACCATCCTGCTGCTGCATGCCCTGCGCGACCTGCGGCCCCACTGGCGGTTCGTCTGCCTGACCGCCGACGCCGCCCACGAGGAACTGGCCCACCTCGACGCGCCAAACGTCGAGCGGGTCCGGGTCTCGACCCTGGGACGGCTGCGCGGCCTGTCCCACTGGCGCGGCCAACCTGTGGACCTCTATTTCTGTCCCTTCACCATGCCCTATTTCCACCATCCCGACGTGCCGGCCGTGTCGGTGATCTACGACCTGCAGTACGCCGCTTATCCGCAGTTTTTTTCGCCAGACGACGAGGCCGGGCGGGAGCGCACGTTTTTGACCGCCGCCCGGCTGGCCGAGCGGCTGGTGTGCATCTCGGAATTCACCCGCCAGTCCGTGCTGGCCCAGGGCAACGTGCCGCCTGGGCGCACGGCTACGGTCCATATCTCCCTGCCGCGCCGGCTGACGCGCGCCGCCCCCGAGGCCGTGGCGGCCGCTCGGGCGCGCCTGGGGCTGGGCGAGAGCCGCTTTTTTCTCTATCCTGCCAATTACTGGCCGCATAAGAACCACCGCATGTTGCTGACCGCGTTTGGCATGCTGGCCGCCGGTCGGTCCGACGACGTGCGGCTGGTGCTCACCGGAGCCGACACCGGGCTTCGGGCCGAACTCGGCCAGGCGGCTGCGCGCCTGGGCCTTGGCGAGCGGGTGACTTTTGCCGGCTACGTGTCCGACGAGGAGCTTTCAGCGCTGATGACCGGCGCGGCGGCCTTGGTCTTTCCCTCGCTTTTCGAAGGCTTTGGCATGCCGCTGGTCGAGGCCATGGCCGTGGGCACGCCCATTGTCTGTTCCGCCGTGACCAGCCTGCCCGAGGTCGGCGGCGAGGCGGCGCTCTATTTCGATCCCAAGCGGCCCGACACCATGGCCGCCGCCCTGGGCCGGCTCCTGGACGAACCCGGGCTGGCCGAAGGGCTTGTGGCCAAGGGCCGGGAGCGGCTGGCCGCTTTTGGCGGCCCCGAGGACATGGCCCGGAAGTACCTGGCTGTTTTCGAGGACGTGCTGGCCCGGCCGGTGTCCCAGAGCACGGCCGTACGCGGGCTGTGGGCCGACGGCTGGTGTGGGACGCGCCTTTTCGCGGCGTATGGCCCGGCGGCCCATCGCCAGTGGCTGCGGGCGACGTTTGCCCTGCCGCCCCAGGCCCCGGCGGCCCGGGTGACGGTGACGGCCCTGGTGGCCGGCCGGGCGGTGGGCAAGGCGCAAACGCTCAAGCGCGGCGGCCGGGCGGCGTTTTCCCTCGACCTGCCGCCGGCGGGAGGCTGCGTGGAGTTCCTGTTTGACGGCGCGCGCCGGGGCGAGGGCCAGGGGCCGGGCACGGACCGCCGCAGGCTCTCGGCGCGCTGCGAGGAACTGCGCCTGACCGACGGCGCGCGCGACGTGGACCTGCGTTACGCCGGAGGCGACCATGGCCAAGCTTAGCGTCGCCGCGATCACCCCGTCCTACAACCAGGGGCAATTCATCGGCCGCACCATCGACAGCGTGCTGTCCCAGGGCGTGGCCGACCTCGAATATGTGGTCATGGACGGCGGCAGCAGCGACGAGACCGTGGCCGTGCTCGAAAGCTACGGCGACCGTCTGACCTTCCGGTCGGAGCGCGACAAGGGCCAGCCCGACGCCGTCAACAAGGGCATCGCCGCGACCACCGGCGAGGTCATCGCCTGGCTCAATTCTGATGACATCTACATGCCCGGCGCACTTCAAGCAGTGCTTGAGGTGTTTGAAGCACATCCCGACGTGGATGTGGTTTACGGCGACGGTGATCATATCGACGTCAACGACGCCTTCATCGAGGCCTACCCGGTGGAGCCTTACGATCTGGAACGGCTCAAGGAGCGCTGCTTCATCTGCCAGCCGGCCGCTTTCGTGCGCCGCCGGGCCGTGGAGCGCTTCGGCGCGCTGGATCTGCGCTGGCAGTATACCCTGGACTACGAATTCTGGCTGCGCCTGGCCAAGGGCGGGGCAGTCTTTCATTACCTGCCGCGCAAGCTGGCCGGCTCGCGGTTCTACCCCCAGACCAAGACCTCCGGGGCGCGGCTTACCGTCCACGCCGAGATTAACGACATGCTGCGCCATACCTTCGGCACGACCCCGGACCGGTGGCTGTGTAACTACGCCCACGTGCTGGTGGAAGAACGCTGGGGCCTGAAGGGCAGCCGGCTCTTTACCCCGGCCGTGGCCCTGGCCTCCCTTAGGGCGTCCTGGCGCTGGAACCGCTCGATCTCGCCGGGCTTGCTGCGCACCGTCGCGTCCTGGCTGACCCGGGGCCTTGTCCGCCCAGGAGGCGGCCCGGCATGAGGATCGGCTTTGACGTCTCCCAGACCGGCTCGGGCAAGGCCGGCTGCGGCTATTTCGCCGCCGGGCTGCTCTCCGCCCTGGCCCGGGTGGACACGGCCAACGACTACGTCCTGTATCCGGCCTGGGGCGACTTTTTCCGCGAGCCGCGCCCCGGGGCCTGCCTGCGCCCGCAGGGCGGCCGATTCCGCCAGGGGCCGGCCTTTAGACGCTTTTGGGACCAGAAGCGCTTTTTCCGCCAGCCGCCGGCCGATTTCGAGGCCCGCCTGGGGCAACCGGACGTGGTCCACGCCAACAACTTTTTCTGCCCCACGGGACTGTCCCGGGCGCGGCTGGTCTACACGCTCTACGACCTGTCGTTTCTCGTCGAGCCGGCCTGGACCACCGAGGGCAACCGCACCGGCTGCTTCGACGGCGTTTTCGGGGCGGCGACCCGGGCGGATTTTGTCGTCTCCATCTCCGAATTTTCCCTCAAGCACTTCTTGAAGGTTTTTCCGAGCTATCCCCGGGAACGCACGGTGGTGGCTCCGCTGGCCAGCCGCTTTGGCCCCTCCAGCCATCAGGCCCGGCCGGCCGCGTTGGCCGATTTCGCGCCCGGTTCCTTCTGGCTGTGCGTGGGCACCATCGAGCCGCGCAAGAACCACGAGCGGCTGTTCGCCGCCTACGCCGCCTGGCGTCGCGAAACCGGCGGAACCATGCCCCTGGTGCTGGCCGGCGGCAAGGGCTGGCTCATGGACGATCTGGCCCGCACCGCGTCCGAGCTGGGCATTGCCGAGCATCTCGTTTTTACCGGCTACGTGTCCGACGCCGAACTGGCCTGGCTCTACGCCTCGTGTCACGCCTTCCTTTATCCGTCGTTGTTCGAGGGCTTCGGGTTGCCGGTGCTGGAGGCCATGAGCCTGGGCGCGGCGGTCATCTGCTCCGACGCCACCTCGCTGCCCGAAGTGGCCGGGGACGCGGCCGTGCTGGTCGATCCCCTGGACGTGGCCGGACTGGCCCGGGCCATGGCCGCCTTGACCGACGACGCGGCCAGGGCGGCGGCGCTGCGGGAAAAGTCCCTGGCCCGGGCCGGGCTTTTTGCCTGGGACACCACCGCCCGCATGGTTCTCGACGCCTACGCGCGCGTCGTCTCCCTGCCGCCGGCCTGGGGGTAGCCCACCCTTGTTGCCGCCGATTTCAGTGGAGGACTCCGTGACGCCCTTGGCGGTCCAGGCGCAATTTCGGACCCTTGCGCCATACCCAAGACAACGGACAGGCGACAACTCCTCCAACCAGCCGTTGACGCTTTTCGTGTCGCGTCCCTTACAAGTACGATGGGTTTTATGACAGATTACTGGGTGTAGCCTGTTGTCTGTGGAATTTCATGTGCTTTTCGTGGTCGTAGGACGAGGCCTCCCCTACGACGTGAAAACGCCCCGCCCTCATCGCAGCCGGACTGCGGAGAGAGCGGGGCGTTTTGCCTGGCCAAGCGGCGCGCGGCGGCGATGCCAGGCTATTCGAACAGCTTCTTGATCTCGGGATCGGCCGGGTAGGCCTCGTCGAGGTTCACCACCTCGGCCTTGAAGTTTTCACCCAGCTTCCAGGCAAAATCCGATCCCTGCGGCAGCTTGAGCAGGTCAAGCCGGTTGACGGTCTTGCCCCGGGTGTAGGCCCGGGCGAAAAGCGTCTTGCCGCCGGGGCCGGGCCGGCCGGCCGTGCCGGCGTTGAGGCCGCTGCCCAAAAGCACGTCCAGGACGCCCGGATGGGCGGCCAGGAAGGCTTCCTCGTCGATCATGCCAATGCCGCTGACGCCGATGACGAGCGACACGGAGGGCCGCAATTTCCTGGCCGCCTCGGCCACGGCCTCGCCCACGGCCGAGGGCGTGGGTTTGGTCAGATCGGCCGGGGCCGGGAAAAAGACGATGCCCACCTTGACCCCGCCCTTGTCGAGGACGGCGGTGGCCGGTTTGTCGCCAAGGATCGTGAAGCCGGCCGGGATGGGCGCGTCGGCGCTTTTAAGATACTCGGCTTCGCTGGGCAGCAACGCCCCGGCGTCGTAGCGAAGGCGCGTCATGGCCTGGCTGATGGCCGGCAGGCGGCGCGGCTCGGGCTTTTTCTCCGGGCCGTCGGACAGGATTTCAAAAGGGGCGGCAATGACCAGGGTACGGTCCTGGCCAGGCGCGGCGCTGCGTAGCGATTCGATGAAGGCGGCCCTCCGGGCCAGCCCGCCGACGAGCTTGCCGCCTCAGGACGGGCAGGGCTCGTAGTTGCCGTAGGTGTTGCCGGACAGGACGATGGTCAGCGCCGGTTCCTGGGCCTGGAGCGGCTGGCCGCAGAGGACCGTCAGGGCCAGGAACAACGCCGTAGCCAGCAGGCGGCGCAATGCGGTGTACACGGTTAGCCTCGAAAGGTTGAAGGCCGCCGCCCGGAAGAGGCGACGGCCGAAATTACTTGAGAATGGCCTCGACAGCCGGATCTTGCGGGAAGTTCTCGTCCAGGGGGTCGACCTTGGCCGTGAAGTTCTCGCCGATCTTCCAGCTAAATCCCGGCGCGCCGGGCAGGGCGGCCAGATCCAGGCGGTTTATGGTCTTGCCCTTGATGTAGGCCCGGGTCCAAAGGGTGCGGCCGTCCTTGGAGGTGCGCGAGGCAAAGCCCGAGCCGCCGCCGCTGCCGAGGAGCACGTCCACCGCGCCGGATTTGGCGTTGATGAAGGCTTCTTCGTCCAGGGCTCCCCAGGGGCTCACGCCCACCACCAGGGCGACCTTGGCGCGCAGTTCGCCGGCCGCCTTGGCCGCGGCGTCCATGAGCTTGTCGGGCACGGCGGCGCTGATGTCCTTGGGCATGGGGAAAAAGACCAGCCCGACCTGTGTGCCGCCGACGCTGACGATGGCCGTGGCAGGCGTATCGCCAAGAAGCGTGGCCCCCTTGGGCAGGGCGGCCTTGTTGGCCGACAGGATGGCCGCTTCCTGGGGGGTGACGGCCAGGGCGTCATAGCGAAGTTTTTCGTGGGCCTTGGCCACGGCCGGGAGCTTTGCCGGCTCGGGCGGGGCGGCCGAGACCTCGGGAGCGAATTCCCAGGGGCCGGCCACGGCCAGGGTTTTGCCGGAAGCCCGGGCCGCCTCGATGGCGCTGGTCCGCCGGGCCAGACCGCCGAGTTTTTGCGGGCCGCAGGTGGGGCAGGGGTCGAAATAGCCGTAGGTGTTGCCGGCGTAGAGGATGGTCAGCGCCGGCGCGGCGGCCAACGCCGCCGCCGTGGTCATGGCCGTCACGGCCAGGACCAGCAGCAAGGTGGTCAGGGTGCGCATGGGTGCTACTTGTTGAGATATTCCTTGAGTTCCTTGCCGGGGCGGAAGAAGGGAAGCTTCTTGGGCGCCACGGTGACGACGTCGCCGGACTTGGGATTGCGGCCGGTGTAGCCCTTGTAGCCCTTGATTTTGAAGCTGCCGAATCCCCGGATTTCCACGCGGTCTTCGTTGATGAGCGCCTGTTTGACGGAATCGACGAAGGCGTTGACGATGTCGGCGGCTTCGTCGATGTGCAGGTCCTTGGTCTCGGCCAGGGTCTTGATGAGTTCGCTTTTGTTCATCGCGTGGTCCTCGCGCTGTTGACGGTTGGCCGGACGCCTCCCCAAACTGGCGGAGTGCAATCGTCCATCTATTTCATACCATTGCCGAAAACAACGGTCCCCCGTCAAGTCCTACTTGCGAATCGATGGAATTTTTCCCAGCACCGGCGCGCCGATCAGTTCGTCGTGGCGCTGCTGGCGCACCCGGTGCAGCCGCACCGCGCCGCTGACGATGTCCAGGGCGGCGGGGCTTTTGGGGGCGTGGCGCAGCAGGGGAATCTGGCGTCGCACGGCGTCGGGCAGGGCCTGATCATGGCGCACGCCGCCGATGAGCTGGGGTTCGAAGCCCAGGAAATGGCTGCAGGCCGCCGACAGCCGGGCAAAAGTGGCCTGGGTGTCCGAGACCCGCTCCACCTGGTTGACCAGCACGTGGAAGTCGGAAATGCCGTATTGGGTGTGGAGCACCTTGATGACGGCGTAGGAGTCGGTGAGCGAAGTCGGTTCCGGGGTGACGACCAGCACCCGCATCTGGCTCATGGCGGCCACGGACAGCACTGTGGGCGAGATGCCGGCCCCGAGGTCGAGCATGAGGTAGTCGTAGCCGGCAAACACGCCGTTGAGCTTTTGGAACAGCACCTCGCGCATGTCGTCGTCCATCTCCAGCAGCTCGGGCACGCCGCTGGCCGCCGGCAAAAAGTCGAAGCCGCCGGGCTCGACGGGCAGCATGACCTCGGCGGCGCTCACTTCCGGGCGAAACAGGTCCTGGAGGTTTTTTTCCGGCGACAGGCCCAGCAGCACGTCGACGTTGGCCAGGCCCACGTCGAAGTCCATGAGCAACACCCGGTGGCCGGCCCGGAACAGGGCATAGCTGAGGTTCAGCGTCAGGTTGGATTTCCCGACCCCGCCCTTGCCGCTTAAGATGGCCACCGACAACGTGGCGTTGGGATTTGAGGCTTCGGGCATACGCCGTGTCATCCTTTGGTCGTGCCGGTGAAAAGAAAGCGCTTTTCATCGGCCCGCACCAGGGTTTTTTCAGGTGTTCCGGTCAGGTCGGCGATGGGGGCGCAGTGGACGCGGTCCTTGCCCTCGGCCTTGGCCGCATAAAGGGCCTCGTCGGCCATGGCGTAGAGCTTCTCCCAGCCGATGGCCACTTTGCCCTTGGTGCAGGCGATGCCGGCCGAAAGGGTCACGCAAAGGGGCGTGTCCACGCCGTCGCAGACCACCCGAAGCGTGCGGGCCGATTCGATGAGGCGCTCGACGATGCCTTCGGCCCGGACCATGCCGACGCCAGGCAGGATCAGGGCGAATTCCTCGCCGCCGACCCGGGCGGCGTAGTCGTAGGTGCGCTTTTCGGCGGCCAAAAGCGCGCCCATGGTTTCCAGCACCCGGTCGCCGCAGGGGTGGCCGTAGGTGTCGTTGACCGTTTTGAAATTGTCGAGGTCGAGCAGCACCAGGGCCAGGGGCTGGCCCGAGCGCGAGGAGCGGATGAGTTCGGCGGACAGGATGCGCTCGAAGGCGCCCCGGTTGTGGAGCTTGGTCAGGGGATCGTGTTCGGAGAGAAAGACCAACTCTTTAAGCGTCTGCTGGATGCGCGTGAGGTAGGGGAAGGGGTTGGCGGCAATGGGCAGGGCCATCCAGTCGCGCAGGTCGCGCCGCGCGCCAAGCCCCTCCCATTCCTGGAGCGTCAGCCCCGAGCACAGACGCATGATGACCAGCCCTTCGCCTTCCTCGGCGCAGGCCGGCTTGTCCGCCCCGTCGAGCAGCTGCCGCAGTTGTTCGAGTTCAGCGGCCAACGCCTCGTCCGGGAAGTCCGGCGCACAGCCGCCGTTACTTGCGGGAGTCATCGCCGGACGCCAGGAGGAAGCCGCGAATGAACTTGTCCAAGTCGCCGTCCAACACCGCTTCGACGTCGCCGGCGTCCACGCCGGTGCGATGGTCCTTGACCAGTCGGTAGGGCTGCATGGTGTAGGTCCTTATCTGGGATCCGAAACCGATGGCGTTTTTGGATTCGTAGCTTTCCTGCTTCTCGGCCTCAAGCTTTTTGAGCTCCAGGTCGTAGAGCCTGGCCTTGAGCACCTTCATGGCCGTCTCGCGGTTGCGGTGCTGCGACTTCTCGTTTTGGCACTGCACCACGATGTTGGTGGGCAGGTGGGTGATGCGGATGGCCGAGGACGTCTTGTTGACGTGCTGGCCGCCCGGCCCCGAAGCCCGGAACACGTCCACCCGCAGATCATCTTCCTTCACTTCGATGTCGATGTCCACGCCGGCGTCGGGATAGACGTCCACCGAGGCAAAAGACGTGTGGCGTCGGCCCGAGGAATCGAAGGGCGAGATGCGGATCAATCGGTGGATACCTTTTTCCACGGCCAGCAGGCCGTAAGCGTAGGGTCCGGAAATTTGCAGGGTGACGCTTTTGACGCCGGCTTCGTCGCCGGGCAGGAAGTCGAGCATCTTGACGTCGAAACGCTTGCGCTCGGCCCAGCGGCGGTACATGCGCAGCAGCATCTCGGCCCAGTCCTGGGCCTCGGTGCCGCCGGCTCCGGGGTGGATTTCGAGGATCGCGTCGGCGTTGTCCTCGGGGCCGAAAAAGGCGGCCAGTTCGGCGTCGGCCAGTTCGGTCCGAAGCGTGCCGATTTGTTCGGCCAAGGCGTCGAGGATTTCCGGGCTGCCGTCGTCCTTGGCCATGCCGAGCCATTCCTCAAGGTCGGCCCGGGCGGTCAGCAGGCGTTCGCCATCGGCGACCTTGGTGGCCAGGGCGCTTTTTTCCCGGAGAATCGGGGTCAGACGCTCGGGATTGTCCCAAGCGCCCGGTTGGGACAGCTCGGCTTCGATAAGTTCCAGACGCTGGCGGCTTTTATCCAGGTCAAAGACGCCTCCAGAATCCTTCGAATTTTTCCAAAAGCTCGGCGCCCTGGGTGCGCAGTTCCGAATATTGCAGCATGTCGTGAGCAGTCGCTTGGGGTTAAAGGGTCAGTCCGCCGGGGCGGCGGTCGCGGGACCGAACGGGCCTGAGGCAAGCGGCCAGCCCCAGGAGCACAAACAGGGCCGGCAGGCCCCAGGTGATCAGGCCGTAACAGCGGTGATACCAGGTCGTTTCCGACACGATGGGCGTCTCCGGGCATGGCAGGGCCAGGGCCGTGAAAAGGCCGCCCTGCGCCATGACGCGCCCCCGGGGGTCGATCACGGCGGAAATGCCCGTGTTGGTGCCTCGGATGAGCGCCCGTCCTTGTTCGACGGCCCGCAGCAAGGCCAGATCGAGATGCTGCCGGGGAGCCGCCGTATCGCCGAACCAGGCGTCGTTGGAGATGTTGACCAGGACGTTGGCCCCGGCTTCCACCCGTTTTTGAGCGAGTTCGGGAAAGATCGCTTCATAGCAAATGAGCGTTCCCAGGGCAAGGTCGCCCTGGCGCAGGGGAGCGTCCGAAGCGCCGGGCTTGAAGTCGCCCACGCCCTCGACCAGCTTGCCGATAAACGTCAGGTATTGCCCCAGGGGCACGTATTCGCCAAAGGGGACGAGATGTTCCTTGTCGTAGCCGGCGGTCACGCCGTCCGGGGCCAGCAGGAAGGCCCGGTTGTAGAGCACGTGCCCGCCCAGGGTGCGCTCGTAGGCCGGCGCGCCAAAGACCAGGGGAACCCCGGCCGAGGCGACGAAGTCGCGCACGCGCTGAGCCAGGGGGCCGCCGTCCTGATAGAAAAACGGCATGGAGGTCTCGGGCCAGATGAGGAGGTCCGAAGGCGCGTCGGACAGGGCGCGCTTGGACAGGTCAATGTACTTCTCGACCGTCTCTTCCTCGGCCTCCGGGGCCCATTTGCGGCTCTGGTCCACGTTGCCTTGGACAATGGTCACATGGGCGGCGGCGATCTTGGGCACGGGGTCGGCCAGCCGGCGGTTGCCGAGAAAGGCCAATCCGGCCGCAATGAGGATAACGGCCAGGGTTGGGCGGGAAAAAAGGCCATGGACGGCCGGGGCGGCGGCCAGGGCGGCAAGCAAGCCCGAGAGGCCGTAGGCCCCGAGGAAGGCCACGCTCTGGATGGCCATGGGCCAGGGGGAAAAAGCTCCGGCCAGGGTGAGCCAGGGAAAGCCGGTGAAAAGCGTGCCCCGCAGCATCTCCATGACGGTCCAGGCGGCGGCGGCGTAGGGGAGAAACAGCCAGGCCGGGAGTCTGGCCGCGCCAAAGCGCCAGGCCAGGGCCAGGGCGGCGGCATACGCGCCAAGGACCAGGCCCATGAGCACCGGCACGGGGACGGCCAGCGCCCAGGGCATGCCGCCAAAGTCGTGGACGGGCAGGCTTGTCCAATAGAGGTTGCCGGCGGCGGCCAGCGCGCCTGTCCAGTAGGCCCATTTGGCGGCTTGCCTGGCGGTTTCGGCCCGGCAGGCGAGGTAGGCCAGGCCGGCCGGCAGCAGCAGCATCAAAAGCGGCAGGCGGGCGACGGGATTGGCCAGGCCGAACCAGGCTCCGCACACGGCAAGAATAGCGGCAAGGATCACGGCGTCACTTCCGGGGATTTGAGGATAGGCGGCAGGGGGAAAGCCTCCGGCGGCCGGGGGGATGATCCCCCCGGACCCCCTCGACGGGAAAAGTGATTGCAGGTGGTTCGCCTTTAATGGAAACCACCGTTGCTTCGGCGTCCAAGGGGCTGATCCCTGGAATTATTTCGAGCGACAGCTAAGCCTCGGCCGGCTCGATGACGATGGAGCGGATCTGGCGGCGGTCGGCCTCGCGGACGGTGAAGCGCCGTCCGTCCAGGGTGAAGGCGTCGCCCTGCCGGGGCACGCGGCCGGCCAGCTCGGTGAGGAACCCGCCGATGGTTTCCACCTGTTCCGATTCCAGGGACAGGCCCAGGGCGGCGTTGATGTCCTCGAGCATGGCCCGGCCGGAAACCTGATGGACGCCGGGGCGCAGTTCCCGAATCTCCTCGGGCTTGCTCGGATCGTGTTCGTCCTCGATCTCGCCGACGATCTCCTCCAGCACGTCTTCCAGGGTGAGCAGCCCCGAGGTGCCGCCGTATTCGTCCAGGGCCACGGCCATGTGCTTTTTCTGGCTGCGAAATTCCAGGAGCATCTTTTTAAGGTCCAGCGTCTCCGGGACAAACAGCGCCTCGCGCATGATGGCGCGCAGATCGGGCGTTTCGCCGCAGACAGGCAACATGTTGCTGAGGATGTCCTTGGCGTAAAGTACGCCCAGGATGTTGTCGCGGTTGCCTTCGTAGACCGGGATGCGGGAGTGGCCGTGGGTTTTGATCAGCGCGCACACGGCGTCCAGGCCGTCGTCGATCTCGGCGCAGACGATGTCCGGGCGCGGGACCATGATGTCCGACACCTGCTTGCTTTCCAGCCGCAGGATGTTGAGGAGCATGGAGGCGTCTTCCGGGATGATGGAGCCCTCCGCCCGGGCTTCCTGGATCAGCTCTTCCATGGAAATGCTTTTTTGGCGGAAAAATTTGGTCAGGGCATTCCAAAACCGACCATCGGAATCGTCGTCCAACCTGATCCTCCTAAACGGGGCGCGCCGTCATGCGGCGTTTTTCCGCGAAGTACTCCGGGAATTGCGACGTTTCCGTGACAAGCCCGGATAGCGGAACAAAAATACTAACAACGATCATGGCGTTCGTCCATGGGGCTATTCGCCGCGCTGGCGGTAGATGGCCAGATGGCGGCGGTAGGCCCAGTCGTCCAGGGCGGCCACGCCGGCGGCGGCGGTTTTCCAGGACAGCGGCTCGCCGGGCGTGTCGCCGGGCACGGCGAAGCTCGTGATGTGAAAGCCCACGCCGACAATGCCCAGGGCTTTGGGGTCGCCGTAAATGTTCTGCAAGCGAAGGGCCAGATTGAACTCCACGGGCTGGCCGATCTCCGGCTCGGCCAACAGCAGCCGGGCGATGAAGCGCGAGGTCGGCTCGAACAGGCGGTGGCCACGGCGGTAGGCCTCGTGCTGGACCTCCAGGCGCAGGCCGCCGCCGGAAATGTTGCGCAGTTCGATGTCGGGCGTGTCGAACTTGGGGTCGTAGCGCAAAAGCGGCTCGCCCCAGGTGGCCGGGTCGGCGAAGCGGCCCCGGTTGTTCTTGATGGTGGACTCGTGCCACAGTTCCAGTTCAAGGATGACGTTTTGCGGCGGCTCCACCCGCAAGAACCCGCGCTTTTGCTCCAGTTCCAGGCGGGCCGGCCAGTCCACGGTCATGTGGATGAAGTTGTCGCCGGCCTTGCCGATGGCCAGGATGGGGGCCACGAAGTTGTAAAAGCTGTGCAGGTCGCGATGAGGGTCGAGGCGCAGGCGGAAGTCGCAGGCCACGAGCTTGCCGATCCAGGTCGGGTTGGCCCGCACCAGCGAGGTCATTTCCAGTTCGATGCCGCGTCCCGGCGAGGCGGCGACGATGGCGGCGTCGGTCATGCGCGCGCCGGGGTCGTCGCGCACGAAGCTCACCCGCACCTTGCTGCGCTGGGTCAGGGCCGTCTCGACCAGGGCCCGGACCTCGGCCGGCTTGGTGATCCAGGTGGTGGGGCGCACGTCCGAAGGCCGGTATTTGGTCTTCACGAACGCGCCCACGCCGATCAGCGTGAAAAACGTCCCGAAGATCATGGCCATGATGAGCAAGGCCTCGGGCGAGGCATGGCCGGTGTTGGTGGCGTCGAGCATCCGATCCCACCAACCGGGGTCAAAAAGGCTTAAAAAAGCCGGAAGGTGGGCAAACCCCCAGAATTCCGCCATGAATCGGTCATAAGCCATCGTCCGGGCGGGCACAAGGGGCTACGAGGCCTGTCTGGACAGCTTTTTGAGATGGATTTCCAGACAGGACACCGCCGCCGGGGTGACGCCCGAGATGCGCGAGGCCTGGCCCAGGCTGCGCGGGGCCACCCGGACGAGCTTTTCCACCACCTCCCGGGACAGCCCGGCCACGGCGGCGTAGTCGAGATCCTCCGGCAGAGCCGTGCCCTCGTGGCGGCCGGCCCGGCCGGCCAACTCCTCCTGGCGCTTGAGGTACCCGTCATATTTGACGCGGGTTTCGGCTTCCACGGCCGCCTCGGCCGGCAGATCAGCCAGCTCCGACCAGAAGCGGAACAGGTCGGGCAGGCTGACGGCCGGACGGCGCAGGAGTTCGTCCAGACGCAGGCTGCGCTCGGCCGGCTTGCCGCCAAGGGCCTCCCAGGCCGCGTCGTCGCAGTCGCCAGGGCGCACCCGGCGCTCGGCAAATCCGGCCATGGCCTGGGCGATGGCCGCTTCCTTGGCCTGGTAACGCGCCCATTGAGCCTCGCCAACCAGCCCGATCTCCCGGCCAAGGGCGGTCAGCCGGGCGTCGGCATTGCCTTCCCGCAACAGCAGCCGATGCTCGGCCCGGGAGGTGAACATGCGGTAGGGTTCGCTGGTCCCCTTGGTGACGAGGTCGTCGACCAGGACAGCCATGTAGGCCTGATCGCGGCGCAGCAGAAACGGCGGACGGCCGGCGAGGGCCAGACAGGCGTTGAGCGAGGCCCAAAGGCCCTGGGCGGCGGCCTCCTCGTAGCCGGAGGTGCCGTTGATCTGGCCGGCCAGATACAACCCCGGCAGGGCCTTGGTTTCCAGGGTCGGGGACAGCTGCACCGGGTCGGCGTAGTCGTATTCGATGGCGTAGCCCGGGCGCACGATGACCGCGTTTTCCAGGCCCGGGATGGTGGCGATCATGGCTTTCTGGGTTTCGATGGGCAGGCTGGTGGAGATGCCGTTGGGGTAGATCTCCGGGCTCTCCAGCCCTTCGGGCTCCAGAAACACGTGATGGCGGTCGCGTTCGGGAAACCGGGCCACCTTGTCCTCGACCGACGGGCAGTAGCGCGCGCCGGTCCCCTGGATGACGCCGGTAAAAAGGGGCGAACGCTCGAAGCCGGCCCGGATGGCCTCGTGGGTGCGGGCGTTGGTGTGGGTGAGGTAGCAGGGAACCTGGGGCAGGACCGGCCCGGGGCCGTGGAAGCTGAATCCCGGCGGCGGCGTGTCGCCAGGCTGGGGCACGGTCGCGGAAAAGTCGATGCTCTTGGCCAAAAGGCGCGGGGTGGTGCCGGTCTTGAGGCGGCCAAGGGTCAGGCCATGGCGGCGCAGGCTGGCGGGCAAGCCGTCGGAGGGCGGATCGCCCAGGCGGCCGCCGCGCAGCTGGGTCAGGCCGATGTGGATGAGCCCGCCCAGAAACGTGCCGGTGGTGACGATGACGGCCCGGGCGGCAAAGGTCTCGCCCGAGGCGACGCGCACCCCGCTGACGCGCCCGGCCTCGGCCAGGATGTCCTCGGCGCTGTCCTGGCGCACGGTGAGGTTTGCCTGGGCGAACACGTCGCGCTTTACCACCCGCATGTATTCGTCGCGGTCGATCTGGGCGCGAGTGGCGCGCACGGCCGGGCCTTTGCTGGTGTTGAGCGTCCGGAACTGGATGCCGGCGGCGTCGGCCCACAGGCCCATCATGCCGCCCAGGGCGTCGATCTCGCGGACCATGTGCCCCTTGGCCAGGCCGCCAATGGCCGGATTGCAGGACAGATGGCCGATGCGGTCCACGTTCTGGGTAAGAAGCAGGGTCTTGTGGCCGAGCCTGGCGGCGGCCATGGCCGCCTCGCAGCCGGCGTGTCCGGCTCCGATCACGATGATGTCGAACGTCATGGAAGTCACGCGCCTCCGGCGTAGGGAAAGGGAAAGATAAAGAGAATGTCGGGGCGCTGCCCCGACGCCCCGCCGGGGGGGATAATCCCCCCCGGACCCCCTTGCAAGGGGGGGCAAAAAAGGGGGGCACGGGCAAGGCAGCGACGGGCCGGGTCAGGCGGCGTCGGGCCTGCGGCCGAGGCAGCATAGCCAGCCCTGGTCGGGTTCCTCGCGGACAGCGACGTCCGCAAAGCCGGCGGCTTCGAACAGCTCCCGAAACCGGGCCGGCGTCAAATAGGTCATGGGCACGAGTTCCAACCATTTGCGGTTGCGGGCATCGAAGCGCGGCGTGTCGTAGACCTCGGCCAGGAGCAGGAACCGGCCGCCCGGGCGCAGCACGCGCCGCACCTCGGCCAGGTCGGCGGCCAGGTCGGGCCAGAAGTAATGCGTCTCCACGGCGGTGACCAAGTGAAACGTGGAATCCCGGTAGGGCAGGGCCGAAACCGAGGCCTGGCGGATTTCCATGCGGCCCGAGGCCACGGCCTGGGCGTTATGGCGGCGGGACAGGGCCACGCTTTTGGGCGAGGCGTCGATGCCGCAGATGCGTCCGCGCGGGGCGAGGGCGGCCAGCCGGGCCAGGGTGCGGCCGCCGCCGCAGCCGATGTCGAGGAGGTCCTCGTCCGGGGCGACGACCACCTGGGAGAGGCCCCAGGTGGTCAGGGCGTAGTGGCTGCGGTTCATGCGCCGGCCGATGTATTCGCCAAGGATGCCGCCGGGTCGGCGGCACTGCTCCATAAGGAGCCTTTTCCAAGCGCGCTTGATGTTCACTCTACCTCCACCCGCCGACACAATACCACCCCCCCCACAACCAATTGGGGGGTCCGGGGGCCTCAGGCCCCCGGCCGCCGGAGGCATCTTTCTCTTCTCTAACTATACAAAACTCTTGCCATAACTTTAGCGTCGCCGATGGTTTTGGCGATGCTGGAGCGTTCGTTGGGCTGGTGGGCGTTGTGTTCCAGGGTGGCCCAGACCACGGCCGGGTAGCCCCGGCGGCGCAGGTAGGCGGCCACGGTGCCGCCGCCGATGCCCATGGGTTTGGGGTCGGCTCCGTAGACTTGCCGGATGCCGTCCATGACCCGGGTGACGATGGTGGCCGAGACGTCGGTGGCCGGCGCGGCTTGTTCCTTTTGCACGATCTCGTAGCTGACCGTGACGCCGCAGGCTTCCTCAACTTCTTTTCCGTACTGGGCGATGGCGGCCAGGACGTCGTCGAGGTTGTAGCGGGGCAGCACGCGGCAGTCGACGTAGAAGACATCGCGGCCGGGGATGGTGTTGATGTTTTCGACGTTGGCTTCTTTCTTGGTCGGCTCGAAGGTGGAATTGGCCGGGTGGAACAGCGGGTCCTTGTCGCCGAACTTGTCGTAGAGCTTGGGGATCTTGAGGATAAACAGCGAAGCGGCGGCCAGGGTGTTGACGCCTTCGGCCGGGGTGGAGGCATGGCACTGGCGGCCTTCGACGATGACCCTCAGCCAGAGCATGCTTTTTTCGGCCACTTCCACCATCTCGCTGGTGGGCAGGCCGAAGTCGGGCACGAGGAAGAGGTCATCCTTGGAGAAAAGCCCGTCGTGGTGGGCGGCCACGTAGTCGAGGCCGTATTTGCTGCCGGTTTCCTCATCGGCCACGAACAGCATGCCGTAGTTCATGGGCGGCAGCAGTTTCTTGGCGGCGATGGCCCGGCCGAGCAGGATGGAGCTGACCACGGCCTGCTGGTTGTCCTCGACGCCGCGCCCGTACACGAGGTCGCCGTCGACGGTGAGGGCATAGGGATCGTTCTTCCACAGGGCCAGGTCGCCGGGCGGCACAATGTCGAGGTGGGAGATGACCCAGAAGGTGCGCGAGGTGTCGGCCCCGGGCATGACAACGGCGAGGTTGGGCCGGTGGCCGCAGGGCACGCGGGGGTCGGGGGCGTTTATTTCGCGGACTTCGGGGAAGCCCATGCCGGCCAGCAGGACTTTGAGGCGGTCGGCTTTTTCGCGCTCGCCGGGGCCGCCGTTGTCGGGGCCCAGGGCGGGGATGGCGGTCAATTCGCGTTGCAGGTCGATGACGGCCTCGCGTTCGCCGTCGATATGGGCCAGCAAGTCGTCTAGCATATGGGCTCCGGGCTTATGGGTGGAGAAGTCGCCAAAGCCGGCAATGTAGCCGGTCGGCGGGCGCTTGGCAAACCGGACGCAACGCAAAAAGCCGGGAGGCGCAAGACCTCCCGGCTGGGCGTGACGCAGTAAAGAGCAGGGTCTAGCGACCGCGGGCGGCGCGCTTGGAGGCCTTGAGGGGGTTGATGTTGACCTTGCCGCCCTTGTCGACTTCGAGCTTCATGTGGGTGGCGAAGTTGCAGACTTTCTGGGCCCACTTGCGCTCGGGCAGGGGATAGCTCTTGCAGTATTTGACCCCATCCTGCTCCATGGTGCGATCGCAGCCCTCGCACTTCTCCACGATGGGATGGCATTCGACGCCATTGACGGTGATGACCTGGGACATGGGATAACCTCCGGACCGCGCGGGATGGGGCGCGGGAATATTTGCGGCGCAAAGCCAGCCTTTATTACGGAGCCAGGCGGGCCTGTCAAGGGACTTTTCGGGGGCCGTGGCCGGGGAAGGCGATCAGCGGACCTGGGACACCGTGATGCTCCCCGCTCCGGCATGTTCCGGCCGAGGGCGCACGAGGATTTCCACGTCCAAATCCAGGGCGGTGAGAAATCCCATGAGCCGTTCCACGGAAAATCCGTCGAGGCGATAGTTTTTAAGCGCCGACACCTTGGGCTGGGGAATGCCGAGCAGGGCCGCTGTTTGGGCTTGTTTGAGGCGGCGCGTGCGAATGCACTCGTTGAGGACCGAGGCCAGCCGGGTCTTGGTGCGGCACTCGGCCGCGTCAGGAAAATCGAGGTCGGCGAAGACGTTGGTCGTGCCCTCGGTGATGTCGCAGTCTGGCATGACGGCTCCGTTAATTCGCATAGAGTCTTTTGTGGTGGTCCCTGGCGCTTTGCAGGCGGCTGGCGATCAAGTCGGCATCTTCCTGGGGCGTCTTGATGCCGGTTTTGGATTTTTTTTGAAAGGCATGAAGCACATAGACGGCACTGGCAAAACGCACGGCATAAACGGTACGAAAGGTATTGCCGTCGTCATCGGAAAGCATTTCGAACACGCCGGTTCCCAGGCCCTTCCAGGGTTTGACTCGGGGGTGTTTGCCGCCGATCTGCGCCAATCCCAGGGCATATCCCATCTCGCGTTGAACAGGGATGGGGAACTCCAGAAAATCCTTTTTGGCGGAGCCGACCCAATGGATTGGTTTTTCGCGTGTCGGCGGCGATGTTCGCGTCATAAGAAATATACCTCTTTGGGTATGCTGGCAAGGCCTGGCCGGCGGCTCGTTACCGCCCCGTCAGCCGGGCCGCTGTTTCGGTCGCGTCGCGTCGCAGCTTTTCGTAGTCAAAGGTCAAAAACACGCCGTCGCGGTAGAGCGTCTTGCCGGCGACCATGGTGAGGACCACCTCGCCGCCGCTGGCGGCGTAGACCGCGTCGGACACCGGGTCCAGGCCGGGGCACAGGGCCGGCCGGGTCAGGTCCAGGGCACACAGATCGGCCGGCGCGCCGGGCGTGAGGCGGCCCAGTTCGGGCCAGCCCAGGGCGGCGGCGCCGTCGCGGGTGGCCATGTCCAGGACCGCGCCGGCCTCAAGGGCCGTGGGGTCGCCGGTGCCCACCTTTTGCAGCAGGGCGGCGAAGGCCATTTCCGAAAAGAGGTTCAGCGCGTTGTTGCTGGCCGGGCCGTCAGTGCCCAGGCCAACCGTCACGCCGGCCTGACGCAGGGCCTGGACGGGCGCGATGCCGCTGGCCAGCTTCATGTTGCTCTTGGGACAGTGGGACACGGCCGTGCCCGAGGCGGCCAGGAGCGCGATGTCGGCCTCGTCCAGGGCCACGCCGTGGGCGAGAAGCGTGCGCGGCGAGAGCATCCCCAGCTCCTGCAAATACGGGATGACCCGCTTGCCGTTGGCTTTGACGCAATCGTCGTTTTCCCGGGCCGTCTCGGCGGCGTGGGTGGACAGGAGCAGGCCGCGTTCCCGGGCCAGGGCGGCGCAACGTTCCAGGGTCGGCCGGCGGCAGGTATAGACGGCGTGGGGGAAGACGGCGGCGCGCAGCCGGTCGTTTCCGGCCAGCGCATCGGCCAGGGCCGTGCCTTCGGCCAGGGAGGCGTCGGCGGATTTGAAGCCGGCGTTTTCCATGTCGAACACGCCCTGGCAGATCACGGCCCGGATGCCGGCGGCTTCGGCGGCGGCCACGGCGGCGTCGTTGTAGAAATAGGCGTCGAGAAAGCAGGTCGTGCCCGAGGCGAGCATCTCGGCGCAGGCTAAAAGCGTGCCCTGGCGCACGGCCTCGGCCGTGAGCTTGGCCTCGGCCGGCCAGATGTGCTGGCTCAGCCACACGGACAGGGTTTCGTCGTCGCAAAGGCCCCGGAAAAGGGTCATGGCGGCGTGGCCGTGGCTGTTGATCAGCCCCGGCAGCACCATGGCTTCGCCCAGGGCCAGGGTTTCGGCCGGGGCGTAGGCGGCTGCCAGCCGCGCGCGCGGCCCAACGGCCGCGACCCGGCCGCCGGTTATGGCGACGGCGGCGTCGCGCAACACCTCGCGGGCGTCGTTTTGGGTGACCACAACGGCGGCCGTGACCAGGACATCGCAGGGCAGGGGGGCGGTGGCGTTTTCCATGGCCGCATCCCTTAGCCCAAGGCGGCGGCCGCGCCAAGCCCGGCTTGACCGGACGGCGCAAAATTGCCTATGCGACTGCGGTTACCCGACTGAATTTCCAAGGAGAGGCCCCATGGACCTGCGTACACTTATTCGCGACATCCCGGATTATCCCAAGGAAGGCATCCTCTTTTTCGACATCACGCCGCTTCTGGGCGATCCGGACGGGTTCCGCCGGGCCATTGACCTTTTGGCCGAGCGTTTCGCCGATTCCGGGGCCACGAAAATCGTGGCCGCCGAGGCGCGCGGCTTCATTTTCGGCGCGGCGCTGGCCTACAAGATGGGCCTGGGCTTCGTGCCGGTGCGCAAGCCCGGCAAGTTGCCGTACAAGACCGTCTCCATCTCCTATGATCTGGAATACGGCTCCGACACCTTGTGCATGCATGAGGACGCGCTTTTGCGCGACGAAAAAGTGCTGGTCATCGACGACTTGTTGGCCACGGGCGGCACGCTGTCGGGCGTCATCGATCTCGTGGAGCACTTCGGCGCGGACATCGTCGGCATCGGCGTGGTCATCGAGCTGGAATTTTTAAACGGCAAGGAGCAGCTGCGTTCCTACGGCTGCGAAAGCATTTTGCAGATCGCCTAAGGGCGGATTTCGCACCGACGCGGCGGTTGTCTGGACAAAGCGCTCGAGGCGCTCTTCCCGGTCCGGGAGCCTCTGGCGCCCTGGCTTGTTCTTGGTTCATCATCCAGTCGGAGAAAAACGGCATGAAGATCGGCATCATCGGCGGCAGCGGCCTGGACGACCCCAATATTCTGGAAAATCCGTCCGACATCGAGGTGGACACCCCTTACGGCGCGCCCAATTCGACCCTGCGCCAGGGCAGGATCGCCGGCAAGGACGTGGTGCTTTTGGCCCGCCACGGCCGGTCGCACACGGCCACGCCCACCCACGTCAACTACCGGGCCAACATCCACGCCCTGCGTTCGGTGGGTTGCGCCGCCGTCATCTCCACCACGGCGGTGGGGTCGCTGCGGGCCGAGATCGGGCGCGGCGATCTGGTCATCCTCGACCAGTTCATCGACTTCACCCGGCGTCGGGCGCTGACCTTCCACGACCGTTTCGAGCCGCACAATCCGGCCCATACGCCCATGGCCGACCCGTTTTCCGAGCCGCTGCGCAAGCTGCTCATCGACGCCTGCCGCAAGTTCGGCTACCGCCACCACGACAAGGGCACGGTGGTCACCATCGAAGGGCCGCGTTTTTCCACCCGCGCCGAATCGAACATGTTCCGGGCCTGGGGCGCGGACGTCATCAACATGAGCGTGGCCACGGAATGCGCCCTGGCCGTGGAGGCCGGGCTGCCCTACGCGTCGGTGGCCATGAGCACGGACTACGACTGCTGGAAGACCGACGAGCCGCCCGTCTCCTGGGAGGAGATCGTGACGATCTTCAAGGAGAACGCCGAAAAGGTGACGAGCGTGCTGATTGAGGTGGTGGGGAAGATGTAGCCCTGCCGCCAGTGGGTTGAAATGTTTTTCGGGCGTCCGGCGACGGACGCCTTTTTTGGTCAAATTGAATGGCATAACGTAAAGTTAGGTCAATGTGGGGGGTAGCCAAAGTCTGTGCACGCTTCAGGCCAAATTATTATAGTTCTCAAATACAGGAGGGCTATCCAAGTTATGGCTGTTACTAGGTATGAGTATTTGGTGATTGTGTCTAGATATCCGTGTTTTAAGTTGTTTAAAGATGGAATGTTGATGTCGTCGTTTATATTAAGAAAGTGATTGAGTGAGAGTATGTAGCCTATGAAGCAGATAGTATTGCAGATTGTTTTCCCATAATTTTCTGTTAAGCAGTAACTGAACGAGTATAGTAATAAACAGGTGAAGTTGAAAAAAGATATTAGTTTATGGTTGTTATTTTTGGCTCTATGCCAAAAATAAAATTCTTTGGAAGCGAAGTGGGATGTCCAGAGTATTAATGAACTTATTACTATAGTGACTATAATACAAAGCCCCCAGTTATATACATTCTGGAATGCTAGTATTGTTTTGTCATTAACATCAATTGTTTTGGCGAATATCTGTGCATGAATTAAAACTATCCATATTGATAAAAAAATAACTGGCGAGGTGATCGATGCAATGCTTCCACAGAAAGCTATTTTTGGAGGAGAAAAGACATTTTTGTTTTTATCTCCCGTGTATGAACATAGATTTCTCCAGTTCCATATTGCACTCCAAGCTGCAAGAATGGAAATTAATAGCGTAAGTGATAGCATTGCTCCTGCATAAGGTATGATGTTTTTGACTAGTGCTCCAAAAATATTCTTAATGCCTACATTTGATGATAGCATTAGCGCGCCAAGTAAAAATGAATTTGAACCAATGCACCAAGTCATTCTGTGGTTGATTAAGTCATCTTCTTTTTCGATCCGTTTTCGCGCCTCAGCTTCCTGTAGCATATCCATAGTGTGCTCTTTTGCTTCGATTTTTGTTGTTTTACTGATTTGTCGTATGATTCTTAGGATTTGTCAAATATTATATAAGAATACTTAACGTTTCGCTGGCGGCGAAATGCCAAAGTTGGCGACCAGCCGTTCCCAAATCCCCCCATCCGTGTCATAACGGCTCCACTCATTCCCCCTTCCCGCGACGCGCCGCGTCGCCAAGGAGCCGTCCATGACCGAGCCGTGCCGCGCTGAAAGCCTGCCCGTTGCCCATAAAGCCTTCCTCGACCGCATAAACGCCTTCATCCCGGCCGAGCGCCTTTTCCTCGGCCCGTTTCGAAACCTCGCCCTGGGCGACGACGCCAGCTTCTATCGACTGATCCCCAAGATCGTCATCAAGGCCGTGACCGAAGCCGAGGTGGCCCGGATTCTTCGCGCCGCCGCCGCCGAACACGTGGCCGTGACCTTCCGCACCGCCGGCACCAGCCTGTCCGGCCAGGCGCTGACCGATTCCGTCCTGGTCTATCTGGCCGGCAACTGGCGCGGGCTGCGCATCCATCCCGGCGCGGGGCACATCAGCCTGGAACCCGGCGTCATCGGGGCCGAGGCCAACGTCCGGCTGGCGCCCTACGGCCGCAAGATCGGCCCGGACCCGGCGTCCATAAGCGCCTGCATGATCGGCGGCATCGCTGCCAACAATTCTTCGGGCATGTGCTGCGGCACGGCAGAAAACAGCTACAAGACCGTGGAATCCATGCGCCTGGTCTTTGCCGACGGCACGGCGCTGGACACCGCCGACCCGGCCTCCCGGGCCGCTTTTGCCGTAGCCCGGCCGGAACTCTTGGCCGAGCTGGCCGCCATGCGCGCCGAAATCCTGGCCGACGCCGAACTGGCCGAGCGCATCCGCCGCAAATTCAAGATCAAGAACACCACCGGCTACGGCCTCAATGCCTTCATCGACTTCGAGGACCCCTTCGACATTTTGCTGCACCTCATCATCGGCTCCGAAGGGACCTTGGCCTTTATCAGCGAGGTCACCTACCGCACCGTGGTCGAGCATCCCCACAAGGCCTCGTCGCTCATGATCTACCCGACCATCGACGCCGCCTGCCGGGCCACCATCGCGCTCAAGGCCGGCCCGGTGTCGGCCGTGGAGCTCATGGACCGGGCTTCGCTGCGTTCGGTGGAGGACAAGCCCGGGATGCCGGCCTATCTCAAGGAATTGTCCGAGGACGCCGCCGCCATTTTGGTGGAGGTGCGCGCCGCCGACAAACCGGGGCTGCTGGCCGCCATCGACGGCGCACTGTCTCGGGTGGCCGGCATTGAGCCGGTCTTTCCGCTCATTTTCATGGACGGCAAGGACGATTACGAAAAGCTGTGGAACATCCGGCGCGGGCTTTTCACCTCCGTTGGCGGCGCGCGAAAGCCCGGCACGGCCGTCATCATCGAGGACGTGGTCTTTCCCATCGAGCGGCTGGCCGAGGGCACGGTGGAACTTCAGCGCCTCATGCGCGACCACGGCTTTGCCGAGGGCATCATTTTCGGCCACGCCCTGGAAGGCAATCTCCACTTCGTCTTCTGTCCGGACTTCGGCGACCCGGACGCCACGGCCCACTACCGGGCGCTTTTGGACGAAGTGGCGGCCATGGTCGTCGGCCGCTACGACGGGTCGCTCAAGGGCGAGCACGGCACCGGCCGCAACATGGCCCCGTTCGTGGAGATGGAGTGGGGACGCACCGCCTACGCCTATATGCGCCGCTTAAAGGCCGCCTTCGATCCCGAAGGCATCCTCAATCCCGGCGTGATCTTAAACGACGACAAGGAAGTGCACCTCAAGGACTTGAAACCCATGCCGGCCGTCGATCCCATCATCGACCGCTGCATCGAGTGCGGCTACTGCGAATCGGTGTGCCCGTCGCGAAACGTCACCACCACGCCGCGCCAGCGCATTGCGCTGCAACGCCACATGGCCCTGGCCAAGCAGACCGGCGATCTGGGCGAATTCAATGACTTCCACGACGCCTACGCCTACTACGGCGCGGCCACCTGCGCCGCCGACGGCCTGTGCGCCACGGTCTGTCCCGTGGCCGTGGACACGGGAGCCTTCACCAAAAGCTATCGCGGCCGGGAAGCCGGCGGCCGGGCGCGTAAGATCGGCCGTTTCGTGGCCGACCATTACGGCTTGGTGACGACCCTGGCCGGCGGCGGCTTGTGGCTGTCCCACGGCGTCCACAAGTTGCTTGGCACCAAGGCCATGACCGCCATGACCCACGGCCTGCGCAAGCTCTCCGGCGGCATCGTGCCCTATTGGACGCCCAACGCCCCCAAGGGCGCGCCCCGTCTGGACCTCAAGAACACCAGCCAGGGCAAGGGCCGGCAGGTGGTCTATTTCCCGAGCTGCACCACCCGGGCCATGGGCCCCTCGGCCCTGGACCCGGACCAGCGCGGGCTTTTTGCCGCCGTCATGTCCGTTTTGGCCAAGGCCGGCTACGACGTCATCTTCCCCGAGGGCTTAAAGGAGCTGTGCTGCGGCCTGACGCTGGAATCCAAGGGGATGCACGAGGACGCCGGGCGCAAGTCGGCCGAGCTGGAGGCCGTGCTGCGCAAAGCCAGCGACAACGGCGCGATCCCCATCCTGTGCGACGCAAGCCCCTGTCTCTACACCATGCGCTGCAAGATGGAGCCGGGCCTCAAACTCCACGAGCCGGTGGAATTCATCCACAACTTCTGCCTGCCGCATCTCGATCTGACCCCGGTGGACGCGGCCGTGGCCCTGCATGTCTCGTGTTCGTCGGTGAAAATGGGCCTGTCGGCCAAGTTCGCCGCCCTGGCCAAGCTGTGCGCCAAGCAGGTGGTCATCCCGCGCAACATCCACTGCTGCGGCTTTGCCGGCGACCGGGGCTTTTTCTACCCCGAACTCAATGCCGCCGCCCTGGCCGATCTGCCCGGGCAGCTGCCGGCCACGGTCACGGCCGGCTACAGCAACAGCCGCACCTGCGAAATCGGCCTGTCCTTCCACGGCGGCATCCCCTACCAGTCCATGGCCTACTTGGTGGACCAAGCCGCCCGGCCTCGGTAGGGAGTGGGGAAGGGGGAATGCCTCCGGCGGCCGGGGGCCTGAGGCCCCCGGACCCCCCATTTGGGTGATTTTGGCTGGTGGGAGTGTCGTGGCGGGCGAGAGGGTGAAAGGGGAGTGCGCGCCTGCGGCGCATGAGCGGAAATTCATGAAGCGTTAACAAAGGTCGAAACGCCGCGCCAGGGCAGGCTTTCCGGCCCTGGCACGGCCCTTGCGGACTTGACGCGGGCGGGCGGCGGGGAGAAGAATGCGCGCCGCCCGGTATTGGGCGAGGAGTCTGCCCATGCGCCTTCGCGTACTCGTTCTCACCATTCTCGTTCTCCTTTTCTCCTTCACCCACGCCGCCGCCGCAACGCCGCCCGCCGAGCCGATCCTGCGCATCGAAACCGGCATGCACACGGCGCTTATCAAACGCATCGCCGTGGACGGGCTGGGCCGCTATCTGGCCACGGCCTCCGACGACAAGACCTGCCGCGTCTGGGACATCAAGACCGGCGAACAACTGCGCGTGCTGCGTCCGCCCATCGGCCACGAATACGAGGGCCGCCTCTACAGCGTGGCCATGAGCCCCGACGGCCGCTACGTCTTTTGCGGCGGCTGGTCCGGCTACGGCTGGGACAAGGCCCACAGCGTCTACGTGTTCGACCGCGAATCCGGCCAGCTCGTGCGCCGGCTGACCGGCCTGCCAAGCGTGGTCAACCATCTGGCCGTCTCCCGCGACGGGGCCTATCTGGCTGCCGTCATGGGCGAGGACGGCCTTCGCGTCTGGCGGCTGTCCGATCTGGCGCTTGTGGGCCAGGACCGCGACTACAAGGGCGAAAGCTACGGCGCGGCCTTTGACGGCAAGGGGCATCTGGCCACGGCTTGCTACGACGGCTCGGTGCGGCTTTACCGCGTGGCCGACACGGGCCTGACCCTGCTCGCCAAGACCCAGACCCAGGGCGGGGCGCGGCCCTTTTCCCTGGCCTTTTCCCCCGACGGCAGCCAGCTCGCCGTGGGCTTCACCGACACCCCGGCCGTCACGGTCCTGGACGCCGAAACTCTGGGCCTGCTCGGCGCGCCGAACCTGGCCGGCGTGGACAACGGCAACCTCGCCACCGTCGCCTTTGCCGCCGACGGGTCGCTTTTGGCCGCCGGCCGCTGGGTCACGGACCGAGGCTGCCCCATCCGCAGCTTCAAGCCGTCGGATTACGTGCAATACCGCGACCTCGACACCGGCAAATCCGCCGTGGTGGCCCTGTGTCCGCTGCCCGACGGCGGCGTGGCCTACGGCACGGTGGCCCCGCGCTGGGGCGTGCTGCGCCCGGACGGCAGCTTCGGCATGACCCGCTCCCCGGCCATCCAGGACTACCGGTCCTCGGTGCGGGCCTTCTACCTCGACCGCACCGGCGAGACGGTGGGCTATGCCGTGGGCGGGCGCAAGGGCGTCTACCGCTTCGCCTTGCCCGGCCGCGATCTGCGCCACATCGACGCCGTGACCCCGGACATGGCCGCGCCCCGGACCCAGGCCACGGGATTGACCGTGGCCGGCTGGGAAGGCGGCCGCACGCCGACGCTTAACGGCCAGCCCCTCAAGATGAAGGATTTCGAGACCGCCTTTTCCCTGGCCATCGCCCCGGACAACCGCCGGCTGATCCTGGGCACCTCCTGGAACGTCCGGGCCTACGGAGCCGATGGCGCGCCGTTGTGGCAAACGCCGGCCCCGGACACGGTCTGGGCGGTCAATGTCAGCGGCGACGGCCGGATGGTCGTCGCGGCCATGGGCGACGGCTCCATCCGTTGGTATCGCCTGGAGGACGGGCGGGAACTGTTGGCCTATTTCCCCAACGCCGACGGCAAACGCTGGGTGTTGTGGACCCCCACCGGCTACTACGACGCCTCCCCGGGCGGCGAGGACATGATCGGCTGGAACGTCAACAACGGCCCGGACCACGCGGCCGACTTCTTCCCGGCCTCGCGTTTCCGCGAGGCCTACCACCGGCCCGACGTGGTGGACATGGTGCCGCGCGCCCTGGACGAGGACCGGGCCCTGGCCGCGGCCAACGTGGCCCGGGGCGGCGATGTGCGCGCGCCTTCGGTGCTGACCGCCCGGCCGCCGGTGGTGGAAATCTTGAGCCCGGCTCCGGGCGGGGGATTTGCCGCGCCGGACATGGCCGTCAAATACGCCGTGCGCAGCCCCGGCGGCGAGGATGTGACGGCCGTGCGGGTGCTGGTGGACGGCGCGCGCGTGTTGGAGCAGCGTCCGAACCTCGCCGGCCGGGGCCTGGAGCCCAGCGTGCTGACCAGCAACGTGGCCCTGCCTGAGCGTGACGTGGTGTTGTCGGTGGTGGCCGAAAACAAAAACGGCCCCTCGGCTCCGGCCACGGTGAAGCTCAAGTGGACCGGCCGGGCCGCCGCGCCGGCCGCGCCGGCTTCCAAGCTCTACGTCCTGGCCATCGGGGCCGGGGCCTATGCCGACAAGTCCTTGTCGCTGACCTATCCGGCCAAGGACGCCAAGGACTTCGCCGCCGCCATGGCCCTGCAAAAGGGCAAGCTCTACAGCGACGTGGTGGTGCGTACGCTGACCGACGAGGCCGCCACCAAGGAAGCCATCCTCAACGGCCTGGACTGGATCGAGCGCCAGACCACCCAGCACGACGTGGCCATGATCTTCCTGGCCGGCCATGGGGTGAACGACAAAAACGGCGACTATTACTTCCTGCCGACCACGGTGGAGTTGGAGAAGCTGCGGGCCTCGGGGTTGCCGTTTATGGAAGTGCAAAAGACCATCCGCAACATCGCCGGCAAGACGCTCTTTTTCGTGGACACCTGCCACAGCGGTTCCATCATGGGGGCGTCGCGCCGCGGCATGACCGACGTCAACGGCGTGATAAACGAGCTTTCCAGCGCCGGCAACGGAGCCATTGTCTTTGCCGCCTCCACCGGCCGGCAGTACTCCCTGGAAAAGCCGGACTGGCAAAACGGGGCCTTCACCAAGGCGCTCGTGGAAGGCGTGCTCGGCAAGGCCGACGTCAAGCGCACCGGCCGGGTGACGTTTAAAATGCTCGACCTCTACATCTCCGAACGCGTCAAGGAACTCACCGGCGGCGAGCAGACCCCGACCACCGGCGTGCCCGGCACGGTGGAGGACTTTCCTATCGCGGCCTACTGACGCAAAGCGTCGATTACGCCCTTTGAGCCCCGTCGTCGCAGCCCGCGACGGCGGGGTTTTTCATGGTCCGCCGCTACATGGCAAAACCGACAAACGGTCCGGTCAGCGGCTGGAGACAGATGCGCTCGCTTGGGCGACGCTGGGGATGCCCTAGACAATACCTCACGGCGGAGATTGCGGATTATCGTGCTGCGCAGAGCGTCTGATGGTTTTTTCGAGAAACGGCAGGAAGTCAGAGCCGTATGGCGATGCCCCTGGCATGAAGGGCCAAGGCCAGCAGGAACATGACGGCCAGCATGAGCAGCCCCCAGCACAGGGAAGGGAAGGGGCCGGGCGGCAGAAAATGGAACACGTCGAAATAAATGGCCTTTTGCAGGCTGAGGGGCTGGCCTGTCGCGCCGAGCACCCGTATGTGGCGCAGGCTGGCGGCCAGAAACGAGGCCGTGACGTAGAGGAACAGCGGGTTGCGGCCGAGGATGCACAGCGGGCGCGCCCAGGCGGCCGGGGGGCGGCCGTCGAGGACGGCGTGGGCCACGGCCAGGAGCAGCAGGCCCAGGCCGCCGGTGAAGAGCACGAAGGAGCTCGTGCATAGGGATTTGTTGAAAGGAAAAACGGCGTTCCAGGCTAGGCCGATGGCGGCCATGAGCAGTCCGAACAGACCGGCGCGCCCGGGCCGGGCGCTGCCTCGGCGCAGCCAGCGGCCGGCCAGCACGCCGATGAACCCCAAAGCGATGGCCGGCAATGTGGACAGGACGCCTTCCGGGTCCCAGGTTGTGCCGAATTTCCAGATGTGGCGTCCAAGGACGAGCTGGTCGAGCCAGCCTTGGAGGTTGGGCTCCATGGCCAGGGACGGGTGGCCGTGGCCGGGCACGGGCACGGCGGCCAGCAGCAGCCAGTAGCCCAGGAGCGTTGCGCTGGCGACGACGGCCAGCGACCGGCTGGACAGGCGCGACTGGAGCCAGGCGGCGGCGAGATAGACCACGGCGATGCGCTGGAGCACGCCGGGTATGCGTAGGGCCTCGAAGCTCAGACGCAGATAGGCGTTTTCTCCCAATCCCAGGGCAAAGAGCACGGCGGCGCGCGGGAGGATTTTGCGCCAGAGGCTGAAGCGCCCCTTGGCGTCGCGAGCCTTGTCGGGATTGATGGCCAAGGCGACGCACACGCCGACCAGGAAGAGAAACAAGGGAAAAACCACGTCGGCCAGGGTCAGACCGTGCCAATGGGCGTGGAGCAGTTGGGGATAAACGAAGCGCCGGTCGCCGGGATTGTTGACCACGATCATGGCGGCGATGGCCAGGCCGCGCAGGGCGTCCACGGACGGTAATCGGGAAGTGGCTGGGCTGGGCATGGCCGACTCCTCAACGACAGGCCTAGGCCGCTGCCGTCGGGTCCATGCTACGCGCCCAAGGCCCGAAGTGGAACGGGCCTCCAATGACAAGACGGAAAGCGGGGAAGCCTGGCGCGGCGCTGTCGCCAAACAGAACGCCCCGGTCGGAGATAGTCCGGCCGGGGCGTCGGGGTTCGCGGCATATGGTTGGGCAGGTCCGGTCAACCAAGGAGTGTGCCTTCCCAGGCTTCGACATGATACAGGCTGGTGCCGGGATTCTTGGCCCAGGCGCAGGTGCCGGGCCAGTTGCGTTCGATGGGCCAGTCGCTTCGGGTGCGCAGGGCCTCGTCCAGTGACGCGGCCTCCACGGTGTGTTCGTCCGAGATGGTCAGTTGCAGCTGGGGGCCGCTGATGTAGCGCAGGGCAAAGGCCGGCATCGTCTCCTCCATGTCCGCGCCAATGCGCCCAAAGGCGTTTGTGCGCGTATTTCATGCCGTTGAACAATCATCAATCACGCAACGCCCCCGCCCATCACCCAACACCCCTTGCAGGGAGGGTCCGGGAGGGGCTTAGCCCCTCCCGGCCGCCGGAGGCATATCTTCTCTCTACGAAACTACCCATGCGCTCCGGGGAAAAAGACGTTGCTGGCGAAGTAAAAGACGACGAGCAGGGTGACGCCGATGCCCAGGCTCCAGGCCACCAGGCGCTTTTCCGTGGCGTCCAGGGGCTCGTATTCCATCTTCTTGATTTCTTCGGCGAACTTGAGGTCGTTTAACTGTTCCATGATGCGCTCCTTGTGAGGTTAGCCGGCCAGGGGGGGCTTGACGCCGTGGAAGAAGAGCCAGGAGATGAAAAGGCCCACCCAGATGATGAAGCCGAACAGGCAAACCACGTACACGGCGGCCAGCCGTCCGATGCCTTCTTCCCAGAGCTTCTTGAAGTTGGAGACCACGCCGATGGTAAAAAAGGTCAGGGAGAAGAAGATGACGCGCAGGGAATTGAGCGCGCCCACCATGTTCTTGCCAAGCTTCATGCCGTCGGCGGAATTGGCGCACAGCACCAGCAGGATGAGGAAGGTGAGGATGTAGCCCAGAACAAAGCGGGGGAAGCGGTTCCAGACTTCGGAGAAGCGCATGCGCTGGCCCGGGCAGCGCTCGAACTTGGTGCACCAGATGTAGGCCAGGACAAAGGACCAGATGCCGATAAAGACGTCGATGAAGATCTTCACGGTGGTGGTCACCATGACGATCCAGCCTTCCTGGTACTTGATGCCGAAGTCGGAAAGCGCCTTGGCCCTGATGAGCGCGTCGGCGATGGCGCCGCTGGCGATGGCTCCGCCGTCGGACTTGACGGCCAGGCCCATCCAGCCGCCGGCCACCATGGGCTCGCCGGTCAGCCACCACTGGGCCACGAAGGGCAGGACGACCATTTCCACGCAGGTAAACACCACGACCAGGGAGGAGACCATGATGGGCACCACCGGACGAGCCCGGATGGCCCCGCCGGTGGCGATGGCGGCGGACACGCCGCAAATGGAGATGCCCGAGGCCAGGGGTGCGGCCCATTCGCGGCTGAACTTGAAGTACTTGCGCGACACGTAATAGACCACGGCCCAGTAGATCAGGTAGGCCTCGACGATGGCGCAAAGGCCTCGGAAGATGATGGAGGAGGCCAGGCCCATGGCGTCGGCGGCCTTGACGCCGAGTTCCGAGCCCATGATGACGATGGCGATTTTCACGAACATTTCCGGGCGGCAGGCGGCCTTGAGGGCATTGGCCGTGCCCGGCATGAAGTTGCCGACAAAGATGCCGGCCAGAAGGGCGATGATGAATCCCGCTTCGCCGGTCAGTCCCAGGGACCAGGGGATGTTGAACTTCTTCAGCGTGTCCGGGGTGGCGGCGATCTGGGCGTAGTGCCCGGCCGCGTAACAGATGAAGGTGACGAAGAAGACGATGGTGAAGGCCTTGAAAAATTCCTTGGTGTCCGCGCCAAGCAGTTTGACGCCGAGCGTCAGGACGCCGGTCAGGGCCACATAGGTGATGCACAGGGAAGCGATGCCGGGCAGGGCCTTGTAAGCGGCCGTCGAAGGCGTGAGCACCTTGTCCAGCGACGTCCAGATGTTGGGCTTGACCACCCAACCGAGCAAATCCAGCCCGAACACGTTGCAAAAGGCCAGGATGAACACGCTGGCCCCGACAAGGAGCGCGACCTTGTCCTCGGTGAATCCTGTCTTCTGGCTCATAGGCTCCTTTCTCCTACCCCAACAGGGATTGCCGGTGATGCCTGAGGTTGCCTGCCGACGCGCCGCAAAAGTGATTTTGTTCACAAGGGGAATTTCCTTGTGCCGCAATTCACAAAGCAATTTCCGAACCAAATATTTTCTTTAAGAAATGTTTATGCAGTGCAAGCGGTTGGCGGGAAACAGTTTCGTCCGGTGTAAACTGGAGTTATCACATAAATTCCGCAGGTTGGCAGGGCTGCGGCAGCAGGGGGAGCGCTGTCGCGGGTGAGGCGTTCGATGGTCTTCACCCAGACCAAGGGCGTTTCGGGCTTGTCTGGAACAGGCCGGGACGGCGTAACGTTTTTCGATGCCTATCGACTAGAAGCCCTGAGCATGGGGAGTCTCCGGGAACGGAGTGGGAGCTGCCTTGCCAGGAGGACACGCGATATGGCGATTCGGAAAAAGTTGTTGCTGTTCAATCCGCCGCCCAATCCAGAAACCGGGGCGCAGCTGCATCTGGAAAGTCTGGGACTGGGCTATGTCGCCGCCTCCGTGCGTCGGGAGCTGGGCAAGACCCATGACGTGACGCTGTGGGATTGCAGCCTTGTCGACAAGGCCATGGCCCACGTTCCCGAAGTGCTCAGGGCCACTTCGCCCGATTATGTCGGCCTGAGCCTTTCGGCCATGAACGCCGGGCAAGGCGTGGCCCTGGCCGCCCAGGTCCGCAAGCGCCATCCCCGGGCCAAGATCCTGATCGGCGGCATTCTGGCTTCTTCCCTGCCGGCCGACGAGTTGGCCTGTTTCAGTCCGGATGCGATCATTCGGGGCGAAGGCGAAACGCTTGTCCCGCAGGCGTTGGCCATGCTTGAGGACGCCGTGCCTGGCGAGGTGTTGGAGCTTGTCCAGGAGCAAGCCCTTGATGTGGACGCTCTTGCCTGGCCCGCCCGGGACATGTTGCCCTGGCAGCTCAAGATGCATGCCCAGGCCAGCGTCGCCGCCTCGCGGGGTTGTCCGTACCGATGCAGTTTTTGCAGTATCCCCAAAGCCGGTCCCATCAGGAAATGGCGGCCCCGGGACATCGACGACGTGGTCGATGAAATGGTGTTTCTCTATAAAACGTACAACATCGCCCACTTCTATTTTGTGGACGACAACTTCATCCTCAATTCCAAGCCTTCCTTTCTGCGGGCCGAACGTTTCGCCAAGCTTGTGCGGGACAAACTGCCTTGCATCCGCTTTGGATTTATGTGCCGATCCTCAGCCATCGACAAGCGACTCCTCAAGATCCTGAAGTCCGCCGGCCTGGCCGGCGTTTTTCTGGGCATCGAGTCGTTTTCTCAGGCCGTTCTCGATCGTTACAACAAGAAAGAGACCGTCGAGGAGCATGTCCGGGCCATTGCCGTCCTCAACGATTTGGGCATCACCATCAATCCTGGTTTTATTTTCTTCGATCCCTGGACCAGCGCTTCCGAGATGCGGCAAACGATAAGCGTCATGAAGGATATCGATTTTCCATCACTGCAATCCATCAATTCCAAATTGACCTGCTATCGCGGAACTGCCATCGAACAACAGCTGGAAGAACTGGAGAAGCCAGAGACACGTCTGGGTATCCGCGGCTATGCCGTCAAGGAAGCGCAAACTGCGATCATTATGGAGCAATGTTGCGACATTTTTCAAAATCAGCTGCTTTCGGATCCTGATTATGTCGAATACCAGCATTGTCAGTATGTGTTGGGATCTTTGCAGCCGTTTTTTCTCAATACGCCCCAGGAGTCGCTCTTTTTATTGCATTATGCGCAATGCAAGACGCTGTGGAAGGCCGGAGACATGGCCGTTTTGCAGCGGATAGACGATTATTTGCACAGTGTGAGCGCTCCGGGAGCATCAGTCGGCGCTGTGCTGGACGCCCATTCCCGGGAGAACTGGCGCAAGGGCAATGCCTGCGCCAAACTGTTTTTCGCCCTGGCGCAACCGCATCTGGTCCGCGCCGTGGCTGCCGGCAGCGCCGAGGAGGCCCGGCTGGCCGTACTGGCCTTCAGCGTGCCCGGCGGCCACCTTGACATGGCCGGCCTGCTCGACCAGCCCGGCGCAAACGGCGGGAGCAACGACGTCATCATCGCCCAGGCCCTGGGCTATGCCTGGGATGCCGGCTCTATGGGCGGCTATCTGCGCCGCTTGGTCCGCAACAATGACGTCAAGGCCCTTGTGGCCCTCGTGGAGTCGGCCTGTCTGACGTTCAACTTTGCCGTCATTGAAGCGGTGGAGCGCTGCCTGGAGGAAACGGGCATTCCAGCCGCCGAATCCCTGGCGACCAGCCTGGAGCAGGCCAGACAACTGTTTCGCTCCAGCTATCCCGAGTTTATTGCGGCCCAGGCCCAATCACCGGCGTCGGTCGCCTGATCCTTCTGTGCCGCAGGATCGTTTGTCGCGCCGGGCTTTTCTGGAGAAGCAGAGCAAAAGGAAGGCTTGGAGCAGGCCCACGGCCAGGCACAAGGCGCCGCCGCCGGCCCTCATGGCGGCCACGGCGGTAAAAACATGGGCGTATCGCGGATGACGGGGGGGCGTGCCGGGCAAACGTGCTGGTGGCGAGGCCGGCGTGGAGACCGAAGCCAAGAGCGGCCACGCCGGCTAGGTGCGGCAAGCGCCCGACCCTTGCCGGAGAATCGGGCGCTTCGAATCTGGTGAGACAGAAAGGATTGTCCGCAAAGTCCGCCCTCGGCAGGGCAAGGGTTATCGGCTTTTTTCCAGCCAGTCGTGGCCGGCCCAGGTCATCCTGACCTTCACGGGGTAGACGTCGCCCGAGTCTCCCTGGGCGACCTCGCCATGCGTGATGATATGCTGTTTGTCGATGTGCAACTCCATGTGATGGAGAATGCTTTGCCTGGAGTGCCCAGGGAACAGGTCGAATCCGAGGGAAACCCAGGAATCTTTCGATTCTTCGATCTTGTTGAGGATTGCCGTCAACAGATCAGCGTCACGCTTCATGGTCATGCTCCTGTGCTGCATGGTTTTGGCCCCCCGGCATGGGAAAATCACTATAGACGATATAGGCGGTCAAGTCCCGTTCGGGCAATGCCTTTCGGCGACTTCTCCTGCAGTTTCGGGAAAAAAGGGAGGTGTGCCTGTCAGCCGGCGAACCGGTAGCCGATGCCGGTCTCGGTGCGCAGATAGCGGGGTCTGGCCGGGTCGTGTTCGATCTTCTGGCGCAGCTTGTGGATATGAATGCGCACGTAATGCTCCTGCCCCTGGCTGTGGCGGCCCCAGACCGCCTGCAAGAGCTGGCCGTGGGTGACCACCTTGCCGGCGTGGCGGGCCAGATAGGCCAGGAGTTTGAACTCCGTGGGCGTCAGATGGACGTCCTGCCCGGCCAGGACGGCAGTATGGCCTTCCAGATCAATGGCCAGCTCGCCGAAAACGTAGCGCGACGGCGCGGCCTCGCCCTGGGCCGCGCCCCGGCGCAGGCAGACCCGGATGCGCGCCGCCAGCTCGGCCAGGCTGAAGGGCTTGGTCAGGTAGTCCGACGCGCCGAGATCCAGCGCCGTTACCTTGTCCCGTTCCCGGGAGCGCACCGACAGCACGATGACCCTGGCCCGCCGCCATATGGGCAGGGCGCGCAGCACCTCCTCGCCGTCGAGATCGGGCAACCCCAGGTCGAGCAGGATGACGTCGGGGTCTTGGTATTCGGCCAAAGACAGAGCTTCACGGCCCGTGGCGGCCTCGACGACGGTGTAGCCCTCGGCCGCAAGAAAGGGAGTGAGGAACCGGCGGATGGCCGGTTCGTCGTCAACGACGAGGATGGTCGGGCTGCTCATGGGCTTCCAGGGGAAGGGTGATGGTGAATGTCGCGCCCTGGGGCTTGCCGGCCTCGGCGACGATGGAACCGCCGTGGGCTTTGGCCACGGCCCGGCAGATGGCCAGGCCCAGGCCGTAGCCGCTGGGGCCGGCCCGGTCGCCGCGCTGGAACCGTTCAAAGAGTTTGTCGGGGTCGCCCGGCGGCAGCCCTGGGCCGGCGTCGCGCACCTCGATGACCGCCCGGCCGCCGCGCACGGCGGCGGTGATGCCGATGGGCGTGCCGGGCGGGGTGTGTTTGGCCGCGTTTTCCAACAAATTCAGCAGGGTTTGCTCCATGAGCACTTCGTCCATAGGGATGGGGGGCAGATCGGCCGGAATGTCCAGGCGCACCTCGCGTCCGGCCAGGGCGCTTTCCAGGCGGGCCAGGACCGCGCCGACCACGTCCTCCAGAGGGACGAGTCGGATGTCCGGCACGACCGAGCCGGACTCCAGGGCGGCGATGCGCAGCAGGTTGTCCACCAGCCGTTCCAGGCGCGAGGCTTCGTGGGCGATGTTTTCTTCGAGAGACTGCCGCACCTCGGGCGTGGCGGACGGGCCCAGGGCCATGAGGCTTTCGGCCGAACCGGCGATGGCGGACAACGGCGTCTTGAAGTCATGGGTGACGGTGGAAAGCAGGGCGGCCCGCAGCTTTTCGCGCTCGGCCGCGACCAGCGTGGTCTTGGCTTTTTCCTCCAGCCGGTCAACGTCCAGGGCCAGGGCGGTTTGCTGGGCCACGGCGTCGAGGAGTCGGCGACGGTCGGGCAATTCCAAGGCGTCGGCCGCTTCCGGGGCGTCGGGGCGCAGTCCCAGGACGCCAAGCACGGCCTCGGAACCGGGCAGGGGCAGATACAAAGCGTCGGCCTCGGCCAGGGTCTGGGTGGAGAGGCCGGCCGGTTTGGCGTTGTCGAAGACCCATTGGGCCACGCCCACGTCCTTGTCATCCAGAACGTCATGGACGTCGGCGACAAAGGCGTTTTCCAGTTTGCCGTCGGCGTTTGGCGTCAGGGCAAAGGCCGTGCAGCCAAAAATGCGGGCAATGTGCTCGTGGGCCACGCGCAGCAGATTGGCTGCCCCGCGGGCCATGGCCAAGTTGCGGGAAAATTCGCTTAAGTCCGAGGCCTGGCGTTCGAGCAGCACGGCGCTGTCGGCCTGGGCGCGCAGGCGCGAGGCCATGCCGCTGAGCACCAGGGCCACCACCAACATGATGATAAAGGTGACGAGATAGCCCGCGTCGGTGACGGAAAAGCTGAAGCGGGGCGGTACGAAGCAGAAGTCGAAAGCCAGGACGCTGACGACGGAGGCTGCCACCGAGGCCCGTCGGGACAGCCAGACCGAGGCGGCCACGACCCCGACCAGATAGACCATGATGAGGTTGGCCAGGGCGAAATAAGGATACATGGCAAAGCTCGCCCCGGTGCAGGCGGCCACAATGCCGAAAGCGGCCGGCAGATCCCGCCATTTTCCCCTGGGGAGCGCGCGGCGGGGCGGGTGCGAGGCCGGCGAGCGCGGGTCTTGGCCTTTGATCACGTGGACGTCGATCTCGCCGCTTTCGCGCACCAGCCGGTCCACGGGGCTGCCGCGCAGGATGTCGAGGAGGCTGCGGCGAAGGGGCTTGCCGATGACGATGCGGGTGACGTTGTGCTGGCGGGCAAACCCCACGATGAGCCGGGCCACGTCGGCTCCGGTGAGCACGTGGGTCTGCGCTCCCAGCTCCTGGGCCAGGCGCAGGTTGTCCATGGCCCGGGCGGTTGGCGTGCCTTCGGGGCTTTTTTGGATAAATAGCGCGTGCCAATCGGCGTGGAGACCATCGGCCAGCCGTTTGGCCGCCCGCACCAGGGTGGCCGAGGTGGGCGAAGGGCCGACGCACACGAGGATGCGCTCGGCCGTGGGCCAGGTGGTTTCGATGGCGTGGCCCTTGCGGTAGACCAGCACCTCGGTGTTGACCCGGCTGGCGGTCTGGCGCAGGGCCAGTTCGCGCAGGGCGCTCAAGTTGCCGCTGCGAAAGAAGTTCTCCCCGGCCCACTCGGCCTGGCGCGGCAGGTAGACCTTGCCGCCGCGCAGGCGCTGGCGCAGGTCCTCGGGCGGCAGGTCAACTAGAATGACCGACTGGGCCTTGGCCAGAACGGCGTCGGGCACGGTCTCGCGTACCCGCACGCCGGTGATCTGGGCCACGACGTCGTTTAAGCTCTCCAGATGCTGGACGTTGAGCGTGGTCCAGACGTTAAGCCCGTGTTCGAGGAGTTCCTCCACGTCCTGCCAGCGTTTGGGATGGCGGCAGCCCGGGGCGTTGGCGTGGGCCAGCTCGTCCACCAGGATGAGCGGCGGGCGGGCTTCCAGAGCGGCGTTGAGGTCGAATTCCTCCAGCACATGCCCCCGGTAGTCGATGCGTTGGCGGGGCAGGAGGTCCATGCCGTAGAGCAGGGCCTCGGTATCCTGCCGGCCGTGGGTCTCGACCACGCCGACCAGGGGGGCGACGCCTTCGGCCATCTTGAGCCGGGCCGCTTCCAGCATGGCGTAGGTCTTGCCCACGCCCGGGGCCATGCCCAGGAAGATGCGCAACTGTCCGCGCCGCTTTTCCTCTTCCTCGCGGCGCACCATGGCCAGCAGGGCGTCTGGGTCGGGCCGTTTGTCCTCGTCGCGCATGGCCCCACCTTACTTCGCGCCGGCCAGGGCATCCAGAGCCAAATTGAGGCGAGCCACGTTGACGCGCTCCTCGCCCCAGACGCCAAGGAGCCGGCCTTCGGTCTGGCTGGCGATGAGCGCGGCCACGTCTTTTTCGGCCAAGCCCCGGGCCTTGGCCACGGCCGGGGCCTGCCAGCGGGCGGCTTCGGCGGAGATGTGGGGATCAAGGCCGCTGGCCGAGGCCGTGGCCAGATCCATGGGGACGGGCCGGCCGGAGGCCAGGGCGTCGAGTTCGACCGCGCGCGTCTTCACGGCCTCGGCCAGGGCCGGATTGGTCGGGGCCAGATTGGAGCCGCCGGAAGCGGCGGCGTTGCAGGGGAAAGGCGACGTGGCCGAGGGCCGGCCGGCGAAATAGCGCCCCGGGGCGAAAGGCTGGCCAATCAGCGCCGAACCCGTCACGAGACCGTCCCGGGAAACCAACGAACCGGCGGCCTGATGGGGGAAAAGCGTTCCGCCCAGGGCGGTCACGGCCAGGGGATAGGCGACGCCGGTGATCAGGCTCAACCACAGAAACATCAGGCAGGAAGGCTTAAGCTCCCGCATAAAGCTCACAAACATCTTTTTCTCCCTATGTCTTGCGGTGTTTCGACCGCTGTCTGTTTTTCGATCCTGTTGCAAACGCCGTCTTGCAGCGTTTAATTGCCAAATGGTCTTTCCCATCACTACCGCATACGCGCCTGTTTCGCCTCACCCCTTCAATCCCCTATCAGGGAGGGTCCGGGAGGGGGTTACCCCCTCCCGGCCGCCGGAGGCATTTCTTCTCTATTCTTCCCTCAAGCCCAGCCCAGGGCGGCGATGGCGAGGTCGATGCATTTGATGCCGGCGAAGGGCACGGCCAGGCCGCCGAGGCCGTAGACGAGGAGGTTGCGGCGCAGGGCGACGGCGGCGGGCACGGGCACGTATTTGACGCCGCGAAGAGCCAGGGGAATGAGGAAGACGATGATGAGCGCGTTGAAAATGACGGCCGAGAGCACGGCCGACTTGGGCGTGGCCAGCCCCATGACGTTAAGGATGCCCAGTTGCGGGTAGATGGCGATGAACACGGCCGGGATGATGGCAAAGTATTTGGCGATGTCGTTGGCGATGGAAAAGGTGGTCAGCGACCCGCGCGTCATGAGGAGCTGCTTGCCGATGGCCACCACTTCCAGGAGCTTGGTGGGATTGGAGTCGAGATCGACCATGTTTCCGGCTTCCTTGGCGGCCTGGGTGCCGGAATTCATGGCCACGCCGACGTCGGCCTGGGCCAGGGCCGGGGCGTCGTTGGTGCCGTCGCCGGTCATGGCCACCATCTTGCCCTCGGCCTGGTACTGGCGGATGCGGGCCAGCTTGGCCTCGGGGGTGGCCTCGGCCAGGAAGTCGTCCACCCCGGCCTCGGCGGCGATGGCGGCGGCGGTGAGCGGATTGTCGCCGGTGACCATGATGGTCTTGATGCCCATGGCCCGCAGTTCGGCGAAGCGTTCGCGGATGCCGCCCTTGACGATGTCCTTGAGCCAGACCACGCCAAGCGCCCGACCGTTTTCGGCCACGACCAGGGGCGTGCCGCCGGATTTGGCCACCTCGTGGATGGCCCGTTCGACCTCGGCCGGCAGGCGCTGGCCCGAGGCCTCGGCCAGGGCCTTGACCGCGTCGGAAGCGCCCTTGCGGATGGTCCGGCCGGGCAGGTCCACGCCGGACAGGCGGGTCTGGGCCGTGAAGGCCACGAAGGTCGCGCCCATGGCGGTCAGGTCGCGGCCGCGCAGGCCGAAGCGTTCCTTGGCCAAAACCACGATGGAGCGGCCTTCCGGGGTTTCGTCGGCCAGGGAGGCGAGCTGGGCCGCCTCGGCCAGGGCGCGTTCGTCCACGCCCTTGGCCGGCAGGAAGGCCGAGGCCTGGCGGTTGCCAAGGGTTATGGTGCCGGTCTTGTCGAGGAGAAGCACATCCACGTCGCCGGCGGCCTCCACGGCCCGGCCCGAGGTGGCGATGACCCCGGCCTGGATGAGGCGGTCCATGCCGGCGATGCCGATGGCTGACAAGAGGCCGCCGATGGTGGTGGGGGCCAGGCAGACGAAAAGCGCGGTCAAGGCGGTGATGGTCACGGCCTGGCCCTGGCCGGCGGCGGCCACGGCATAGGCCGACATGGGGCGCAGGGTGACGCAGACTACCAGAAAGACCAGGGTGAGGGAGGCGAGCAGGATATTCAGCGCGATTTCGTTGGGCGTCTTGCGGCGCTTGGCTCCCTCGACCAGGGAGATCATGCGGTCGAGGAAGGTTTCGCCGGCATTGGAGGCCACGCGCACGATAAGCCAGTCGGACAGCAGCCGCGTGCCGCCGGTGACGGCGCTGCGGTCGCCGCCGGCCTCGCGGATGACCGGGGCGCTTTCGCCGGTGATGGCCGATTCGTCCACCGAGGCGATGCCTTCCACGATGTCGCCGTCGGAGGGGATGGGATCGCCGGCCTCGACCAGGAACAGATCGCCCCGGGCCAGGGCGCTGGCCGGGACCTGGGCCACGGCGGCGTCGCGGCGGGGGGCGGCGAGCTTTTTGGCCACGACGTCGCGGCGCAGGCCCTTGAGGGCGGCTGCCTGGGCCTTGCCCCGGCCCTCGGCCATGGCCTCGGCGAAGTTGGCGAAAAGGATGGTGGCCCACAGCCAGGCGGCCACGGCGGCAACGAATCCTACCGGAGCCTCTCCGTGGCCAAGGGCGGCCTGGATGGCCAGGACGGTGGTCAGGATGCTGCCGATGTAGACGGTGAACATGACGGGATTGCGGGCTTGGCGACTCGGGGCGAGCTTGCGCAGGCAATCGAGGCCGGCCTGGCGGACGATGGCCGGATCGAAAAGCGGACGTTTGGCGGTCTTGGTCATAACGACACCTCTATTGGAAAAGAGCCAGCTGTTCGGCCACCGGCCCAAGGGCCAGGGACGGCACGAAGGTCAGCGTGCCGACGACCAGCACCACGGCCATGAGCAGGCCGACGAAGATGGGGCCGTGGGTGGGCAGGGTGCCCGGTCCCTGGGCCAGACGCTTCTTGCGGGCCAGGGAGCCGGCCAGGGCCAGCACGGGGAGTATGAGCCAGTAGCGGGACACGAACATGGCCAGTCCCCCGGCCAGGGTCCAGAAGGGCGAGGTGGCGGTCAGGCCGGCAAAGGCGCTGCCGTTGTTGTTGCCCATGGAGGAGAAGGCATAGAGCATCTGGGAAAACCCGTGGGGGCCGGGGTTGGAGACGGCGTCGGCCGGTCCGATGACGCAGGCCAGGGCCGTGCCGGCCAGACAGGCAAAGGGCGGGATGAGGATGATAAGCGCGGCCATCTTGGTCTCGAAGGGCTCGATTTTCTTGCCGCAATACTCCGGGGTGCGCCCGACCATGAGGCCGGCCACGAAGACCGTGACCACGGCAAAGACCACCATGCCGTAAAGCCCCGATCCCACGCCGCCGTAGACCACTTCGCCCAGCTGCATGAGGAGCATGGGCCACAGGCCGCCCAGGGGCGAGAAGCTGTCGTGCATGGCGTTGACCGAGCCATTGGAGGCGGCGGTGGTGACGGCGGCCCATAGGGCCGAGCCGGTCGGGCCGAAACGGACTTCCTTGCCTTCCAGGCTCGGGGCGTTCTGGACGCCAATGCTGGCCAAGGCGGGATTGGGGACCGCTTCGGCGGCCATGGTCAGGCCGGCGAAGATGGCGAAAAGGATGGTCATGGCGGCCAGCAGGGCCAGTCCCTGCCGCCGGTCGCCGACCATGGCCCCGAAGGTATGGCAAAAGGCGGCCGGGATGAGCAGGATGGCCAGCACTTCCAGTAGGTTGGTCAGCGGCGTGGGGTTCTCGAAAGGATGGGCGGAATTGGCGTTGTAGTAGCCGCCGCCGTTGGTGCCGAGCTGTTTTATGGCCACTTGGGAGGCCACCGGGCCCAGGATGATGGACTGGGTCGCCGGCGGAGCGGCCTGGCTGTCCGGGGCGGGGGCCGAAACGGCGGCAGGGTCAATCCAGGCGGCTTCGACCCGGGCGGTGAAGGTCTGGGGCACGCCCTGCCAGATAAGCGCCAGGGACAGGACCAGGGACAGCGGCAGCAGGATGTAGAGCACCGAGCGGGTCATGTCCTGCCAGAAATTGCCAAGGGAGGTCGTCTCCCGGCGGGCGATGCCCCGGATGACGGCGACGGCCACGGCCATGCCGGTGGCGGCGGACAGGAAGTTTTGCACGGCCAGGCCCAGCATCTGGGTGAGGATGCTCATGGTGGTTTCGCCGGCGTAGGCCTGCCAGTTGGTGTTGGTGGCGAAGCTTATGGCGGCGTTCAGGGCCACGAAGGGGTCCACGCCGGGCAGTCCCAGGGGGTTGAGCGGCAGCCCGCCCTGGAGGCGCTCCAGGGCGTAGACGGCGAGGAACCCCAGGGCGTTTAGGCCCGTCATGGCCAGGGCGTAGGTTTTCCAGTTCATTTCCCGGTCGGGATCGACGCCCGAGAGGCGGTAGAGCAGGCGTTCCAAGGGGCCGAGGACCTTGTCCAGGCCGCAGGGGCGGCCCTGGTAGACCCTGGCGGCGTAGAGCCCAAGCGGCCAGGAGAGCAGGAGCAGCAGGACAAGGAAAAGGACGAGCTGCATGACGGCATTGATGGTCATTCGAACCACTCCGGTTTGCACAAGGCGGCCAACAGATAGGCAAAGAGGGCCACGGCCAGGGCCAGGACGACGAGATTCATGGTCAACTCCTGTCCTGCCGATCGAGCAGTTCGATCAGGCCGAGAAGACCGACGATAAGGGCCAGGGTGACGATGACGAAGAGCGTATCCATCGAAAACCTCCTTTAAGCGGCTGTCGATGGCCCGGGTATAGCTCCGGGGACATATAGGCGGTGTATAACTGCGGGAGGAGCACGTAAATTTTTATTTACGTACGGGGGAACGTGTGTCCAGAGCGGGATGATGAATACGTTTTGATCGGGCCGGCATGAGAGCGGCAGGGCCGAACGTTTTGTGAAGCCAGGTTGCCAGGAATGCAATGCTTGATAAAGCAAGGCAAAAAACTGCAAGCGGCATAGTTTCTTGGTTGAGTAACAGGGGGCAACCAAGGTCAACCGTGCTGCTCCAGGGCACTGCCGAGGCATGGACTGTATTTGGAGGCAGGGGCGGCGAATTGCACCCGGTTAATGCTAGAGAGGACCTTCTGCCGTGTGGATTCGGCAATCATGGCATAAACCAGATTTTATCGTACATGTCGCCAATCTTGTCGATATGATGATCAGAAGTGAGATGGTCAACAAACGGTATTGCTCTGAATGTCTTTGAGATGCTTACTTGCTAAAAACAATATTTTCGATATAAAGACGGCCGTGGCCCAGTCGAATCATGCCGCAGCATGTGTTCGCCTTTGACATGTAGAGGGGGACTCTGTCTATGAAAGGTTTAAATCGTACTTTTATGGTTGTTTTGATTGTATTTGCGTGTTGCATTATGTCTGGCCCGTGTTTGGCGGCAAGTTTTGATTGCAGTAAGGCTTCATCGCCAATAGAAAAGCTTGTTTGCTCTGATTCGGTACTTTCTGATTTGGATTCGAGGCTTGGACTTGCCTTCAGGGAGGCCCGGAGCAATACGCTTGATAAGGAAGGTTTGAAACGAGCTCAGTTTGCCTGGTTGGCTCAACTCAAAAACTGCCCCGATACGCAATGTCTGCGCCTGGCATATGAAAAACGAGTAGGGGAACTTGTTCAAATGGGGGCGTCGCCGCCAACGGGTTCCTCAAGCGTATCCCCAGCGCCTTCTGTCGTGTCGAATGGTTCGACGCCTGGGGATGAATCGCTGCGGAGCGGTCGTCTTGCCGCTCGTCAAGCAAGCGCCATAGGAAAAGGCTACGAGGGATTGTTTGTTCAGTATCTGCGGGCCAATCCTCAGGCAATGAGTGATAGAAATGTTCAATTGTGGTGGGCTGATTTAAAATTTCGTCAAGAATTCAGGCAATATGTCAATCAAGAATTCAAGATGGCCGCCCTTTGTGAACGGGCGAAGGAAGACATGGCTGATACAGTGAACAGTAGTGATCAAGGCGCTGTTGATGTCTTTGTCAAGGTCGCGTTTCGAGAATACGACTTTCAGAATCAGTGCTTTCCGGTCAATGTCGGGAAAAGCGATATTACAATGTCAAACCCAAACTCTTCTGTCGGGACACCCAGGATTTTTGTCCTGCGTCTCGACGGACTTGATGCCGCCAATTGTCTTTATTTAAATCGCAATAGTGCTCAGGATTTTCTGCAAAAGCATATGGATGCACATGGACGCGGCAATAGAGACGTGTTGTTGTTGCTCCGTGTGAAGGTTGACTCATCCTTGCTGGACCAGTTGAAGAACAAGGCGATGTCTGAGCAGCCAATGCTCGCCAGACTTGAAAGCGTCACCTTCTTGGAGCCTTCAAGGGATGGCCGAAATGCGCCGGAGGTGATTGCCACGGTTTCCAGTTCGCAAATGGCGAGTCTTTTGGAAGAGCGAGCCAGGCAAAAGGCGGAGACGGACAGAGCCGAGGCCGAACGTCGGGAGCAGTTGAAAAAGGCTGAGGCTGAACGTTTGGCCCAATGGAAAATGGAGCAGGCCAAAGCTTCCAGGGAGCATGATATCGCCGCGTTGGGGGCAAGGCCTTTGCAGGTGCGCCTGGCCAATGTGCTTTCTTCCGGGCCGGTGAACCTCGATCTGACGCTTGCCAATTTGCGTGCCGCCCGGTTTCGGTCCCTGATTCAGGGAAAACCCGTTTCCGTGGCGATGCTCATCCAAGCTGATGCCAGCGGCAAGACAGAGGTGCCGACAAAATGGCCCGGCCTTTTGCAGGTGACCGCGCCGGACGGGATCGAGTTCAAGTCGTCGGCCTGGTATCTCGTCAAGGGAATGATCAGCACCACGGAAGGTGATGGTCTGCCTCCTTCTAATCTCGTGGCGACAGACGCCATTCCCTGTGCCAAGGACTATTGTCAGGATCTCGGTGACGCAACCGCGATAGTGGATGCTAAACTTTCCGCTGCTTTCGGAGGCAAACAATGACACTTGGAAGAAAGCAGGCGATAATTGGTGGTTTGGTTCTCGCAACGATTGTTGCCGTTGGTTGGATTGTCGCTGTTCGCTATGCAACAAACATCGCGAAGGACGGCGTTGATGGTTTTATCATAAGACATAATCTTCATGACGTTGTTTCGTATAATGGTATCTATGCTTCACCGTTTGGGAAAGTCAGGCTTGATGGCGTGGCTTTCAAAATCGGTGGTCTCGTCTTTCACTGTGGCGACGTCATGTTCTCGGGTTTAGGGACTGACCGTGACATTCCAAGCAATGTGGACATTGTCTTGTCAAATCTCAATATTCCTACGCTTGATCTTGCTCGGATGGGTAACCCTGTCGCGGCATTCTTTTCAGAAATGGGCTACACGTCCTTGCAGTGTCAAATTGGGTTGTCTTATCATCTTGATGACAAGGGGAATTTTACCGTCAAAACAACCGGTGATGTCAGCAGGGCTGGCTCTTGGAATTTTAGCTTGCGTTTAGCGAATGTAGAACAGGAAACTTTTTCTGCTCTGGCGGTTCTTCAAAAGCAACTGTCTGCGGTTGTTGATAGTTTTTCTGGCACTCCTGGACGAATGAAGCGGAAGGGCGCTTCGGATTTTAATGAAAACGATCTTGCCAATTTGTTGGGAGCTGGTTCTCAGTTCGTGAAAGGCCTGTCGGCCATTAAATTTGCAAGTATGGATTTTGTTGTTAACGACTCTGGGATCTATGACAACATGCGTAAGTTGCCAGACGAACCGTTGCCGTCAGGGTCGAACAGCGTGGTGTCTCGTGCCGGGAAAATGCTTGCCGAAACATCGCTGGTCATGGCGGGGATGGGGCCATCGGCGGCGAGAGAGATAGTGGCGAAGGTCAACGGGTGGATTGAAAAGGGAGGGGAAATCAGTTTGGCCACGCGACTTGAACACCCGATAGCGCTCATTCGTCCGAGCGTTTCGAGTCCAGAGCCTGTTTTTGACAGCTTCGAGACATTCTTGGTGGCTACCAAGGCAAAGATACGCTAGACCCGAGTTTTTATGTGCCGGATCGTTTCTCGCAGGTCGATAGGACCGGCGACTCGCAAGGTTTTGTCCCTCAACTTTGCGGCTGTTGTTTCTGGACTGGATTCCCAGTCGGCATGAACCGCATCGGGTAACTTTGAACGTCAAGCGCCGGGAAGGAACGGGAGGGACGCCTGACGCTCATTCTCGGCGTCACGTCCGGCGCGCGTGGCCCACAATGGTTTCATCGCCGACAAAAGGATGTGGTTGGCCAATGCCCGAGATGCCGCCCGCCAATGGCTTTGGCCCGGGTGCGTATTAGCGTGGGGATTTTTGGGGAGCTGTTGGATGGACTGCGGCAGTGATTGGCGGAGAGGGTGGGATTCGAACCCACGTGCAGGCTATTAACCCGCAACCCGATTTCGAGTCGGGCCCGTTACGACCACTTCGGTACCTCTCCGCACAGAGAGCTGGAAGGGAGTCGGCAAATTATCCTCGGCCCGGCCGCTTGGCAAGCGTTTTTTCGCGTTGGCCGCGAGAGCGCCTCAACCCGCGCCGCCGCGCCGCTTTTCCCGGAAAAAATCCCGGAGCAGCCTGCCGCATTCCTCGGCCCTAATCCCGGACACCACGTCGAAGCGGTGGTTGAAAAAGGGCAGATCCGGGCCAGGCAGCCGGGAATCGACGACCCCGGTGCGCGGGTCGGTCGCGCCGTAGACGAGCAGGCCCACCCGGGCATGGATCATGGCCCCCAGGCACATGACGCACGGCTCCAGGGTCACGACCAGGATCGTGCCGGGCAGCCGGTAATTGCCGACCGTGGCCGCCGCCTGGCGCAAGACCCGCATCTCGGCGTGGGCCGTGGGGTCGCTCGTGGTGATGGGCGCGTTGCCGGCCCGGGCCAGCAGTTCGCCTTCGGCGGACAGCAAAACCGCGCCCACCGGCGTCTCGCCAAGGGCCGCCGCCGCCCGGGCCTCGTCCAGGGCCAGGGCCATCACCGCCTCGAAATCCGGCCAGCCCGGCGGCGGGGCAGGCAGTTCGCCCAGGGCGGCGGCGAAGCGTTTGGCGGGGAGCAAGGCCATGGCGTGTGTCCGGCTGGCGCGCTTGGCTGGGGAAGCGCGGCGGTTGAGGTTGTTGTTGCGGCGGCACGTTGGCTAAAGGCACAGGGATCGCGGGATTAGTTAGCCCCTGGTGTTTCCGGCAACACGGCCCCGGGAACGACTCTCTGGGCCGGACTCTGCGCAACACTGCTGCGTCAGGCCACGGCAGCGCGGTGGGAGTCCTCAAGCCGGCAGGGGCAAAAATGGCCCGGCGGGGAATCCCGGCCGGGCCGTCGGCTGGCGGAAAAGACCGATCAGGCCCCGGCGCGCAGGAAGGCCACGGCGTTTTCGAAAAGGGCCGTGCCCAGGGTCGGGCGCGCGCCCCGGGTGAAGTCGGGGTGGTTGGTCGGATGGTTGAAGGCCTCGGGATGGGGCATGAGCCCGAGGATGCGGCCCGTGGGGTCGGTCAGGCCGGCGATGGCCTGGGGCGAACCGTTGGGGTTGGCCGGATAGTCCATGGTGACCGCGCCCGTGGCCGGGTCGGCGTATTGCAGGGCCACCGCGCCGCTGGCCATGAGCTCGTCGAGCACGGCCGGCTCCATGGGCACGAGCTTGCCCTCGCCGTGGCGCACGGGCAGGTCGATGACCGAAAGGCCCTTGGTGAACACGCACGGGCTTTGCGGGTTGGCCCGTAGCGTCACCCAGCGGTCCTCGAAGCGGGCCGAGTCGTTGTTGGCCAGGCTCACCTGGCGGGCGAAGTAGGCCCCGCCAAGGGCCGGCAGCAGGCCAAGCTTGACGAGCAGTTGAAAACCGTTGCAGATGCCGAGAATAAGGCCTCCGGCGTCAAAAAAGGCGCGCAGCTGGTCAAGCAGCGGTTCGCCCGCGGCGGTCTGGGCATGTTTCCAGCGCACGGCCGCGGCCTGGGCCGCGCCGAGATCATCGCCGTCGAGAAACCCGCCGGGAAAGATCAAAAAATTGTAGGCGTCGATCCGTGTCCGGCCGGCCACGATGTCGGAAAAGAACACGATGTCGGTGACATCGGACCCGGCCATGCGGGCGGCATGGGCCGATTCGACCTCGCAGTTGGAGCCGAAACCGGTGATCACGAGGGTGCGCACCTGGGGCATACGGGGAAATCCTCCCAAGGGTTCCTTGAAAAATTGCTTCCGAAAGCTTACTTTGCGCGGCTGAACATACGGGGCCGCAACGGCCGCGTCAACCGCGCCTGGGCCAAAGGCCCGCCGGTGGGCGCATTCCGCCGGGGTCGCCGGGACGGACCCGTGAAAAAAGGACGGCATGCCATGAAGACCAAGTTTATTTTCGTTACGGGAGGGGTGCTGTCCTCCCTGGGCAAAGGACTCGCCGCCGCCTCCATCGGCGCGCTGCTCCAGGCCCGGGGACTCAAGGTCACCATCCAGAAGCTCGATCCCTACATCAACGTCGATCCCGGCACCATGAACCCGTTCCAGCACGGCGAAGTGTACGTCACCGACGACGGGGCCGAAACCGACCTCGACCTCGGGCATTACGAGCGCTACCTCGGCGTGCCCATGAGCCAGAACAACAACTTCACCTCTGGGCGCATCTATTTCAGCGTCATCCAGAAAGAGCGCCGGGGCGACTACCTGGGCGGCACCGTCCAGGTGATTCCCCACATCACCGACGAGATCAAGCGCTCGATCCTTGGCGTCGCCACCGACGAGGACGTGGCCATCATCGAGATCGGCGGCACGGTGGGCGACATCGAGGGCCAGCCCTTCCTGGAGGCCATCCGCCAGCTGCGCATGGAACTGGGCAAGGAAAACGCCCTCTACATCCATCTGACGCTGGTGCCCTACCTGCGCACGGCCGGCGAGGTCAAAACCAAGCCCACCCAGCACAGCGTCAAGGAGCTGCGCTCCATCGGCATCCAGCCCGACATCATCATCTGCCGCAGCGAAGTGGACCTGCCCCGGGACATCAAGCAGAAGATCGCGCTTTTTTGCGACGTCGATGCCGACGCCGTGTTCACGGCCGTGGACGTCAAGAGCATCTACGAGCTGCCGCTGCGTCTCTACGGCGAGGGCGTGGACCAGAAAATCGCCATCCTGCTGCGCTTGCCGGCCAAGAACGCCGAGCTCGAGCCCTGGCGCGACCTCATGTACCGCCTGGAAAACCCGGTCGGCACGGTGTCCATCGCCATCGTCGGCAAATACGTGGACCTCAAGGAGGCTTACAAGAGCCTGCATGAATCCCTGGTCCACGGCGGCGTCCACGCCGGGGTGTCGGTCAATTTCGTCTACGTCAACTCCGAGGAGCTGACCCGGGACAACGTGGCCGCCAAGCTTTCGGGCATCGACGGCATCCTCGTTCCCGGCGGCTTCGGCTCGCGCGGGGTGGAAGGCAAGATCGCCTCCATCGAATACGCCCGCACTAAGAAGATTCCCTTCTTCGGCATCTGCCTGGGGATGCAGTGCGCGGTCATCGAATACGCCCGCAACGTGCTGGGTCTTGACGGGGCCAACTCCGAGGAGTTCGACCTGACCACGGCGCATCCGGTCATCTACCTCATGCGCGAGTGGTACGACTTCCGCACCCAGACCATCGAGCACCGCGACCCGACCAGCGACAAGGGCGGCACCATGCGCCTGGGCGCCTACCCCTGCGTGGTCGCCCCGGGCACCAAGGCGGCCGCCGCCTACGGCGCGTCGGAAATCTCCGAGCGCCACCGCCACCGTTACGAGTTCAACAAGGCCTACGCCGGCAACTTCGAGGAAGCGGGCCTGGTCTTAAGCGGCCTGTCTCCGGACGGCGAGCTGGTCGAGATGGTGGAGCTGCCCGACCATCCCTGGTTCCTGGGCTGCCAGTTCCATCCCGAATTCAAGAGCAGCCCCATGCGCCCGCATCCGCTGTTCCGCGAGTTCGTGGCCGCGGCCAAGCGGCACAAGGGCTAGCTGGCCCAAGCGGAAAAAGATTGCACGGTCCGGGGAAGGCGGCTTCCCCGGACTTTTTTTGGGCCAAAAGGGTGTACGGCTTGGCAAGGCGCTAAAAACGTTTATCTTCTGGTCAGGGTGCGGTTTTTCGGCTAGATTGCGCCTGTCGGCGGTCGGGGACATGGCCTTGCGTTCAAACCATGCCGCCGTCGCATCGCAAGAGGAGTCTGTTATGCCTGAAGACGCCAAGTTGGCCATTGCGCGCGCCCGGGACGTGGAGCTGCTGGTGCTCGATGTCGACGGGGTCATGACCGATGGAGGCATTTACGTCGATGCCCGGGGCGAGGTGACCAAGCGTTTCCACGTCCACGACGGCCTGGGCATCAAGGCGGCTCAGGCGGCGGGATTGGCCGTGGCTGTCATAAGCGGCCTGGACAGCCCGGCCGTGGCCGCCCGGATGCGGGAGCTGGGCATCGAGGAATACCACCCCGGCCACTACCGCAAGGTGGGCGTGTTGGAGGGCATCCTGGCCCGGGCCGGACTGGCCCCGCCTCAGGCCGCCTTTCTCGGCGACGACTGGGTGGACGCCGGCCCCATGGAGCTGGTCGGGCTGCCCATGGCCGTGGCCGACGCCCAGCCGGAGATCCTCGATCTGGCCTTGTGGGTGTCGCGGCGCGGGGGAGGGCAGGGCGCGGTGCGCGAAGCCGTGCGCTACATTTTGGCCGCCAAGGGCCGTCTGGAGGCGGCCTACCAGTGGTTCCTCGGCTGAAGGCCGATTGTGCCGATTGCCACAAGGCTTCAATTGTGGCATGGTTTTTGTTGGGCGGGGTGGCCCCCGTCCGGGCAAAGCCCACGGACAATTCCCGATAACATCAACGACATTCGAGCACGGCGGTAAGCATGGCCCTGGAACTGCGGCAGCAACTCAAGCTTTCCCAACAGCTGGTGATGACCCCCCAGCTGCAGCAAGCCATCAAGCTCTTGCAGCTGTCGCGGCTGGAGCTGCTTGAAAGCGTGCAGCAGGAGCTCCTGGAAAACCCGCTTTTGGAAGAATCCGTCGAGGAGGATCGCCAGCCCGAACGCGTCATGGTCGAGGACAACAATGGCCCCACGGGAGCCGACGCGGCCATGGAAAAGGAGCTGCTCAAAAACGCCGAGTGGGACGACTACCTCGGCGATTTCGCCAGCACGAGCAAGCAGTCCCTGTCCCGCGATCTGGAAGTGCCCGAGGAGGGCATGGCTTTCGACGCCCGTCTGGCCTCCAAGCCGTCCCTGGACGGCCATCTTGGCTGGCAGATGCACCTGTCCAATTTTACGGCCAAGGAAGTCGAGATCGGCGAGACCATCGTCGGCAGCCTCAATTCCTCGGGGTATCTGCGGGCCACAGTGGAGGAAATCGCCGGCATGGCCAACGCCGACCCGGCCCACGTGGAAAAGGTGCTCCACCGCATCCAGCGCTTTGATCCCGTGGGGGTGGCCGCCCGCACCCCCAGCGAATGCCTGCTCATTCAGATCGAGGTCTACGGCTACGACGACCCCATCCTCATCGAACTGGTGCGCGAGCACCTCGAGGACCTCGAAAAGAAGCGTTACAAGCCCCTGGCCAAGAAATTTCACCTGACCATGGAAAAGCTCAAGGAATACCTGGAGCTGATCCAGACCCTCGATCCCATGCCCGGGGCCAGCTACGGTTCGGGGGACCCGATCTACGTCAGCCCCGACGCCTTCGTCTACAAATACGGAGAGGACTTCGTCATCCTGCTCAACGAGGAAGGGATGCCGCGCCTGGGGCTCAACATGTCCTACACCGACGGCAGCCTGCCGCGTAACGACAAGGACAAGGACTATCTTCAGGACAAGATGCGTTCGGCCATGTGGCTCATGAAGAGCCTGTATCAGCGCCAGCGCACGCTGTATAAGGTCCTGGAGAGCATCGTGAAGTTTCAGCGCGGGTTTTTCGAGGACGGCGTGACCCGGCTACGGCCGCTGATCCTCAAGGACGTGGCCGACGACATCAGCATGCACGAGTCCACCGTCAGCCGCATCACGTCCAACAAGTACGTGGCCACGCCCCACGGCATTTTCGAGCTCAAGTTCTTTTTCAACAGCGCCCTGGAGCTCGACGACGGCGGCACGGTGGGCTCCGAGTCGGTCAAGGCCATGATCAAGCGGATTATTTCCGGCGAGAACGCCAAGAAGCCCATCAGCGACGAGGCCATCGCCGACATGCTCAAGGATGAGCTGCAAATCAACATCGCCCGGCGAACCGTGGCCAAGTATCGCACGGCCATGGGAATCGAGTCGTCTTCGAAGCGCAAGGCGGTTTTCTGATGCTTCGGGCCGGGTTTCCGGCCCCTCACCACGCCAGCCTGGAGGATTCTATGAACATCACCTTTAATTTCAAGAATTTCGAGCCGTCTGATCATTTGCGCGATTATGCCAAGAAGCGCTTTGAAAAGCTTGGCAAGTACACCTCGTCCACCGACGCCTCGGAAGTCCAGGTCAACCTGGCCGTGGAAAAGACCCGGCAGATGGCCGACGTCATCTTCCTGGCCGACAATATGCACATCTCCGCCCATGAGACCTCCGAGGACATGTACTCCACCATCGACCTGATCCTCGACAAGGTCGAGGCCCAGGCCAAGAAGTTCCGCGAGAAGCAAAAGGACCGCCGCCGCCAGACCGTGGAGCAGGTCCGCATGGACGTCATCAGCATCAGCGAGGACGCCGCCGGCGGCCGCGTGCCCACCATCATCGAAACCGACGAGTACCAGCCCAAGCCCATGGCCGTGGAAGAAGCCGCCATGCAGCTTGAGGCCCTCAAGTACGAATTCCTGGTGTTCATCAACTCCGAAACCGAACGGCCCAATGTCATCTACCGCCTGCGCAACGGCGACTTCGGCCTCATCGATCCTGGAACGGGCGCTTAAATGCGGTTAGAGGACTATCTCCAGCCCGAGTTCGTCATCGGGAATCTTGCGTCGGAGTCCAAGTCCGAGGTGTTGGCCGAACTCGTGGCCCCCATCAAGAAGCAGTGGCCCGATTTCGACGCCAAACGCGCCCACCAGGTGCTGCTCGACCGGGAGAACCTGGGCACCACGGGCATCGGCGACGGGGTGGCCATTCCCCACGGCAAGATGGAGAGCCTCGAACGCATCGTCATCGTCGTCGGGAGAAGCCTTGCGGGCGTCAGCTTCGATGCGCTGGACTTCAAGCCCTGCCGCATCTTCTTCCTGGTGCTCGCGCCCGAGCATGTCGCGGGCCTGCATTTGCGCATCCTGGCCCACATCTCGCGGCTTTTGTCCGATGAATCCTTCCGGCGGGCCTTTTTGGCCGCCGAAACCGACGAGGCCTTGCGGCAGGTGCTTGCCGCCGCCTAAGGCTCCCTGAAAAAACGTTTCCCGCGCGTTTGCCGTCACACAAACGCGCGGGAAATTTGTTAAGCCCTTGGGCCGGAAGGTGAACGCCATGGAAAACGCGGCCAGGGAACTCCCCGTCGTCATCTTGACCGGCCTGTCCGGGTCCGGAAAATCCACCGCCCTTCGCGTCTTTGAGGACCTGGGTTTTTTTTGCGTGGACGGGTTGCCGGTCAGCCTCGTGCCCAAGCTCATGAGCCTTTTCGACGACAAGGGCGGCCAGCGCTACAAGGGCCTGGCCCTGGGCATGGACGTGCGCCAAGCCGACCTCGACACCGACTGGGGCGCGACCCTGGCCGAGGTGCGGCGCAAACAGGATCTCACCCAGATCATCTTTTTCGAGGCCGACAACGGCGAGATCATTCGCCGCTACGCCACCACCCGCCGGCCCCACCCCTTGGAAAGCGCCGAAATGGGCCTGGAACAGGCCGCCCTGGCCGAGCGTGAACGGATGCGGCCCCTGCGCGACGCCGCCGACATGGTGCTGGACACCACCCATTTCACCATCCACGACCTGCGTCGCAAGCTCCAGGAGAAATGGGCCTCCATCCGGCCCACCGCCGGAACCCTCAAGGTCCATGTCATGAGCTTCGGCTTCAAGTACGGCCCACCCTCCGAGGCCGACATGGTCTTTGACCTGCGCTTTCTGCCCAATCCCTATTTCGACAAGGATCTGCGCGAACGCACGGGCAAGGAAGCGGCGGTGCGCGATTACGTCCTGGCCGAGGACCCGGGCCGGGAGTTCTTGCGTCGGTTGACCGAATTCCTGCTCTATCTCCTGCCGCTCTACGCCAAGGAAGGGCGTTACCGCCTGACCCTGGCCTTTGGCTGCACCGGCGGCCGCCACCGTTCGGTGGCCGTGGCCGAGTCGGTCTTTGACACGCTCTCCAAGGCTGGCTACAATATCTCCCTTGAACATCGGCACATTGAACGCGGCTAGGCCGCACGACTCCAACGCCGCGGCAACAGGGTTCGCCGGCGAGAGCGGCGGGGCGGTTTTTCCGGCCCAGGGCTTTCACGCTTGGGATGGCGTCGCTGTCCCGGTCGGCGGCCGTGCTGGCCCGGCAGGCTGTTCAAGGCGCGTTATCGTGTGAGGGCTTGGGCTTCCGTGCGGCGCGGCCGGACCGGAAGCGGGATGCAATGCCGGCGGTTTCAAACCGTCAAGACGGGGGCGACATGCTCCGGGATGCCTGTCTATGAATGCCGAGTCCCCCAAGGACGCGCCTGTTGGCGTGGTGGTCGTCACCCACACCGACTACGGGTCGCGGCTCATTGCCGCCGCCGAGTTCATCCTCGGCCCCCAGCAGCACTGCCAGGCCGTCAGCGTCGATCTGACCAAGGCCGTGGACGAATCCCTGGCCGCGCTCAAGGCCGCCATCAAGGACACCGACCAGGGCGGCGGGGTGCTGGTGCTGACCGACATGTTCGGCGGCACGCCCACCAACATGAGCCTGTCGCTTCTGGGTTCGGGCCAGCTTGAGGTCCTCACCGGCGTCAATCTGCCCATGCTCATCAAAATTCTGGGTGCGCGCACCCGTCCCCTGCAAACCCTGGCCGTGGAGGCCAAGCAGGCCGGTTGCCAGGGAATCGTCGTGGCCGGCGAGGTGCTGCGCAAAAAGGTGGCCGAGGGGTAGCCATGGCCTTCGTGCGCATCGACAACCGCCTCGTTCACGGGCAGATCATCGAGACCTGGCTGCCCTTTACCCACGCCAGCCGGATCGTGGTGGTCAACGACGACCTGGCCGCCGATCATCTCCGCCAGGAGATCATGTCCCTGGCCATCCCCGACGGCGTGGCCATCATGTTTTTGCCCGTGGCCGATCTGGCCGGCTATTTCAGCCACGCGCCCCTGGATTTGCCCGAAGCGCTGATCCTTTTCGCCAGTTGTCGCGATGCCCAGGCCGCCTACGAACATGGGTTCGATTTCGCCAACTTGAACCTTGGCAACCTCCACTACGCCCCGGGCAAGCGGCAAGTCTGTCCCCATGTGGCCCTGTCCAAGGAAGACGAATCCTGCCTGGATTTTTTCCGGGACAAGGGCGTGCGGCTGGACTACCGTTGCGTGCCGGGCGACCCGGCTCAGCCCAGGATCTGACGCGACGGCCGACCCAATGGTAACCCACGCGAGACCCATGCCATGACCCATCAGGCCGACATTGCGCTCCACGTCCTTGGCGTCGCTTTTTTTTTGTCCTGTGCTCCTCGTTCCGCTTTGCCGTAAACGCCGCCCTGTTGGAACGCCCCCTGGTCATCGGCCTGGCCTGGGGCCTGTGCCAGGGCGATCTGCCCGCCACCCTTAATCTGTGCATCTTCTACGAGCTTTTCTGGATCGACGGCATCCCCGCCGGCACCCACATTCCGCCCAACGCCGCCGCCGCCACCCTGGCCGGATTGTCGCTCATGCACGTCTTTTCCCTGACCACCCCGGCCGAGGCCCTGTGCGTGGCCGGAGCCACCTCGGTCCTGGCCCGGCTGTTTTCCGGCCTGGAGGGGGCCCAGCGGGTGGTGGAAAACATCGTCTTTTCCCGTTACGCCGCCGCCCGCCAGCGCCAGCGCGCCCCCTTCGAGCCGGGCAAACTCATCCGCCGGGCCCTGGTCAACACCGTGGTCATCCAGGGGCTGGTCTTTGCCGTGGCCCTGGCCGGACTCATTGCCTTGTTCGCCGTGGCTCTGCCCAAGGTCTGGCCGTATCTAGCGTCCTCCCGGGCGAGTTGGGGGCAGCTGTGGATTCTCGGCAGCCTGGGGGCGGTCTTGTCCCTGCGCTACCGTCCGGCCTACGCCGCCCTGGCCGGCGGCATGGGCCTGGCCGTGGCCTGGCGGTTTTTCTAGATTTTTATTTCACATTGCCGCCCCTGGGCGCGGCTGGACTTTCGGGAAAAAAGACGTCGCCCCGGCCCGGTTTGGGCTTGGCAAGAGACGACTATTGGGATATTATTCACAAGTTACTCACGCGGATGCCGACCCGTCAGGGTCTTGGACAAACCCCCAGGAGGAAAAAGACATGGCTGTTTACGTCGTTGGTCACAAAAATCCGGATACCGATTCCGTCGCCGCCGCCATTGCCGTTGCCGATCTCATGAACAAGTCCCAGAGCATGGGCGCCATCGCCGCCGCTCAGGGCCCGCTCAATCCCGAAAGCGCCTTCGTGCTTGAAAAGTTCGGCGTGGCCGCTCCGGAGATCGTCACCGACGCCACCGACAAGAAGATCATCCTGGTCGACCACTCCGATCTGGCCCAGAGCCTGGAGAACCTCTCCAAGGGCGAACTCATCGGCATCTACGACCACCACAAGCTGGGCGACGTGACCACCTCCAATCCCCTGGACATCCTGGTCAAGGCCGTCGGCTGCTCTTGCACCGTGGTCAAGATGATGTACGACTGCGCCAAGGTCGAGATCTCCAAGCCCATGGCCGGCATCATGCTGTGCGCCATCCTGTCCGACACCGTCATGTTCAAGTCGCCGACCTGCACCCCGGCCGACAAGGAAGCCGTCGAGGCCCTGGCCAAGATCGCTGGCGTCGCCGATTACCTGGCCCTGGGCGTCGAGATGTTCAAGATCAAGTCCGCCGTGGGCGGCACCCCGGCCAAGGACCTCGTTTTCCGCGATTACAAGGACTTTGACATGGGCGGCAAGAAGGTCGGCATCGGCCAGCTCGAAGTCGTCGACCTGTCCATCCTGGAGCCGGTCAAGGCCGACCTGTTGGCCGAGTGCAAGAAGGTCAAGGCCGACGGCCGCCACAGCGTCTTCCTGCTGCTCACGGACATCATGAAGGAAGGTTCCGAGATGCTGATCGTCTCCGACGATCCCAGCTACGTGACCAAGGCCTTCGGCGTCGAAGTGAAAGGCGACTCCGTGTGGCTCGACGGCGTGCTGTCCCGCAAAAAGCAGGTCGTGCCGCCCTTCGAGAAGGCTTTCGCCTAGTTCCCGCGCGCGTAAACGCCAAAAAGGGAGCGGCTTTGGGGCCGCTCCCTTTTTTTATGCAGTGTTTGGATGATAAGGCGTCTTCGCGATCCGGTCGTCCGCTCGTCGTGTCGGCCAGTCGAGGGGCCGCGCCGGTTGCTGGCGTGACGCCGGCCACGGCGCGCCATGGCGATGGAGCGGCCCTCTGCCAAGCCCTGAACGCACTGGCTTGCCGCGACGACTGGGCCGCGTATTTACGCCCGGCCCAGAGCCTCGGCCAGGGCGGCGCAGGCGGCGTCGGCCAGGCCGACCTCGGGCAGGGACAACACGCTGCCCGAGATCGCCTGCCGGGCGGCCAGCCCCGGCAGGAAGGGGAAGGCGATCCGGACCTCCGGCAGTCCCGCAGGCAGTGGCAGGGCGGCCAGCCCGGCCTGATCGGCCCCGGTGACGACCAACACTTGTCGGGTCAGCCCCAACTGGCCGGCCATGGCCGAAACCCGTCCGGCCACGGCCAGCGACCGGGCCGAGGCTTCGCTGACCACGCACAAGGCGTCCACGTCGGCCACCGTGCCCCGACCCAGGTGCTCCACCCCGGCCTCGCAGTCGATAAGCGTCCAGACGTCCCGGGCGGTCAGGACATGGGCCAGCATGGCCTGGAGCAGATGGCCGGCGGCGCAGGCGCAACCCGCGCCGCCGCCGCTGACCCCGCCCATGACCAGCAGCCGCTTGTCTCCGGGGCGCGGCCCGTAGAGCGGGCCGTCGCCCACCGGCACGGCGACGCGGATGGCCTCGGGCAGATCATCGGCCCGAGGCGTCAGATTCAGATAGACGCCGTCGCCGATGCGCTCCCGCACGAGATCCTCGCGTTCGGCCAGGGAGGCGGGCAAGGCGGCCGGCTCCAGGCCGCAAGCCGCGCCCAGCGACAGGGCCGTGTCGGCGTCAATGAGCGTCACGTCCCGGCCCGACCGGGCCAGCCAGTCGCCGAAAAGCGCGGCCAGGGCGGTCTTGCCGACGCCGCCCTTGCCGGCAAAAGCGATTTTTCTGACCGGCCGCCCGAGCGTGCCGTCCGCACCGGGCTGGCCCTGCGGCGAGGCGTTCCAGACAGTCGGGTTCGGACGGGCTGTGGCCGGGGAGCTTACAGAATTATTCATCATAGGGTTAGGAATAAACTGCGCCGTCGAAGCGGTCATTAAGCCCCAGGGCCAAGCGTTTGGTCGTGATACGCCGGCTGATGGCCTCGGCCGCCTTGACCGGGTCGGGTTCGATCACGAAGCTGGCTCCGAAAACGCCCTCCAGGCCTTCCAGGGCCAGCCCCGTGATCAGCTCGCTGCCCAGGATGTTGGGCGGCAGGCCCAGATGGGTCATGATGCCGCTGGCCACGGCGTAAAGCCCGATGGCGGCGGCTTTTTCCGAATACCACTCCGGAGCGCTGGCGGCCACGGGCAGATCGGCGATGTCCACGCCCAGGGCGTCGGCCAGCAAGCCGCACAAGGCCAGGATGCGGGAGTTGTCCACGCAGCTGCCGACATGGAGCACCGGCGGCAGATCGAACCGGGAGCAGAATTCGGCCAGTCCGACGCCGGCCTGTTCCAGGCCGCCGGCGGTCATCAACCCGGCCTTGCCCATGGCCACGGTGGCGCAGCCCGTGACCACCACCAGGATATCCTGGCGGATGAGTTCCTTGGCCAGTCCGGTCAGCACCCCGTCATGGGGCAGCTTGGGGTTGTTGCAGCCGACGATGCCGACCACGCCGCGCACCAGGCCGATCTTGATCGCGGTCAGAAGCGGTTCGGCCGAACCACCCAGGGCTTCGATGACGGCTTCGTTGGAATAGCCGGTGCGCAGGCTCACCGGGGTGGCGGGGATGTCCACCCGGCCGGCGTCACGGCGGGTGAAGGCCTCGATGGCCAGCTCGACCGCCTCGCCGGCCTTGTCCCGGGCGTTTTCCAGGGTGAATTCCAAGTGCGTGCCGCCCGGAAAACGGGCTTTCTCGGAAGTGGAGACGAAGCGGGTGTGGTAGCAGGAGGCGATCTGCACCAGGCTCGGCATGACGCACTGGTAGTCGGCCACGACCATCTCCACGGCTCCGGTGACCAGGGCCAGCTCGGTCATGAGGTGGTTGCCGGCCAGGGGCACGCCCTGGCGCATGAGCACTTCGTTGCCGGTGCAGCACAGCCCGGCCACGTTGATCCCGGCCGCGCCCGCAACCTTGGCTTTGGCGACCATTTCCGGGTCGCGGGCGGCGGCCAGGATCATTTCCGAGACCACCGGGCTGTGGCCGTGGACCAGGATGTTGACGCCCTCGGCCCGAAGCACCCCGAGGTTGGCCTCGACCGTAGCCGGACGCGGCGTGCCGAAAAGGATGTCGGAGAGTTCCGTGCCGATCATGGAGCCGCCCCAGCCGTCGGCCAGGGCCGTGCGGGCGGCGTGCAGGCAGATGGAGACCGGGTCGCAGTCCACGCCCATGTGGGTGCGGTGCAACATTTCCACGCACTCACGGTCGATGCCGCGCGGGGTGGACCGGGCGGCGTCCCAGATTTCCCGACGCTTTTTCGGGGCGCGGGAGAGCAGCGAAAGGGCCGGGCGGCGCGTGCCGAAGTCCTCGAAAAAGTGTTCGGCCAAGGCCTTGGCTTGGCCGGCCGTGTCCAGGCCGTTGGTTTCGATGCCGCACTCGGCGCACAGCCGGGTCAGCTTGTCCGCGTCGCGCACGGCGTAGCCCGGGGCCGTGCCGTGGCCCACGGCCTCCAGGGCTTCCAGCAGGTCGCGGCCGTGATCGGAGTGGGAGGCCGCGCCGGCGGCCACGAAACGGCCGAAATTGCGGGCCACGGTCAGGTCGCCGTCGGCCCCGCACACCCCGAGCTGGCGCATGGGCCCCTTGGGGTTCACGCGGCATGGCCCCATGACGCACTTGTTGCAGGTTAGCCCCTGGTCGCAAAAGCTGCAATGGGGCGTCTGTTCGGCCAGCCGGTCCCAGACCGTGGCGACGCCTTCGTCCTTGGCCTTGACAAGCATCCGGCGGGCGTCTTCCCACGGCGACAGTTCCTCGATGGTTCTCGTATCCTTGGCCATGCCATCCTCCCTTGGCGCGCGGCCGAAGGCTGGCCTCGGCGGTGCGCGCGGACATTTGCCCCTGGTTACGATGGGACGGCGGGCGTGTCTGTCAGATTGCCGACAAACACGCTGTGAAACTACTCGTTGGCCAATGCTTCCAGGCGGGCCAGGTCGGGCAGGCAGATGACGCCCCGGGCGCGCATCTCAATGATGCCGTCGCGTTCGAGGACGTTTAAGAGGGACGACACGGTCTGGCGGGAGGAGCCGACAATGGTGGCCAGCTGTTCGATGTTGAGCCCATGGGAGAAGCACAGGATGTGCTCGGCGTCGGCGCTGACCCGCTCGGCTTCGTAGAGCAGCAGTTGGATGAGGCGTTTTCGCACGTCGAGAAAGGCCAGGCCGTCGATGACCGAGAAGGCGTGGGACAAGAGATCGCCCAGCACCTTGACCATGGAGGAGGTCAGCGCCGGCATGTCGGCCAGGAAACGGCGCACGGCGGCAAGTTCAGCCACAAGGATGGTCAGGTCGTCCAGGGCTTCCACCGAGGCCCGGGTGTGGGTGGTGTAGACATCTCCCACGTCGAGGATGGCCATGGTGAATTCCTTGTCCTTGTAGGACAGGTAGACCCTGGCCCGGCCCTGGGCCACGATGAACAGGGAATTGCGGGCTTCGCGCGGGGCGTACACCTGCCGGCCCTTGGGGAAGTGGCGGGGTACGAAGGCGGCCCGCACGGCGGCGAATTCGGGTTTGTCGAGGTCGCGCAGGAGATCGGAATCGGTCAGGCGCATGGGCGGGATCAGTAAATCACGTCGCCGGCGGTCACGGCTTCCCGGGCGGCGTCCACGGCGTCGGCGTCAAAGGCCGTGCCCCGGTGGCGGGCCAGCTCCTCAAGGGCGACGGTGACGCCGAGCGCCGGCCGATAGGGACGGTTGGAAGCCATGGCGTCCAGGACGTCGGCCACGGCCAGGATGCGGGCCGGCTGGCACAGATCCTCGCCACCAAGCCCCCGTGGGTACCCCGAACCGTCCAGGCGTTCGTGATGGCACAGGACGATTTCCGCTACTGGCCAGGGGAAGTCGATGTCCTTTAAAATTTCATAGCCCGTGGCCGCGTGCTGCTTCATGAATTCCCATTCCAGGCCGACGAGGCGGCCGGGCTTGCACAGGTAGCGCACGGGCACGCTGATCTTGCCGATGTCGTGGAGCTGGCCGGCCACCTGGATGCAGTCCACGGTGTCGCGGTCAAGGCCCAGGCGCTTGGCCATGGCCGTGGCCAGGCGGGCCACCGAGTCCTGGTGGCCGGCGGTGTAGGGGTCGCGGAAGCGTACGGTGGTGGACAGGGATTTGACGGTCTGGTGGAAAAGCGCCTTGGTGCGTTTGAGGTTGTGGCGCAGGGCTTCCTGGGAGCGCCGCCGTTCGGTGACGTCCTCCATGGAGCCTTCGTAGAGCACCACCGCGCCGTCGCCGCCGCGTACGGCCCTGGCCTGGACGGATACCCAGATGCGTGAGCCGTCGCCGCGCCGCAGTTCGGTTTCCATGGCCCGGACCACGCCGGTTTCGCTGAGGGCGGCGTGGAGGAATTGGCGATCCTCGGGGTGGGTGAAGAGGTTGGCCGCCGCGTCGCCAAGGGCGGTCAGGGCTTCGGGAGAGGCAAAGCGCAGCATTCGGGCCAAAGCGCCGTTGACCGTGACGAAGCGTCCTGCCGGCGTCATCTGGAACAGGCCTTCCACGGCGTTTTCAAAAATAGTGCGGTATTTTTCCTCGGCCTCGGCCAGGGCCCAGCTCGTGCTTTTTTCCTCGGTGACGTCGCGCAGGAAACCGACATAGAAGACGTCGCCTTCGGGCGAAATTGTGCGCTTGGCCGATTCCTCGATCCAGATCACGAAGCCGTCACGGCACATGGCCTGATAGCGCCGGCCGGCCACCACCTCGCCGGCGGCGAGCGCATCAAGCACGGATTGCCGGGCACTGGGGTCGAGGTAGAATTGTTCCGGGCAGCCGTCCATGGCGGCCAGAAAGGCAGCCGGGTCGGCATAGCCGAAAAGCGTGGCCGTGGCGTTGTTGACCTCCAGAAACTTGCCGTCCACGCCGCGCAGATACACGGCTGCGGGCACGTCGTGGAAGAGCAGGGCGCTGGCGTCGGCCATGGCCGCGTCGGCGACGCTGTTGGGCGCGGTTTCATGGGGGGAAGGGGGCGTCATGTTCTGCCGATGAAACGTCGCACCACGGCTACGAGGCTGGCCGGTTCGAAGGGTTTGACCACCCAGCCCGAAGCGCCGGCGGCCAGGGCTTTTTCGCGCAGGTTTTTTTGGGATTCCGTGGTCAGGACGATGACGGGCGTGAACCGGGTATCGGGCCGCTCCCGCAAGAGTCCAAGCAACTCGATGCCGCCGATGTTGGGCATGTTGATGTCGGTGATGACCATGTCGAAGCCGCCATCGACCTTGTCCAGGGCGTCGGCGCCGTCCACGGCCTCGACCACGTCGAAACCGGCTTGGCGCAGGGCGCTGGACACCAGGGAACGCACGCTCACCGAATCATCCACGGTCAAAATTCGTTTTTCGGCCATTACTACTCCTTGCCGGCCCTGGCCTCGATACTTACCATAGGTGAACATATGAGGCATCGGAACCCTTGGCAAGCCTTCCCGGGCGCTCTGCGGGTGCGTTTGCGCCCGCGTGGACAGGTCGGGCGGCCCTGTGTTAGGACTTTTGCCTTATACAACCCACGGGCCGCTTGGGCCCCATCCGTCCCTTGGAGGACTCCAGTTTGAACAGCTTCGCGAAAAATCTCATGCTCTGGGCGGCCATCTCCCTGGTCATGGTCGTCCTGTTCAACTTGTTTAACCAGCCCCAGAGCCAAAGCGCCAAGCTCTCCTATTCCGAATTCATGCAGAAGGTGAATGCCGGGGACGTGGTCTCCGTCAAGATCCAGGGCAAAAAAATCACTGGCGTGGCGACGGGCGGCGGCAAGTTTTTGACCTATGCCCCCGAGGACCCGAATCTTGTCGGCTCGCTCATGGCGAAAAAGATCGAGGTGATGGCTGAACCGGACGAGGACTCGCCCTGGTACATGACGCTTCTCGTGTCCTGGTTCCCCATGCTCCTGTTGGTTGGCGTATGGATCTTTTTCATGCGTCAGATGCAGGGCGGCGGCGGCCGGGCCATGAATTTCGGCCGCTCCCGGGCCCGTATGATCACCCAGGAACAGACGCGCATCACTTTTGAAGACGTGGCCGGCGTGGACGAGGCCAAGGAAGAACTGACCGAGGTGGTGCAGTTTCTTTCCGACCCGAAGCGATTCACCCGTCTTGGCGGGCGTATCCCCAAGGGCGTGCTGCTGGTCGGCTCGCCCGGCACCGGCAAGACCTTGTTGGCCCGGGCCGTGGCCGGAGAGGCGGGCGTGCCGTTTTTTTCCATCTCCGGTTCGGATTTCGTCGAGATGTTCGTGGGCGTGGGCGCGGCCCGGGTCCGCGACCTTTTTTTGCAAGGCAAGAAAAATGCCCCGTGCCTGATTTTCATTGACGAAATCGACGCCGTGGGCCGGCAGCGCGGCGCAGGCCTGGGCGGCGGCCATGACGAGCGCGAGCAGACCCTCAACCAGCTCCTGGTCGAGATGGACGGCTTTGAGTCCAACGAAGGCGTCATTCTCATCGCCGCCACCAACCGCCCCGACGTCCTGGACCCGGCCCTGCTGCGGCCCGGTCGCTTCGACCGCCAGGTCGTGGTGCCCACCCCGGACGTGCGCGGCCGTCGCCGCATCCTTGAAGTCCACACCCGCCGTTCGCCCTTGTCCCCGGACGTCGATCTTGAGGTCCTGGCCCGCGGAACCCCCGGCTTTTCCGGCGCGGACCTGGAAAACCTGGTCAACGAGGCCGCCTTGCAGGCCGCCAAGATCAACAAGGACCGGGTGGATATGGCCGACTTCGAGCACGCCAAGGACAAGGTGCTCATGGGCAAGGAACGACGCAGCCTGATTCTCACCGACGACGAGAAGCGCACCACCGCCTACCATGAGGCCGGCCACGCCCTGGTCGCCAAGAAGCTGCCCGGCACCGACCCCATCCACAAGGTCTCCATCATTCCGCGCGGCATGGCCCTGGGCATCACCATGCAGCTGCCCGTTGACGACCGGCACAACTATTCCCGCGACTTCCTGCAAAACAATCTGGCCGTGCTCATGGGCGGCCGGGTGGCCGAGGAGCTCGTGCTCAACCAGTTGACCACCGGCGCCGGCAACGACATCGAACGCGCCACCAACATGGCCCGCAAGATGGTCTGTTCCTGGGGCATGAGCGAGGTGCTGGGGCCGCTTTCTTACGGCGAAAGCGAAAACGAGATATTCCTTGGCAAGGATCTGGTGCACCACCGCAACTTCAGCGAGGAAACCTCGCGACAGATAGACGCCGAGGTGCGCAAGATCGTGGAATCGGCCTATCGCCGGGCCAAGAACATCCTTGAAAGCGAACCCGAGGCCCTGGAAGCCGTGGCCAAGGCGCTGCTGGAACGCGAGACCATCTCCGGAGCCGACATCGACATGCTGCTGCGGGGTGAACAACTCCCCCCGCAGGAAGCCCCGACCGGGACGCCGGGCGGGGCGGCCGGGGCTTCCGCCGCCGCCTCGCCGGCGAACGGGCCCGAAACCGCTTCTGGAGCCGCCGCCGCCCAGGTGACGACGGCTGAGGCCGCCACGGGGACAGGCGACGAATTCACCCTGGAGCCCGACGACGGCCAGCATCCCGAGGGTTCCTCGGACAACGCCGCAGCCAGGCCGGACCAGGGCAAGGAACCCAAGTAGCTTCGCGCCAGCAGCTCGGCCGGCGAGGCCGCGCATGACGCGACAGCTGCGTTCCACCGCGCCCATGAACGATTTGCGCAAATCCATGGAGCAGGACATGGCCTCGATCTGGCGGCTGGGCGGCGGGCGGACCCTGGACTGCTCCAGGGACCGCGTCGTCGGCATCGTCAACGCCACGCCCGACTCCTTCTACGACGGCGGCCGCCACGGCGATGTGGCGGCCGCCGTTTCCCATGGCCTGCGCCTGGCCGGTGAGGGGGCCGACATGCTTGATGTGGGCGGCGAGTCCACCCGCCCCGGGGCCGCGCCCGTCACCGACGCCGAAGAACTCGACCGGGTCGTGCCGGTCATCGCCGAGCTGGCCCGCCGACTGCCGGACATGCCGATAGCCGTGGACACCTATCGGGCCGGCTGCGCCGCTGCCGCCCTGGCCGCCGGGGCCTGCGCGGTCAATGACGTCTCGGGGCTGGCCTTCGATCCGGCGCTGCTGGACGTCGTGGCCCAGCGCAAGCCCGGCTACGTGCTCATGCACGCCAAAGGCCGACCTGACGTCATGCAGCGCGACCCGCGTTACGACGATGTCGTCGGCGAAATCCTCGCCTATTTTGAACAGGGGCTTACGCGCCTGATCCGGGCCGGGCTGCCCGAGGACCATGTGGTCCTTGATCCCGGCATCGGATTCGGCAAGCTCCCGGAGCACAACCTGGAAATTTTGCGCAGTCTCGACCGGTTTACGGTCTTTGGCCGGCCGGTCTATCTCGGGTTGTCCAACAAATCGTTTTTCAGCGCGCTCCTTGGCCTGCCCGTGGGCGAACGCACCCTGGCCACGGCCGTGGCCTCGGCCCTGTGCGCCGGGCGCGGCGCGCGCCTGCACCGTGTCCATGACGTCGCCGCCGTCAAACAAGCCTTGGGCCTGGCCGCCGCCCTGGCTGGCTGAGCCGGCTTTCGCCGCAGGACCATACCGTCATGGGAAGCTTTTTCGACAACTTCCACCTGTCCTGGCGTGATCTTCTCGACATCGCGGCCGTCACTTTCGTCTTCTACCAGGCCTTGCTTCTTGTTCGCGGCACCCGGGCCGCCACCGTACTCCACGGTTTTCTCTTGATCCTTGTGGTCTACTATCTTTCCGACCTGTTTGGCCTCAACACCCTGCATTGGCTCCTGACCAACTTCCTTGGCTCCATTTTCCTGGTCATCATCATCCTGTTCCAAGCCGACATCCGCAAAGGGCTGTCGTCGGTGGGGACGCGCGGCTTTTTCCGCGCCAGACGACGTGAAGAGGTGTCCGAGGCGGCCCTTGACGCCATTGTCCTGGCCGTGTTCCAGATGGCCCGCTCCCGCACCGGGGCGCTCATTGTGTTCGAGCGACTGGTGCCCCTGGGCGACTGGACCGCGCGCGGGGTGGAGCTCATGGCCCGGCCCAGCAGCGAACTGCTCGGCACCATCTTTTTCCCGGACACGCCGCTCCATGACGGCGCGGTCATCATCCAGGGCGATACCGTGGCCGCCGCCGGCTGCATTCTGCCGCTGATCGCCGGCGTGCCCCTGGACGCGAGTCTGGGCACCCGCCACCGGGCGGCCCTGGGCATCACCGAGGAGACAGACGCCCTGGCGGTCGTGGTCTCCGAGGAGCGGGGCGTGGTGTCGGTGGCCGAGGGGGGCAAGCTCATCTCCCCGGTGGACGAGCTGACGCTTAAAAACATGTTGTGGAACCTCACGGCCAAACGCCCATGAAATCGAACTGGCAATACCTGGCCCTGGCCCTGGCCTTGTCGCTTTTTTGCTGGTATCTGGTCACAGGCCGGGAGAAAGTCGATGCCTGGATGCCCATGCGGGTGGAGATGACGGGGCTGCCTGAAGACCTCTATGTTAAATCCGGCATGTTGGGATCGGTGGACGTGCTGGTGCGCGGTCCCAGAGGTATCGCCCGCAAGCTCGACGACACCCAGCTTGTCTACAACCTCAACCTGTCCAAGATTGTTCCGGGACGCAATATCGTCCTGTTTGAGGCCAGAAATATTGTTTTGCCTAAGGTTTATGAGGCCGTGGAGATACGCCCGGCCCGGCTTGAGCTGGAGGTGGAGCGCCGCGCCGTCAAGACCGTGCCGGTCAAGGTGATGCTGCGGTCATCGCTCCCGGACGGGTATTCCATGTCGGCCGTGCGGGCCGTGCCCGACTCCGTGCGTCTGTCCGGGCCGGCCGGAAAGCTCGACAAGATCAGCGAGATCCGCACCCAGCCCATCACCGTGCCTCAGCCGATTCCCGCGCGCTACGACGAGCGGGTGCCCCTGGACGTGCCCGAGGACGTCGATGCCTCGCCACCGGCCGTGCAGGTGGTCATGGGCTTTGCCGCCAAGGAGTCGGAGATTACGCTGCGCGCGCCGCTTGCCATCAAAAAGCCCAAGGGCCGCGAAGCCGAAGTTTCGCCCCAGGCCGTCACGCTGCGGGTCAAAGGGCCGGCGGCCATCATCGGCGACAAGGATTTTCCGGGTCTGGTCGAGGCTGCCTTGGAATTGGCCGCCGACATCCAGCCGGGCAAGTACGAGGCCTCCTACCGGGTCAAGATGCCCCAGGGTTGCGAGCTCATCGAAGCCAAGCCCGACAAGGTTTCCCTCACCGTCAAATGAGGCCGGCGTGAACCGGCCGAATCAAGGAATGGACAACAAGCTTTTCGGCACCGACGGACTGCGCGGACGGGTCAACGCCTACCCCATGACCCCGGACGTGGTCATGCGCCTGGCCCTCTCGGCCGGCCTGCACTTTCGAAACGGCAGCCGCCGCCACAAGGTGCTCATTGGCAAGGACACCCGACGTTCCGGCTACATCTACGAATACGCCCTGTCCTCGGGTTTTTGCGCCGCCGGCATGGACGTCTTTTTGACCGGGCCGTTGCCGACGCCGGCCATCTCGTTTCTCACCCGCGACATGCGGGCCGATGTGGGCGTGGTGATTTCGGCTTCCCACAACCCGGCCTGCGACAACGGCATCAAGTTTTTCGACCACATGGGTTTTAAGCTCCCCGACGCCGTGGAAGCCGAGATTGCCGCCCGGGTCGAGGGCTATGCCCAGGACTGGCGTCTGCCCGATCCCGATCACGTGGGCCGGGCTTTCAAGCTGGAGGACAGCCCCGGCCGCTACAACGTGTTTCTCAAAAATTCCATCCCCCTGGACGTCAACTTCGAGGGCCTCAAGATCGTCCTGGACTGCGCCCACGGCGCGGCCTACCGGGTGACCCCCCAGGTTTTTGAGGAACTCGGGGCCAAGGTCATCAAGATCGGCGTCGATCCCGACGGCTCCAACATCAACCAGCGGGTGGGCTCGCTTTTCCCCCAGCAGGTGGCCCGCATGGTCGCCGAGGCCGAGGCCGACATCGGCATAGCCCTGGACGGTGACGCCGACCGGGTCATCGTGGCCGACGAAAAGGGGCGGATTCTCGACGGCGACCAGATCATGGCCATCTGCGCCCTGGATCTGTTGGAGCGCGGGGCCTTGCCGGGCAATCTGCTCGTGGCCACGGTCATGAGCAACATGGCCCTTGAAGTGTTCATGAAGGACCACGGCGGCCGGCTGCTGCGAACCCCCGTGGGCGACCGCTACGTGGTCGAGGCCATGCGGGCGCAGGGCGCGGTGTTTGGCGGCGAACAGTCGGGGCATCTTATTTTCCTGAATCATAGCACCACCGGCGACGGCACCCTGGCCGCCTTGCAGCTCATGAAGATCATGGTGCGCAAGGGCAAGCCGCTTTCGGAACTGGCCACGCTGTTGTCCCCGTTTCCGCAAAAGCTCGTCAACGTGCCCGTGGCCCGCAAGGTGCCTTTTAGCGAGGCTCCGGCCATCGAGACCGCGGTCAAGGACGCCGAAGCGACTCTTTCCGGGCGCGGACGGGTGTTGTTGCGCTATTCCGGCACCGAATCCCTGGCCCGGGTCATGGTCGAGGCCCAGGACGCGGCCCTGGTCGAGTCGCTGTGCGACTCTTTGGCCGAGGTGGTGGCCAAGGCCCTGGCTTAAGCCGAGGAGTCCTGGAACTCCCTTTTGGGGCTGGACTTGTTTATCTAAAGGAATTAACTTCGCGAGGCGATGCCGGCCGCCCCGAAAGGGGAGGGCGCGGCCTCGGCGGAGAGGTCATCATCCGGAGGGCCGGCGCGTTTGCGCGGGCCGCCGCCTCCGAGAAAATACCCGGGCAGTGCGCGCATTCAAGGAGAAGAGCATGGAAATCAAGAAGGTGGTCATTCCCGTCGCCGGATGGGGTACGCGGTCCTTGCCGGCCACGAAGAACATCCCCAAGGAGATGCTGCCCGTCTACAACAAACCCGTCGTGCAGTACGTGGTCGAGGAAGCGCAAGCCTCGGGCCTTCAGGATGTGGTGTTCGTCACCAACCGCAACAAGACCATCATCGAAGACCACTTCGACTACAACCTCACTTTAGAGGATCTGCTCACCCGCACCAACAAGACCGAAATGCTCAAGATGGTCCGGGAAGTGGCGGAGATGGTCAACATCATTTCCGTTCGCCAGAAAAAGCAGCTGGGCCTGGGCCACGCCGTGCTGTGCGCCCGCGAGGTCTGCAAGAACGATCCCTTCGCCGTCATGGTCGGCGACGACCTCATGTTCAGCATGGAACCCGGCATCAAGCAGCTCTTGACCGTGGCCATGACCGAGCACATGCCGGTCATCGGGGTCATGGAAGTGCCGCCCCACATGGTTTCTCGCTACGGCATCATCGACGGCGAGGAATTCGCTCCGGGCATGTACCGTGTGCGCGACCTGGTGGAAAAGCCCAAGGTCAACGAAGCCCCGTCGCGTCTGGCCATCGTCGGTCGCTATGTGCTGTTCCCGGACATCTTCTACCACCTGGAAAAGGTCACCCCGGGCCATGGCGGCGAGATCCAGCTCACCGACGCCCTCAAGGGCCTGGCCGGCAACAATCGCCTGCTCGCCGTCAAGATCCAGGGCCAGCGCTTCGACGCCGGCGACTGGGTCGATTACCTCACCGCCAACATCTACTTCGCCCTGCACGACGAGGTCCTGCGCGAGTCCCTGGTGCCTCGCCTGCGTGAGCTTTTGCCGTTTGGCAACTAGGCCCGCCGCCCTTGTCCGCATGCTTTTGTCGCCCGGGGGCCTAAGCCTCCCGGGCGATTTTTTTGCCATGCCATGAATGACGCCCTGGCCGTCGCCCTGACCACCCCGCCTTTTAGCGTGCTGACCTATGCCGTGCCGGCCGGGTTTTCCCTGGCCGATTTTCCGACGGGCCTGCGTGTGCTGGTTCCGGTTGGCCGGACGTTGCGCGTGGGCGTGGTGGCCGCCTGCGGGGTCGCTCCGCCTCCCGGCGTGACCTTGCGCCCGGCCCTGTGGCCCCTGGAGCGCGCGCCGCTTTGCGACGCCGGGTACCTGGAACTGGCCGCCTCCCTGGCCGGCCGCCACATGGCAACCGTTGGCCGCATCCTCGGGGCCATCCTGCCGCGCGGGCTGCGCTCGGCCAAGGTGGTCTTTGCCTGCCGCGCCGCCGGCCTGCCCAAGGCGCTGACCGCGACCGCCCTGTGGCGCAAGTCCCCTGCCGAACGTTTGGAACTCGTTCCGGCCTGGCGGGACGGGACCATGGCCTGCCGCCTGGAAGCCGGGGAGAGCGATCCGCTGTGCTCCCTGGCCGCTTCGCCGCCCTGGCCGGTGCGGCCCGGCGCGGCCAAGCAGGTGGCGGTCCTGGACGCCTTGTGCGACGTCGGCCCCATGGCCCTGTCCGAACTCAAGGCCAAGCTTGGCCCGGGCACGCTGCCCCTGGTGCGCCGGTTGGCGGAACTGGGGCTGGTGCGTATCGACGAACTCGAAACAGCGGCGCAGGTTCAGCCGGCCGAAACGTCCGCCGCCGTACCCTTGCCGCCCTTGACCGACGAACAGGCCGCCGCCATGGACAGCCTGCTGCCGGCCCTGGACAGTCCCGACGGCGCGGCCCGACTGGTCTACGGCGTCACCGGCAGCGGCAAGACGCGCCTGTACATGGAACTTGTGCGCCGCACCCTGGAACGGGGCCGCCAGGTCTTGCTTTTGGCCCCGGAAGTGGCTCTGGCGGAAAAGCTCCACCGGGCGGCCTGCCGGGCCTTTCCCGAAGTCGGGCCGGTTTTTTACCACGGCTACCAGTCGCCGGCCCTGCGCGAGGCGCTTTTCTGGCGCTGCGGCGGCGGGGCGCCGCCGGCCATCGTGGCCGGCACGCGTTCGGCCCTGCTGCTGCCGCTGCGCGATCTTGGGCTCATTGTCCTTGACGAAGAGCACGACGGGGCCTTCAAGCAGGAAGACCGGCTGCCGTATCAGGCCAAGGAAGTGGGTTTTTTCCGGGCCAGGCAGTCCGGGGCGCTTTTCATCCTGGGCTCGGCCACCCCGGACGTCAAGACGTTCCATGCAGCCCAGTCCGGCCATGTGCCCATGGTGCGCCTGGAGCGCCGGGTGGGCGGGGGCGGGATGCCGCGCGTGGAGCTCGTGGACATGCGCGGCGCGGCCAAGCTCACGGGCTCGGCGGTGGGCCGCGAAACCGGCGACCGGGTCGGGGTGCTCACCGACGCGAGCGCCGCCGCCCTGGCCGAAACCGTGGCCGAGGGCGGCCAGGCCATGATTCTGCTCAACCGCCGGGGCTATGCGCCGCTGCTCTTCTGCCTCGACTGCGAAACGCCGGTGCGCTGCCCCCACTGCGACCTGTCGCTCACCTTCCACAAGGACCGGGAGCGGCTGGTGTGCCACTATTGCGGCCATGCCCGGCCCCATCCCTCGCCCTGTCCGGGCTGCGGCGGCACGAGCTTTCTGCCCATGGGCGTTGGCGCGGAGATGCTTGAAGAACAGCTGGCCGGCGTGCTGCCGGCCGATGCGGCCGTGGCCCGACTCGACCGCGACGTGGCTCGTCGCCCCGAAGAGGCCCGGGCCGTGCTGGCCGATTTCGCCGCCGGCCGTTCCCGGGTGCTGGTGGGCACGCAGATGCTGTCCAAGGGCCATCATTTCCCGGACGTCACCCTGGTCATCGCCGCCGACGCCGACCTGGGCCGCAACCTGCCCGATTACCGGGCCTCGGAGCGGGCCTTTCAACTGCTCACCCAGGTAGCCGGCCGGGCCGGGCGGGGCGAGCGGCCGGGCAGGGTGCTCATCCAGACCAGGATGCCCGAGGATCCGTTTTTTGGTTATGTCATTCGAGGCGATTACGAGGGCTTTTTTGACGAGGAGCTTTCCCGCCGCCGCCGGTTGTGTTATCCGCCATTTGTGCGCCTGGGATTGGTGCGCCTGAGTTTTCCCCGGGACTACGAGGAAGGCTACGCCCTGGCCGCTGCGGCCGGCGAGGCCATGCGCCGGGCGGCGGCCGCCGTCGGGGCGCGCCTGCTGGGTCCGGCTCCCGCCCCCCTGGCCCTGGTGGCCGGTCGGCGGCGACTGCACTGCCTCGTCAAATCCCCGGATTGGCCCGGGGTGCGCCAGGTGTTCGCCGCCGGGGCCAAGATTGTGGAATCAACGGCCAAGGTGCGCTGCACCCTGGACCTGGACCCGGTGGACATGCTGTGAACCCATAGCCCTGGAGACCATGGCCGATGGAAGCTTTTGTCAACGACGACGCAAAGTTGCTGCGGGAAGTCGAGCAAGCTCTGTCCCGTCGGCGCAAGGACGGCCTCGACGGGCTGGTCGGCAATCTGGCCGCCGTGGTCATCAACGTGGCCGAGGACGATCTCGTGCCGGCGGCCGAGGAACTCCTTGGCGGCACGAGCCTACGTTTTGAGGCCGCCCTGGATCATCCCCTGAGCCCTGGCGGCGGCCCGGCAATCCTGCTGCGCGACCTTGAAGGCGCGGATTTTTTGCTCAAAAGCCGGCCGGCTGGCCAGCCCAATCCCTTCGCCGCTTACAACGGCGGGCACAAGACCGCCGGAGCCCCTCCAGGTCGCCTGGAAACCTTCGTTTTCGACTGTCCGGATCTGGCACGCTACGTCGCGATCCAGCGCCGGCGCGGTGTGGTCTTCGCCACCCCCGAAGCCGTGGTCACCGACGTCTTTTCCTATATCGAGACCAAACCTTCGGCGCATACCGGCAACGCCCTGGGGTTTATCCAGTGGAACGGCCGTCCCGGAGCCTACCTCCATGGCCGGTCCAGCCGGCTGCCCTTGGCTCCGGCCACGCCGGACGCCGCCACGCGCCCCTATCTCGCCCGCATCGGCGGTCTGGACCACGTGGCCACGCGGGTGCGGGCCGCTCACCGCGACGCGGCCATCGTGGAATTTTTGGAGCTGACCAATTACCGCTTCGATTTCGCGGTCTACGTCGAATCGCTTAATTCCATCACCAACGTAGCCCGGCTTCGCGACGGCGACTACGCCCAGGTGTTCACCTCGGGCATTGCTTCGCCGGAGGGCGGGGGAGACGGCGGCCCCACCGAGGCGTTTATCGCCAATTACGGCCTGCGGCCCCACCACATGGCGTTTTCAGCCGACGGCATCGAAGACGTGGTGGCCGGCCTTGCCGCCCATGGCATGGGCTTTCTCTCCGAGCTTGTCGGTTCCCGGGAGGAAGGTCTCAAGCAGATTTTTTCCGCCATGTCGCCGCGCACCATGCTGGTCAACGAGTACATCGAACGCTATGACGGTTTTGACGGATTTTTCACCAAAAGCAACGTGACCCGGCTCACCAAGGCCACGGAAAACCAGTAACCGGAACGGGTCGATCGCCTGACTGATCCAGCGCGCGCCGACCCGGCTCCCGGAGCGGAAATCCATGCCGAATTCCGAGCCTCACCGCTGGCTGCCGCATTGGCTTGGCCCCATGCCGAATCGTGTATCACTTCTCTATGCCCTGTTCGGGCTGGTCTGGATTCTTGGCTCTGACAATCTGGCCGATGCCTTGTTCCGGCACGATCCGGATATCCTGTTGCGGGTTTCCTCCCTCAAGGGGTTCTTCTTTGTGGGCCTGACCTCGGTGCTGCTCTACACCTTGCTGCGCCGCTACGACGACGCCTACCGTCAGAAAGAACACGAACTGCGAGAAAGCGAGGAACGCCACCGGTTGGTGGTGGAGTACGCCCCGGACGCCATTCTCATCCACGACGGCGTGCGGTTTGTGTACGCCAACCCGGAGGCGGCCAAGCTGTTTGGCGCGCCGTCGGCCCAGGCCATTGAAGGCCGGGAGATCATGGATTTCGTGGACGAGCAGGCCCAGGCTTCGGTGCGTGAACGCATCCGACAGAACATTGTCGAACGGACGCCGGCTTTGCTGCGGGAACAGCGGTATCGTCGCCTGGACGGCGGCGTCATTGAGGCGGAAGTGGCGGCCGTGCCCTTTGAAACCAGCAATGGTCCCGGCGCGCTGGTTTTCATGCGTGACGTGGGACCGCGCAAAGCCGCGGAGCGAAGCCTGCACCGCAGTGAACGCCAATATCGACTCTTGGCCGACAATGCCCATGATCTCATCAACATTTTTGACGAAAATCTGGACCTCACCTACGTCAGCCCCTCCGTGACCCGGCTGTTGGGATTTTCCGTTGCCGAGGCCCTGGCCCGACCCCTGGACGTCGGCCTGACGCCGGATTCAGCCCGGCGCGTCGCCGAGGTCTTCCGCCAGGACCCGGCCAAGCCCGTGGACAACAATTTCGTGCGCAAGCTTGAAATCGAAGCCTATCGCCGGGACGGCTCCACGGTGTGGCTGGAATCCATGATCCGCGGCGTTTTTGACCGGTCAGGCGCATTTAGAGGCTATATCGCCGTGTCGCGCGACATCAGCGACCGCAAGCGGGCCGAGACGGAACTGGAACTTTCCAGGCAATTCAGCACGCTTATTCTGGAAGCCATTCCCGATCCGGTGTTCGTCAAGGACAGCGCCCACCGTTTCGTCCTGGCCAACGAAGCGTTGTGCGCCATGCTCGGGCAGCCCGCCGAGGCTCTTATTGGCAAAAGCGACGAAGATTTCGTGCCCATTGAGCAGGCGGCGGTCTTTGTCGAGCGCGACAATATCGTTTTGGAGACCGGCCAACCCGATCTGTACGAGGAATACCTGACCGACGCCACGGGACAGGTGCGCACGTTGCTGACGCGCAAGGGGCTTTTTGTCGATCACCGAGGCCAGCGCTTCATTGTCGGCGTCATCCGCGACATGACGGCGGAAAAAGTCCGGGAACGGGAGCTGCGTGACTCGCTGGCAGAAAAGGAAGTGCTGCTTAAAGAAGTACACCACCGGGTCAAGAACAATCTGCAAATCATTTCCAGTCTGCTGTTTTTGCAAAAAGACGCGATGACCGACCCGGTGTTGCAGGGCGCGCTGGAGGAAAGCCGCAACCGCATCGCTTCCATGGCGCTCATTCACGAGGAACTTTACCGTTCGGGCGATCTGGCCCGGGTGGACATCAAGGAGTATCTGGAGCGCTTGGCCCCCAAGGTGGTCCACGCCCTGCGCGGAGCCAAAAGCGTCGGCTTTGCCCTTGCCCTGGGCGATTGCCGGGTGTCCGTGGACAAGGCCATCCCTATCGGGCTTATCGTCAACGAACTGCTCACTAACGCGGTCAAGCACGGACTGGCCGACCGGGATGCCGGGTCCATCCGGGTACGGCTGGAGCGCGACGGCGGCTTGGCCCACATCACGGTGGAAGACGACGGCACGGGTTTGCCGTCGGGCTTTCATCCCGACGCCACCCGGACCCTGGGGATGCAGCTCGTGGTGCAGCTCACCCGCCAGTTGCGGGGTACCCTGTCGTTTGGAAGCAGCGGCGAGGGGGCGTTTTTCCGCTTGAGCTTTGCCCCCGAGGACAGCGCTTCCTAGACGCAGTCCCTGCGGATCGGGAGGTCAGGTCCGGCCTCGGCCAGCTCCTCGTATTTGCGGCGCAGATCGCTTACGGCCGTCTCCCTTTGGGCGGCGGCCATGGCTGCGTAGCGCCCGGCGTGCTTGGCGGCGAGCTTGTGCCAGTTGGCTTGCCCGCCGGCCAACTGGTCCGGGCGCGGCCGGACCAGGGCCGGAGCCGGGCGGCGGTGGGCCACGGCCAGATGTCCCTGATAGACCGGAGGCCGGCCGGCCAGGGCCAGTCGCCAGTCATGGTCCACGTCGTCGTACTGCGACGGGCTGAAGCGGATGTCAAAGCCGCCGGCTTCAAGCAGGCGCTCCCGACGAAAGAGATGACAGCAGCCCATGACGGTCAGACACGGCCGCAGGTGGGCAAATCCCCCGAAATCAAATCCCTGGGCATGAAGGCCCGAGAGCTGCGGCTCCTCCTGGCCGGGTTCTGGCGGCAGGAGCATGGCGTCGACGCCCTGGGCAATGGCCGGGTTGGCGGCGTCCAGGACCCGGCACCCCCACACGCCGGCCTCGGGATAGGCCTCGGCGGCGGCGGCCAGCCGGGCGAGCCAGTCCGTCGGCAGGTCCACGTCGTCGTCGAGGTAGGCGACATGGGCGGCTTGGGCCAGCCGATCGTCGCTGGCCAGCCAGTTGCGGGCGGCCGGCGCGCCGACGTTGACCGGCAGCCGGATGGCGGCCAGGCGGTCGGTCCCGACCCGGTCGGCCCAGGCGGCGACCACGTCGGGCGTGGCGTCGCCGGAGGCGTTGTCGAGCAGCAGCGTGCGCACGGTTCCTTCCACCACGGAAACATCCGTGGCAAACAGGCTGGCCAGGGTTTTGTTCAGGTCGTCGGCCTTGTTGAAGGTGTAAAGGGCCACGCACAGGTCGCCGGCCAGCCGCCCCAGGCGGCGGCGACGCCCCGAGGTCAGATCGTATAAGGCCAGACCGGCCGAGACGTGCTCGGGCATGAGCCGCAGGAGGTCGGCCAGGGCTGTTGCCGCGATGTCCTCCCGGCCGGCGGCCAGGGCGGCCAAAGGGCGGCGAAATAGTCCGGCCGGCCAGGGGGCCAGGGCCTGGGCCGCGTCGTAGGCGGTCAGAGCGGCCGGGGCGTCGCCGCGTAGCAGGGCCAGATCGCCCGCGACTTTGTGTCCCAGGGGCGTCAGATCGCCGGCCAGGGCCAGCCCGGCCAGGGCGGCGGCCCGGTCGAAATCCCGGCCGAGAATGGCCCGATGCAGGGCGATGTGGAGCCAGAACAAGGCGGCTCGGCCGTTTCGGATCTCGTTTTCCAGATAGGCGTCGATGCGTCCCAGGTTGCCCCCGGCCAGGAGCCGCTCATAGTAGGCGACGCTCTCGGGCGGCCGGAACCGGGCGGCCACGGTTTCGACCAGGGCGGCGAAGGCCGGGTCGATCCGCCCCGGGGACGCGGCGCGAAGCGCCTTTGCCAGGGCGGCGGCCGTCGGGCCGTAAAGCGGGTCTTCCTCCAAAGCGGCGGCCAGGAGTTGGCGGTGCAGGCGCGGCCAGTCGGCGCTGTCCGGCGTTTTCTCCCCAGCCGCCTGGGCCATGGCGGCCGCCCGCAGCAAGTGGTCGCGGCCAAGGGTTCCGGCCAGGAGCAGATCGGCCAGCGTCCGCGGAAAATCAGGCGCGTCAAACCAGATGTTGGTCATCATGGGCCTCCTTGGGCAACGTCCCGCCAGAGCTCGCCGTAAACGGCGGCCTGGGCGCTGAGCAAATGGACACGGCCAAGAGTTTCCCGGGCCTGGAGGGCCAGACGGCGGCGCAGGCCGGCGTCGGCGACCAGCCGGGCCACGGCCTGGGCCCAATCCCCGGGGTCCGGGCCGACGAGGAGGCCGGTGCGCCCATCTTCCACCGCCTCCCGGTAGGGCGGCAGATCGGCGCAGACGCTTGCTGCCCCGGCAGCGGTGTATTCCTGCCATTTGACCGCGCTCTTGACCCGGTTAAAAGGCGTGTCGGCCAGGGGGGCTAGGCCAATGGACAGCCCCAGTCGCGGCAGACGGGCGGCGTAGGCGGCGTAGTCGGCGGCAAAGGGGACAGCGGTTGTGCCGGTCGGAAAACCCGGCGGCGTGGGGCAGCCGAAGCAAACGAACCGGCCGGTGAAATCGGGTTGTCGGGCGAGTTCGCCAAGGGCCGGGGCAAGCCGGGCCAGATCGGCGGCATGGGATGGCGTGCCGGCAAAGCCGATGGCGGCTACGGGACGTTGCGGCGGCGCGACAAGGTTCCACAGGGCGTCGGGCAGGAAGTTGGGCAGCACCCGCACCTGTCTGGCGCGTCCGACGTACACGGCGGCCAGGGCCGGAGTGCTCACCGTGACGCAGGCCGCCCGGGCGATGGTGTCGCGGATGAAAGGCAAAAGCGGAGCCAGATGCGGGAAAAAAGGGTGGTCGGGCGGCGTGGCCTCGAAATCGTCGTCGGTGTCGTACACCACGGGCTTGCCGCTGGCAAAGGCCGCTTCGATGACGGAAGCCGTGGCCGGTCCGGGAAAAAAACGCTGGATGAGGATGAGGTCGGCCGACTCGATAACGGCCGCACTCACGGCATGGCCGGCTCCTTGGGAGGCGACTCCGGGCAGCAGGCGTACGGCCGGCCCCAGGACCCTGGCCGGTTCGTAAACCCGAAGCCGGGCGCAGGCGGCAAAGGGATCGTCGAAACCGTAGTAGGCTATGGCGAGGGGCGAGGGCGGCATGGGCGGCGCGGGGCGCTTGCCCGGAACAGGTCACCGGGCAAGCGCCAGAGTGAGGCCTTAGGCTCCAAGAGCCTTGGGACCTTTTTGCGGCGAGCGGAAGACGATTTCGGCCCGGGCCGTGTGGGGATCGTTATACGACACGGTAATATCCACGGATTCCTTGAAGAACTCGGCGGCCCCGCGCAAGATGCCCTCGTAGTATTCCGGGTAGCCGCGCTTGGACATGTAGGTCATGACCAGACGATTGCCCTGGTCTTCGTAGCTGAAGCGGGGGGGCATGAGTCCCGGCATGTCCTTGGTGAGCCGGGCATGAGTGTCGTTCATGGTCAGATAGAATTCCTTGAGGGTGTCGCCCTTGAAATAGCGCGGGTAGTGCTTGTGGAAGCCCTTGATGGTGTAGCGGCCAAGGGCCAGGAAAACGTCCTTGACGGTCTTGCCGGCTTTCTGGGCGGCCAGTTCGGCCATCTGGCGCAGCACCTGGTCCGGGTAATTCTGGGTGGGCAGGAAGGTGGGGTGCCCCATGTCTTCCTGCATGGCTTCGTAGACGGCCTGGCCGTACTGGTCCTTGATGAATTCCTGCATGAGCTTGGGCAGGATGCCCTTCATGTTGCCGCTGGATTCCCTGAGGTGGACGGCAGTTGACTGACGCTGGGCAAAGGTCGTGGCCAGGGTGAGCAAGGAATTGGCCAGCTCGGCCAGTTCACGGGTGGCCTGGGCGGTTTGGCCCGCGCCTTCGTCAGCCTCGGCGGCCACATGGGCGATGACCTCGATATTGCGGTTGATCTCTTCGGCGGCGGCGGATTGCTGCTCGGCGGCCGTGGCGATCTGGCTGACCTGCCCGTTGACCTCGCGGATGCGGGCCATGATGCGTTCCAGGGATTCGCCGGCCTTGTGGGTGGCCTCGGTGCTGGCCGCCACCCGGGCTTCGGTCTCCTGCATGGAGGCCACGGCGTGCTGGGAGCCGTCCTGGATTTCGCGGATGGATTTTTCCACTTCCTTGGTGGCGGTCATGGTCTTTTCAGCCAGCTTTCTGACCTCGTCAGCGACCACCGCGAAGCCACGACCGGCATCGCCGGCCCGGGCCGCCTCGATGGCGGCATTGAGCGCAAGCAAGTTGGTCTGGTCGGCGATGTCGTTGATGACGCTGATGATGCGGCCGATCTCGGCGGCCTGGCCGTCCAGGGAGGTGAGCACCTGGCCGAGCTTGCCGGCGGATTCGGCCACGGCCTTGATGCCGGACACGGCTTCCCGGACTTCCACCGAGCCGGTTTCGGCGGCTGTGTTGGCGCTTTCAGCGGCGTCGGAAGTCTGGGCGGCGTTTTTGGCCACTTCCATGACCGTGGCCGTCATTTCTTCCATGGCCGTGGCCACGGCGTCGGACTGGCCTTTTTGTTGTTGGGCGCCCCGGGCCTGTTCGTCGGAGGAGGCGGACAGCTCTTCCGAGGCCGAAGCCACGCGCTGGGCCAGTTCGTTGATCTCGCCGCCGAGGTTGCGCAGTTCGGCCTGGGCGTGCTCCAGTTCCTCCTGCTTGGCCCGCAGCGGCGTCAGGTCGGTCAGCGTGGCCACCGCACCGAGCAAGTCGCCGCGCAGGCCGTGGAAGCAGGCGACGAAGAAAAAGCAGGGCAGAATGCGGCCGTCCCACAAGGTCAAATCGCGTTCAGCCTGCAAGGCCTTGCCTTGGCCGAGGCATTGTTCCGTCAGTGATATGCCGGTTTTGTTGTAAACGGCCTGGCTGACGGTCTTGCCCACGACCTCTTTTTTGGGCTTGCGCAACATGTCGCACAAGCTTTGGCTGCAATGGGTGATGATGCCGTCTTTGTTGGTGATGAAAAACGGTGTGCTGACGGCATTGACCGCGCCACGATAATACTCTCGTCGCAGCATATTGAAGGAAAGGGCTTGAGCGGCCTGTTCACCAAGCGGTCCGAGTGCTTTCCAGGAATTGACGTCGTCGATATGAAATGCGGTTGGATCGTTGTTGATCGTCAGCAATCCCTGATGCAGCATTCGTATGGGTGCATTGACCCGGGAAGCGAGGACAACGGAGGCGATGCAGCCGACAACAGCTACCGGAATGGCGATATATAAGCTGGGGAAGAAGGCGATGACGACGAGGCAAGCACTGAGAGCAAGGCCCAGCAGCAGGGTAGGCGCGCCGGGCGACGGCGTGGCGCTATGGTCGTTCATGGATGCTCCTGATTCCAATTTGTTTTCATACAATACTATTCGAGGCGAAAGGTCAATACTGTTTGAGATGGTAAGGCGGCGTATTCAGTTGCTTTATTAGTAATTGGAGGCCGTAGCCGGCAAAACGGCAGGCAAGCGGCCCGAGAAGCGATAGGGGCCGAATAACCCCTGATACAGCGCCTCCAGGCTGGCCGGAGCTTCGCCGTAGGTGGCCAGCCGCGCACCGGACTGCGGAGCCAGGGCCAGATCGTAGGGCGACTGGGCCGCCACAAGCACGAACTTGGGGCCGGTTTTGTCGGCCAATTCCCGGGCCAGCCGTGCCTGGCCCGGCCGACGGCGCAGGTCTGTGGCCAAAAAGACGACGCTGCCGGCCCCGGCCGCCGTGTCGAGGGCCTGGGCGATGGCCGCGTCATCGGGATCGACCGGTAAAAAGAGCGTGCGCGGACCGGGCCAGGCGGCGATGGCCGCTTCGGCCTCGGCGTCCACGGCCTCGCGGCCAAGGCGCGGCCGGATGACCAGAGTGGCCTCGGCGGGCAGGGGCAGGGCAGGGCTTGTTGGTCCCAGAGCCGTGAGGCTGCGTCTGGCGATGCGGCGGGCCAGCACGGCGTCTTCGGGGCGGCCGATCAGGCTGGCCGGGTCGGGGGCGGGTTTGGCCAGGGCGGCGGCGTCCAAAAGGCCGTAGCGTTCCTTGAGGCGAAGGACGCGCCCCACGGCGGCGTTGAGCCGGGCCATGGGCACCCGGCCCGAACGCACGGCCTCGGCGACGGCGTCCATGGCGGCTAGGCGTTCGGCCGGCGAGCGGCCGGCGTCGGCGCCGATGAGGAGCACGTCGGCCCCGGCGGCCAAGGCCCGCACCGAGGCTTCGGGGATGCCGTAGGTGTCGGCCACGGCGCCCATGCCCAGGGAATCCGTGAAGATGACGCCGTCAAAACCCATGCGGCCGCGCAGCGTCCCTTCCAGAATCCGGCGCGACAGGGTGGCCGGCAGGTCGGGTTCGCCGTCCAGGGCCGGGACCACCATATGGGCGGTCATGACCGCCGGCGCGCCGGCGGCGAAGGCGGCCCGGAAAGGCGGAAAATCTAGCTTGTCCAGGGCGGCGGCGTCATGGTCCGAGCGCGGCAGGCCGACATGGGAATCGATGGTCGTGTCGCCGTGGCCGGGGAAGTGTTTGGGCGTGCAGATCATGCCGGCGGCGGCGTAGCCGGCCGTGGCCGCTCCCGTGAAACGGGCCACGTCGGCCGGCGCGGAGCCAAAGGACCTGATGCCGATAACCGGATTGGCCGGATTGACGTTGACGTCGGCCACGGGCGCGAAATTGACGTTGATGCCCACGGCCCGCAATTCCCGGGCCGTGGCCGAGGCGGCCAGGCGGGCCAGATCGGCCCGGCCGGTGGCGGCCTGGGCCATCTGGCTGGGAAAAAGGGTGAAGCCTTTGCGCAGCCGGGCCACGGGCGCGCCTTCCTGGTCCACGCCGACCAAAAGGCCCAGGCCATGCCTGGTCGCGGCGGACGCCGCCTGCAGTCCGGCGTTGAGGGCGGCCACCTGCCCGGGGGATTCGATGTTGCCCGGGGCGCTGTAAAGGATGACGCCGCCGAGATGCCGCTGTCGGATCAGGCCGGCGATGTCGTCGGAAACGGCCTGGCCAGCGAACCAGACCATGAACACCTGGCCGACTTTTTCCTCCAGGGTCATCTCCGCGACCAGTCGGGAGGCCCTGGACGCGGCCGAGGCCTCGCCCCCGGTCGCAGCGCAGGCAAGGAGAAAAGCAAGGAAACAAGCGAAAAAGCGGCAAAGAACCATGAAAGGCTCCTGGGGTGGGGTTTGCTCCGGGGCGGCCCGGGGATTGTCAGCCGGCGGCCGGGGCGCGTTTTTCCCGGTACATGGCGGCGTCGGCGGCCCGGACGAGGTCGTCGATGTCCTGGCCCGGGACATGCAAGGCCACGCCGATGGACACGGACAGGCCGGGCAGCCCGCGCTCGGCGGCCACCTCGGCCACGCAGTCCCGGATGCGCTCGGCCATGACGGCGGCCTCGTCGGCTCCGGCGTCGGGCATGACCACCACGAATTCGTCGCCGCCAAGCCGGGCCAGCAGGTCATAGACCCGCACCCGGGCGGCCATGGCCCGGGCCACGTCGCCAAGGACCAGGTCTCCGGCCTCGTGGCCGAAGGTGTCGTTGACGGCCTTGAACCGGTCGAGGTCGCAGAAAAGCAGGGCCACCGACGCGTCGCGGCGCGCGGACAGGCTTAAAAGCGCCGGCCCGTGGCGGCGCAGGTAGGCCCGGTTGGGGATGCCGGTCAGCTCGTCGGACTCGCGTTGCCTGGCCAATTCCTCATGGATCTTGACGTGGAGCAGATCGCCGGCCAAAACTTCGCAGAAATGTTCCAGGAAATCCGTTCCCTTCGACGGCGTGTAGCGCGAGGGATCGACGTCGGCCATGGCCAGGACGCCGATGCGGCGCTTGGGCTGATACTTGTCGGCCAAGGGCGCGATGAAGCACGAACCGTCCCGGAGTTTGGGCTGATCGGCCAGAACGGCCGGATCGAAAAAGAAATCCGGCCGGGGCAGGGCGGCCAGAGGGCCGACGTAAACCCGGCGGGGATCGGTTCCCCGGGGCAGGGCGTTTACGGCCGCGCCCAGGGCCTTGGCCGTGGGGCAGGGGAAACCCGAAGGCACGTAGGCGGCGAATTGTTCCCGGGCAAGCAGGCAGGTCAGGGCAGCGACCCCCATGGTACGGGATAATTCCGCCAGCATGTCCGGCAGGTCGGCCATGCGCCGCAGCCGCCGGGACAGGGTCATGGCCGAGCGGAAGGTGGCGAAGGCCTGATCGTTGGCCCGGAAGATTTCCTGCATCCGCACGACCCGGGCGCCCAGACGGCGGACCTGGCCGCGCAGTTCCCCGATCTCGGCGGCCTGGCCCTCGCGGCAGGCGGCGACCTCGGCCAGGGTCTCGATGAGCCGGCGAAACTCGTCGCGCCGGCCTTCGGGAAGGAAGCGTTCCAGTTCCAGGGCCTTGGCGGCGACGGCGGTATCGTCGAGGGGGTTGCTCATGGGTATGTTGGGTGCGGCCGGCCGGGCTATGCTGCTTCACTTGGCTGGTAGCACCTTCAAGCCGGGGCAACAAGTCGGCCGCGTCCGTCGCGGCAATTTGTCCGAAACGCCAAGGTCCGTCATGGAGCCGGCATGAACATCGTGTTGCAAAACCTCACTCGCTTTGGCGATTTGCTCCAGTCCCAGCCGGCCGTCAGCGAATTGGCCGCTGGGGGAGACCATGTTTGTTTAGCCTGTCTGGAAAATTTTGCCGGCGCGGCCGGGTTGCTGGCTGACGTATCGGAAGTTTTTCCCCTGCCCGGGGCGAAATTTCTTGCCAGCCTCGATGTCGATTGGAAGCTGGCCCTGGCGACGGTGGCCGACTTCGCGGACACGGTGGCGGCCCGGGCCCGGCCGGACTGCGTGGTCAACCTGACGGCGGCCCTGCCGGCCAGGCTCATGGCCCGGCGACTGTGCGGCGAGGCCGTGCGCGGCTTTACCCTGGACCCCTTCGGCTATCGCCACGAATCCAACCTGTGGGCCTCGTTTCTGGAAGCGTCATCGACCCGGCGCGAGCTGTGTCCTTTTAATATCGTGGACGTTTTCCGCAAGGCCGCGGGCGTGGGCCAGGGACCGGGACGTTTTGCCCTGCGCCGGCCGGACGCGGCGGCGGCCGAGGCAGCGGCGGCGCTTTTCGCCGGGGCCGGGCCTTGCGGCGACTTGTTGGTCGTGGGGTTCCAGCTCGGGGCCAGCGCGGCGGCCCGGCAGTGGCCGGTGGAACGTTTTGCCCGGCTGGCGGCGCGGCTCCACGAAAAGCGGGGCATTTTGGCCGTGGTCGTGGGCGCGGCCTCGGAAAAACCCTTGGCGGCCCGGTTTCGCGAGATATTCGAGGGCCCTTGCCTCGACCTGTCCGGGGCCACCTCGCTGCCGACGCTGGCGGCGGTGGTGGCCCGGCTGGGGCTTTTGGTCACCAACGACACCGGCACGCTCCACCTGGCCGCCGGCCTGGGGGTGCCGAGCGTGGCCCTGTTTTTGGCCACGGCCCAGCCCTTCGACACCGGCCCCTATCTGGAGGGCTGTCTGTGCCTGGAGCCGGACATGCCCTGCCATCCCTGCTCGTTTCGGGAGGCTTGTTCCCGCAGTCACGCCTGTCTGGACGCCATCGATCCCGAAGCGGTGGCCGAGGCCGTTCTCGCCTGGGTTCGAGACGGGCGTTTCCCGGCCGGGTCCTACCCTGGAGCCCGGGCCTGGCTGTCCGTGCGGGACGCCGAGGGGTTCATGGACCTCGTTTCGCTCTCCGGCCACGAAACCACTCCCCGGGCCGCGTGGCTGCGTTGTCAGCGTCATGTTCTTCGTCAATTCCTTGACGATGCTCCCCATGTCCCGCCAGCCAGGCCGCTGCCGCCGCTGCCCGAGGTCGAGCGCCAGGAATTGTCGCGCCTGTTGTCGCAATCCGTCGATCTGCTGCGCCTCGTCGAGGGCCAGGCCGGGCTGGCCATGCGCAATCCGGCCATGAAGAAGCGCTTTCTTGCCAGCTACAACCGCTTGGCCGCCCTGTGGACAGCCTCGCCTTATCTGGCGACCCTGGCCCAGCTGTGGCAACGCCAAGCCCAGGAGGAAGCCGTGGACATCGACGGGCTTGTGGCGCGCATTCGCCGCTACGGAGCCTGTGCGGCGGCTTTTGCGGCCATCCTTCAGGACTGACTCCTTTTGGCACGGTTGTTGTAAGAAATGGGGCGGGAAGGAAATCCTTACCCTTCGACAACAACTCCAGAGGGAGGCGCGACATGATCAGTGTGGATGGCCGGTCAACCGGCATGGAGATCAAGCAGTTTCATAATCTTGAGGAAATCCTTCTGCGCATCATGGAGACCAACGAGCTTGAAGGCCGGGTCGTCACGGATGTGTTCGTCAACAATGAAAGTTTTTCCGAGATCTACCCGCATCAGGCCGAGGACATCGAGATCGACGAGATCGAATCCGTCGAAGTCCGCAGCATGCCCGTGGCCGACATGGCCCTGGAGATCACCCGGGAGATGAGCAAAGTCGTCCAACTCATGGACCACGGCGCGCGCCGGGTGGCCGAGCTGTTCCGTCAGGCCGACGACGCCGAAGCCCTGGAAGTCTACCAGGATCTCATGGACGTCACCCGCGACTTCCTCAACATGATCGGCGTGCTGCGCGGCGAGGCCCTGAGAACGGCCGATCCCGCCTTCAACGCCGTCGCCGACGAGGTGTCCAACCTGTTTTCCGAAATGCTCGAAGTGCTGGAAAACGAAGACTGGATTTTGCTCGCCGACCTGCTGGAATACGAATTCATTCCGGCCATGGCCCGGTTTAAGGGCGTCATCGGCGAACTGCTGACCGGTTTCGAGCGCACCGTGAAGGAATAACGCCATGTCCGACAAGCTTGAATTCCTTGAAGCGGCCCTGGCCACCGGTGAACGCGAACTGCACCATCTTCTGGCCGGCGAAATCGAAGAAGCCGAGACTCTGGCCAAGGATCGCGGCCGCCTGCTGGAGATGGCTTGGCGCTGCGCCGATCCGGAGAGCATTGGCCTGCTTCGGGACAAGCTGCTCAAGCTTCGCAACCTGCAAGGCCAGCTCACCGTGGAAGCCCGTCGTCTCCACGCCGAACTCCAAACCGACCTGCAGCGGGCCAAGCAGGAAAACCAGCGGCTCTCGGGCTACCGCACCACCGTGCGGCCCAATCCCGCCGTGCGACGCTATCTGGACAAAGCCGGCTGAGGCATCCCTCTGGCATCATGAGCCGGGCCGTCGCGGCCCGGCTTTTTTTTTGCCATGGGCGTTGGCGAGGAGGCGGCAACTCTCCAGGGAGGGCGGAGGGCGCGCGCGGCATGCCGAACAGCCAGGCCTTGTACCGGCCAACCCCGCCGTGGGGGCATAGCCAGCCTCATTCCCGGGCGCTTGGCAACAGCCCCAGAGGCGTGTGCCCCAGGGGTCAAAAGAACAATTTTGGTTCTCGAACCGCCGCTACGGCGGCGAATATGCCGCCAAAGGTTTGACGAGGAGGCGAAATTTCGCTTTTTTGCATTGAAATTATTGAATAAATTTCTTGGCAGGCTCTTTGCTAAGAGAAAGCCGGAACAGACAGGAAGGCGGCCGTGAAATGCCCGCCGCAACGTGACGACAAGGAGGACGGCATGCTTTCCCTCTTCACCGGCTCAGACAAGAAAATCCGCGAACGCCACGAAGAACTCAAGAAGGGCGCGCGGCTCAAAAACGCCAAGGAACTCTTTTTCAGCGGCAAGTTTCCGGTGGTGACCACCCCCGGACTCGAAGGCCGCAAGATTCGCCGGGTCCTTGGCCTGGTCAGCGGTCGAGGCTTCGACTCCGAGTGCGCCTTCTATGGCCTGACGGCCAGCGCCCTGGACATTGGGGCCGACGCCATCATCGGCTACCAGGAAAACGTGGCCTTTCATCCCGACGGCTCACGCTATTTTTCCTGCTACGGCACGGCCGTGATCCTCGAAAAGCTGCCCTCGGCCAAAACCGAGGCCAAACCTCAAACCGTCAAGTCGTTCATGCACTGAAACCCGGCTGGTCGCCGGGACGCAAGGAGCCAACCATGAACCGCGCCATCGCCACCCTGCTCGCGGCTTTTGCCGCGCTGGCCCCGCCTGCCCTGGCCGCAGCCCAGGAGTACACCCAGGGGACGAGCTACGTCGAACCCCGGGGCGGCGTCTACGCAACCACCAACCCCAACGTCAACGTGGTCGGCACCTACGGCGGCGCGGCCGGCCATTACGTCGCCGACGGCGTGGCCATCGAGGCCGAAGGCCTGGGCTACGCCGTGGATCAGACCACCAAGACGCCCACGCCCCTGGGCATGGCCTCCCGGCAGGAAACCACCAATGCGGCCGGCGTGGCGGCCATGGCCCGCTGGAACTTCGTACGCACGCCCAAGGGGACGCTTTTCGTCGGCGCGGGCGGCGGCGGCGTTTTCTCCGACAAGGAGCTGCCCTACAACGGGTCCAAGCAGGCCGGAACCGGCCAGGCCGACCTCGGCGCGTCCGTGGCGCTCGGCAAGAACGTCAGCCTCAAGGCCGCCGGGCGGTATCAGCATCTGGGCGCGTTTTCCGACAACGGCGTCAACAGCGTCGGCGGCAACATCGGTCTCAAGATCAGCTTTTAGGCCGATCCTCCTTGTCGCCAGGAGCGGAAGAAGGCTTGCCGGGGCGCGGACCGCACCCCGTGTCGATGCCTCAGCCCCGGATGCCGAGCCTGGGGAAGACGAAGCGGACCACCACGAACCAGCCGACGAGCACGGCGCAAAAGATCAAGATATCGTTCATGGCCCGAAGATAACACAGGCCACGCGGCGGCGGAAGGGCCGCCGCGCCTTTTTGCCCTCCCTACGTTTCTTGCAAGATCGTGCCTAATCTGCTAACGGTTTGGGATAACGAGCAAACAGTGGCCGATGCGGCCTAAATCCCAACACCTTTCCCAGCGTCAGGACCCAAGCGGAGCCGCCGTGGAATTTGAGCAGCACCTGGCAGCCATCGTGAACACCATGAGCGAGGGGTTGCTCCTGGTCGGGGCCGACGGCGGCATCGTCATGATCAACGAAGCCCTGTCCCGGATGACCGGCTATGCCCGGGACGAGCTCCTGGGCCATGCCTGCAGCGTCCTCGACTGCGACGGCTGCCAGCGCGAGCGCGGCCAGGGCGGCGCGGCCTGGTGCCGGCTTTTCGCCGAAAAGACCACCCGGGCCAAGCATTGCACCATCCGGCGCAAGGACGGCTCGTATCTGCCGGTGCTCAAAAACCAGACGCTTCTGCGCGACGCTGACGGCAAACCGCTTTTTGCCGTGGAGACCCTCACCGATCTTTCCGAGGTCGTGGTTTTGGACCGCAAGGTGGAGGAACTCACCCGCCTGCTTTCGGCCGAGGAGGGCTTTCACGGCCTGATCGGGCAGTCCGAGGCCATGCGACGGGTGTTTGATCTCCTGGAGCGGGCCGCCGGCAGCGACGCGCCGGTGCTTTTGACCGGCGAATCCGGCACCGGCAAGGAACTGGCCGCCCGGGCCATCCATGAGATCGGCCGGAGGCGGCGGGGGCCTTTCGTGCAGTTCAATTGCGGCGCGCTGGCCGAATCGCTTTTGGAAAGCGAACTCTTCGGCCATGCCAAAGGGGCTTTCACCGGCGCGACGCGCCACCGCCAAGGCCGGTTTGAGGCCGCCGCCGGCGGCGACATCTTTCTGGACGAAATCGGCGACGCCCCGGCGTCGATACAGGTCAAGCTGTTGCGCGTGCTCGAATCCAAGACCTTTGAGCGGGTGGGCGAGAGCCGGCCAGTGCGGGCCGATGTGCGCGTCATCTCGGCCACCAACCGCGATCTGGCCCGGCTTGTGGCCGAGGGGCGCTTTCGGGAGGACCTGTTCTTTCGGGTCAACGTCATCCCCATCACCTTGCCGCCCCTGCGCGACCGGTTGGACGATCTGGCCCCCCTGGCCGAACATTTTCTGTGCCGTCTGGCCCATCAGGCCGGCCGGCCGGTTCCCTCCATCGCCCCGGAAACCATGCGCCTTTTAGCCGCCCACCCCTGGCCGGGCAACGTGCGCGAACTCAAAAGCGCCCTGGAATACGCCTTTGTCGTCACCGACGCCGGGCCGGTGGAGCCAAGGCATCTGCCGCCGTCGCTTATCGCCGCGGCCGCTCCCGACGCCCTGCGCGAGGTCTGCCGGGCGGCGCTGCCGGCCGAGACCGGCCGCGACGCATTGGTGGACGCCCTGCGCCGGGCCGGCGGCAACCGTTCCGAGGCCGCGCGCCTGCTGGGCGTCAGCCGGGGCACCATCCTCAACCGTATGCGCCGCTACGGCGTGGATTCCAAGCATGTGCTCGATTATTAGGCGGCTGGCCCAAGGCGGGCTGACCCTGCTGGCCGTTATGTTGCTGTTGCCGGCCCTGGCCGCCGGTGTCCCGGTGCTGCCCGTTGTGGTCAAGGCCCGGCTGCCCCATGACCCGAGCGCCTTTACCCAGGGCCTTCTCTACCGCGACGGCGTGTTTTACGAGAGCACCGGCCTGTATGGCCGTTCCAGCCTGCGCCGGGTCGATCCGGCCACGGGGCGGGTTCTTGCCCGGCGCGAACTGCCCCGTGAGCTTTTCGGCGAGGGTCTGGCTCTGGTCGGCGGCTTCCTGTACCAGCTCACCTGGCGGGAAGGCCGGGTGCTTCTGGCCGATCCGGCCGATCTCTCGCCCCGGGGCGAGCTGGCTCTGCCCACCGAAGGCTGGGGGGCGTGCGGCCTGGATGGCAGGCTGGTGGTCAGCGACGGCTCGGACCAGCTGGTTTTTTACGATCCCAAGACCATGGTCGCCCTGGGCTCGGTCGCCGTCACCGACGACGGACGGCCCGTTTCCCGGCTCAACGAATTGGAAACCGTGGCCGGGCGCATCTGGGCCAACGTTTGGGGCGACTCCCGTATTGCCGTCATCGATCCGGCCACGGGGCGGGTCGCGGCCTGGGTGGACTGCTCGGGGCTGCGTCCTGGGACGGTGGCCGTGGATTTCGAGAACGTGCTCAACGGCATCGCCCACGATCCGGCCACGGGCCGGGTCTGGGTCACGGGCAAGCGCTGGCCCGAAATGTATGAAATCGCCGTGCCGGGACTGCCCACGGGCGCAGCGCCCTTGTCGGGGCTTGGCGGCGGAGCAAAACCATGACCATGGCTGAAAAGGCGTATGCCAAGGCAGGCAGGATGAAGCAGAAGTGCAGGATGTGCCGGTACTGGAAGGGCCCCATCCCCCCCGAACACCGCTATTGCCCGCCCGAGGAGATGCAGGGCGGGGAGTGGGGCTATTGCAAGCGCCATGCGCCGTCTCCGGCCACCGTGCCGGTGGAGCAGGCCCGGGGCAAGAGCTATGTGGCCATGTGGCCGGAAACCCAGGCCGAGGACCTGTGCGGGGACTTTTTGCTCATCCCCCTGCACAAGGAATAGGGTGCGATCCGTCCGGCGGGGGGCTGGCGACGTTTTGGCGAAAGACGCTCACGGCGTCGGCCGGCTCAGCCCCGACAGGTGGTTCCTGCTGGAAGCGCTTGTCTTGTTACTGGGAGGCGTTGTGGTCCGGAACCTTACGGGCAAGGAGCCACAGCCCGAAAACGATGACCGGAAGGCTTAAAATCTGGCCCATGGTCAGCCAGCCAAAGGCCAGATAGCCGAGTTGGGGATCGGGCAGGCGCACGAATTCCACGGCGAAGCGGAACAGGCCGTAACACACGCAAAAGACGCCGCTGACCGCGCCGGATTGGTGTTTTTTGCCGGAATAGAGCCAGACGATAAGAAACAGCGCCGCGCCTTCGAGCAGCGCTTCATAGAGCTGGGAGGGATGGCGCGGCACGCCCCCGGCCCGGGGATCGGGGAACACCACGCCCCAGGGCAGATCGGTGGCCTTGCCCCACAGTTCGCCGTTGATGAAATTGCCGATGCGGCCGGCAAAAATGCCGAAAGGGGCCAGGGGTGCGGTGAAGTCGGCCACGCCCCAAAAACCCTTGCCGGTTTTCCGGCCGAAAAACCATACCACCGCCAGCACGCCGAGAAAGCCGCCGTGGAAAGACATTCCCCCCTGCCAGACCTGGACCAGGGTCAGGGGATTGGCCAGAAAAGCCGGCAGATCGTAAAACAGCATGTAGCCCAGCCGGCCCCCGACGACCACGCCAAGGACCATGTAGGTGACGAGGTCATCGACCTGCAGCGGGGTCCAGCCCGAACCCGGGCGCGAGGCCCGAAAGCGCCCGAGCAGCCAGGCCGCGGCGAAGCCGATCAAATACATGAGGCCGTACCAGCGGATGGACAGGGGGCCGAGGCTGACGGCCACGGGATCGAACTGGGGATGCACGAACATGGGTTTGGCTCCGGTTATGCGGATCGCCGGCCGGGTTGAGGCCGGGCGCGGAGGGGATGTTACGCGGTTTCAGGGGCGCGATGGCGACGTTTACGGCGTCTCGCGGCGTGGACGTGGCTTTCGGGCGGCAATCTCGTGCTAAAGCGACCGGGAAGGGACGGGGCGGCCGCTTTAGCGCCCGGACCCCATTTCCAGCAACATGGCCTTGGCTTTTTCGTAAGCCGGATTGAGTTCCAAGGCTTTTTTCAGATAATCGACGGCCGGGTCTTTCTTGCCGTAGCGGCGGTAAACCGTGGCGATGTTGTAGCACACGGCCTCGCCGTTTTTCCACAGTTCCGGGTTGAGGGACAAGGCCCGGTCCAGGAACTGGTAGGCCTCAATATACTGGCGGCCTTCGGTGTAGGCCATGGAAATGTTGTAGTAAAGGCCCGGGTCGTCGGGGGAAATCTTGAGGGCCTTGCGGTATTCCGTGATGGCTTCCTGCCACTTGCCCTGGCGGCGCAGCATCAGCCCCAGGCGGTTGAAGGTCTCGATGTCCGAGCGGTCGAGCATGTTCTTGCGGGTGTTGAGCGATTGGCGCAGGTACTGCTCGGACAGCTCGGGGGCGGATTCCATGCAGCGGGCGGCGATGGACTGGGTCACCCGGCTGACGGCGTCCAGGGCTTCCTTGGTGGCGATGCGCACGGCCATGTCAAAGGCCGCCTTGGCTTTCTCGGGCTCGCCGAGCTTGACGTAGCCCGCGCCGATGTCGACCTTGCGCTCGACATTAAGCGGCGAGAGCTTGTCCAGACGTTCCAGGAACTTGAGCTCCTCGGTGGTGTTGCCTTCCTCGTGGTGGAGTTCGGCGATCTTCTTGAGGGGATCAAGAAACAGGCGCGCGCCCTTTTCGGCCTGAGTGTAGGCCCGAAGGGCCTCGTCCTTCTTGCCCAGCGCCCGCAGCGCGTCGCCCATGAGGAGCAGGCCCGAAGGGCTGTTGGCCTTGGCCTCCAGCACCTGCTTGGCGATCTTGGCCGCTTCCAGGGCGTCGCCCATTTCCAGGCATTGCCGCCCCTGGTCCATGAGTTCGCCGATCTGCCCCCGGGGTTTGACCGTGAAGGCGATCTTCTCAATGAGCGTGTCGGCCGAAATGGGCTTGGTGATGATGTTGTCCGCGCCGAGTTCGTGGAGCAGGACCAGCTTGTCGCGCTCGACCTCGGTGGTCAGCACCACGACGTAGAGGTCGCTGGAGTAATCGTTTTTCAGGTAGCGGATGACGTCAGACGTGTTGCGGCCGTTTAATTCGCGTTCGATGAAGACGACAATCTTGTGGTTTTTGGCGCGTAGTTGTTTGATATGTTTGGGAATTTGTTCGGTGACGGCAATGTTGTGGACGCACTCGTCCTTGATGGTGAGATGGCGAAGCAGTGTGCTGCGCAGATTCTTGTTGAAGACGGCATCGGTGCTGACAACGAGAAACACGCCGTTTTGCAGGGCGATGAATTCCCGTACGTCGTCGTCATACTGCTTGTTTTTCATGCATTGCTCATAAAAAGTGGACGCGTCGCGCCTCAAAAAAGAAAGGCGGGATCAGGCTCAATGCCCGTCTTTTGCGCCCCCATCCGGCGTGAGAAGGGCTTCGAAAGCGGTCTGGGCTTCGGACGCCATGGAAAAACTGTGTTCCGCCCCCGGAAAATCCGAGTTTCTAACCGCCTCGGCGTAGCCCGTCAACGCCGTCACGGCCTGTTTGCCCAATTCAGCGAATTGCTTGACGAAACGCGGTCGCATCCGGTCGTAGAGTCCCAGCACGTCATGGAAGACCAGCACCTGTCCATCGCAGTCCGGCCCGGCGCCGATGCCGATGGTGGGGATGGGCACGGTCCGGGTCACGGCGGCGGCCACGGGCGCGGGAATGCACTCCAGCACCACGGCGAAACAGCCGGCCTCGGCCAGGGCTGCGGCGTCGGCGACCAGTTCGGCGGCCGCCTCGGCCGTCTTGGACTGGACCTTGAATCCGCCAAGGGCGGCCACATGCTGGGGCGTGAGACCCACATGCCCCAGCACCGGGATGCCGGCGGCGACCATGGCCCGCACCTGGGGCACAATGGCGCGCCCGCCTTCGACCTTGACCGCGCCGGCCCGGCCTTCCTTGAGAAAGCGCCCGGCATTGGCCACGGCCGTCTCCACCGAAGCCTGGTACGACATAAAGGGCATGTCCGCCACCACCAGGGCGGTCCCGGCCCCTCGGGCCACGGCCCGGACGTGGTGGAGCATCTCTTCCATGGTGACCGAGAGCGTGTCGTCGTGGCCAAGGACCACCATGGCCAGGGAATCGCCCACGAGAATCACGTCCACTCCGGCCGCTTCGGCCAGCCTGGCCGAAGTGAAATCATAGGCGGCCAGCATGACGATCTTGCGTACGCCCTTGGCGGCGGCGACATCGGGGGCGGTAGTGCGCGGCATGGCAAAACTCCTTGGTTCTTGCGCCCGGACCCGGATTGGCCTATGTGCCTCGGCCATGCGCGACTGCATCACCGAGCGCCGGGTTAGGCGCATTGAGGAAGTCCTGTCCAGGCGTCAGACCGATCTGACCCTGGTCATCAACAACATTCATGATCCCCACAACGTGTCGGCCATTTTGCGAAGCTGCGACGCGTTCGGCATCCACCGGGTGCATCTGCTCTACACCGACACGGCCTTTCCGGCGCTGGGCAAGAAGTCCTCGGGCTCGGCCAAGAAGTGGGTGGAGACCGTGCGCCACAAGGACGCCGCCTCCCTGGCGGCGGCGCTCAAGGGACAAGGCTTCCGGCTTGTGGCCACGAGCTTCACCGAGACGGCCGTGCCGCTGCAAAAGTGGGATCTCACCACGAAAACGGCCATCATCCTGGGCAACGAGCACAGCGGGGTGGACGAGGATCTGGCCCCCCACGTGGACGGAGCGCTCTATATCCCCATGATGGGCATGGTGCAAAGCCTAAACGTGTCCGTGGCCGCGGCGGTCATCCTCTACGAGGGCTTTCGCCAGCTCGAAGCTGCCGGGCGCTACGACGCGCCCTGCATCGAATCCGAGGAAATGGCCCGCCTGGTCAAGCTGTGGTGCAGCAAATAAACTGAGGCCGCCGCCGTCGCCTGCGTTGGCCGGCCGCCATTGCCTTCCCAGCGTCGTCTGGGCGGTCTGTCCGGCCGTTTTACTCCGTCGAAAGCTTGACGCGCATGGCGGCCAGCACCGTGTCCAGGTTCCGGGCCAGGGCGTCCAGGGCCTGCGCGGCGCGAGGCTGGTCGCCGGTCCTGGCGGCCCGTTCCAGCTCGTGGCTGGCGTCGCGCAGGGCCGGGGCGCACATGGTCGCGGCCGCGCCTTTCAGCGAATGGGCCAGGAAGGCCAGATGGGACAAGTCTTTTTCGTCCAAGGCGCTTTGCATGGCGGCCAGATTGCCGGGTTGCTCGGCCACGAAGGCCCCGAAAAGCTTCATGAGAAAGCCGGTGTTGCCCCGGGCCTTGGCGAGCAGCTCGGTCCAGTCCAGGACCTGGCCGGCCGGTTGGTCCGGGGAGGCTTGAGGCTGTTCGGGCGCGGGCGAGGCCCCGGTGACCCGGCCAAGGGCGGCTTCCAGGTCGGCGGGGCTGACGGGTTTGCTCAAGTATTCGTTCATGCCGGCCCGCAGAAACGTCTCCCGGTCGCCCTTGAGGGCATGGGCGGTCAGAGCCACGATGGGGATGGCCGGATCGAAGTCGCCGCTTGCATCGTTCCTGATGGCCCGGGTGGCCTCGATGCCGTCCATCTCGGGCATCTGGATGTCCATGAGCACGGCGTCGAAGCGTTTTTTTCGCAGCGCCTCCAACGCCCGCCGGCCGGTGTGGGCCACCACCACCTCGTGGCCGTCCATTTCCAGCAGTTCCTGCACGTAAATCTGATTGATGGGATTGTCCTCGGCCAAAAGGACGGTCAGCGGACGGGCCTTGGCCGGCGTGGCCGGTTCCCGGGCCGGACGCAGGGATTCCAGGCTGACGGGCAGGCTGAAATCGGCCTCGATGGTGAAAACGCTCCCTTTGCCCTCCTCGCTGGCGACGTTGTAGGAGCCCTGCATCATTTCCACGAGCTGGCGCACGATGGCCAACCCCAGCCCCGCTCCCTGGTAGCGCCGGGCGGGGGACACGTCGGCCTGGGTGAAGCTGTCGAAGATCGCCTTGATCTTATCCCCGGGGATGCCGATGCCGGTGTCGCGCACCTCGAAGCGCAGCCGGGCCTGGTCGCCGGCCTGGCCGTTGCCGATGCGGGCCACGGCCAGGACCACGCTGCCGGCGTCGGTGAATTTGACCGCGTTGCCGACGAGGTTGATGAGGACCTGGCGCAGTCGGCTCGGGTCGCCGACCAGGGTTTGGGGCACGGCGCCGATGCAGCGGTAGGTGAGCGACAAGCCCTTCTTGGCGGCCAGGGGCCGAAAGACGCTGATGACCTCTTCCACGGTTTCGCGCAGGGAAAAGGGCGTGCGGGCCAGCTCGAAAGCCCCGGTCTCGATGCGGGCGTAGTCCACGATGTCGTTGAGAACGGTTAACAGCGATTGGGCCGAGTGGCGGGCCATTTCCAGATATTCCCGCTGTTTGGGAGAAAGCTCCGTGGCCATGGCCAACTCGGTCATGCCCAGGATGCCGATCATGGGCGTGCGAATCTCGTGGGTGATGTTGGCCAGGAAATGGCTTTTGGCTCGTTCGCCGGCCTTGGCCGCCTCGCGGGCTTCGTCGAGCTTGACCTTGGCGGCGCGCAGGGCGGTGAGGTCGCGCAGCAACACCCGGCGCAGGGAATGGCCGTGGCCGGGCAGGAGTTCCCAGCGCACCAGGGCCGGCCGGCCGGTGGCGGGCAGGCAAATTTCCCGGGCTGCCGAGTCATTGAGGGCCAGCCCCAGGGGCAGGCCGGTGAGCTGGGGGGCCGGCAGACCGTAAAAACACGAGGCCAGGGCCGTGGCGTGCAGGATGATGCCGTCGCGGTCCACCAGCAGCAACGCGTCGCCGGTGAGGGTTTCCAGGGCGTCGGTTTCGCGGATAAGGCTTTCGAGCATGACGACGGTCACCCCTTGATGCAGGCCAGGGGACGAAGCCTGGCGGTTTTGACGGCAAGGCCCAGGGCCTGGGCGGCGGCCGCCGCCGAGTCTATATCCTTGTAGGCTCCCGGAGCCTCCTCGCCAACCCCTTTGAGGCTTTTGGCCCGAAGGGCCACGCCGGCGCGCTCAAGCGCGGCCAGCACCTCCCGGGACGGGAAGATCTTGGCGGCTTGCTTGCGCCCCATGGCCCGGCCGGCTCCGTGGCAGGCCGAGGCGAAGGACAACGCCGCCGCGCCGGCCGCGCCGGCCAGCACATAGGAGGCCGTGCCCATGCTGCCGCCGATGATGACCGGTTGGCCGACGTCGCGGCAGAAATCGGGCAAGTCGGGATGGCCCGGGCCGTAGGCCCGGGTCGCGCCCTTGCGGTGGACGTACAGCGTGCGGGGCCGGCCGCCTGCGCCGTGGCGCTCGGCCTTGCAGGTGTTGTGGGAGACGTCGAACAAAAGCGGCAGCCGGCAGCCGGGAAACAGTTCGCCAAAGACCTCGCGCACGAGGTGGCTGATGACTTGCCGGCCGGCCAGGGCGCAGTTGACGGCGGCGCGCATGGCTCCGAGATAGGCTTGGCCCTCGGCCGAAGCTATCGGGGCGCAGGCCAGGTCCGGGTCGGGCAGGGTGATGCCGTGGCCGGGCGCGGCCCGGCGCATGGCGGCCATGTGGTCGGTTGCGACCTGATGCCCCAGGCCCCGGGAACCGCAATGAATCGAGACCACGACCTGGCCCGGGCGCAGGCCGTAGGCGTCGGCCGAGGCCTGGTCGAGGATGTCCTCCACCCACTGCACTTCGAGATAATGGTTGCCCGAACCCAGGGAGCCCAGTTCGTCGCGCTGGCGGTCCTTGGCCGTGGCCGAGACGTGCCCCGGGTCAGCCCCGGCCATGGTCCCGCCTTCCTCGCATCGGGCCAAGTCGGCCGCTTCGCCGTAGCCTTGGCTTACGGCCCAGGCCGCGCCGCCGCGCAGCATCCGGTCCAAGTCCTTGTCGGACAGACGCAGCGCCCCGCCCTGGCCCACGCCGCAGGGCACCCGGGCGAAAAGCGCGTCGGCCAGCCTGTCGCGCGCCGGGGCGACATCCTCCACCGAAAGATCGGTCAGCAGGGTGCGCACGCCGCAGGCGATGTCGAAGCCCACGCCGCCGGCCGAGACCACGCCGCCGGCCTCGGGGTCGAAGGCGGCCACGCAGCCGATGGGAAAGCCGAAGCCGGGATGGGCGTCGGGCAGGGCGACCACCGGTCCGACCACGCCGGGCAGGCTGGCGACATTGGCCAGCTGTCGGAGCACGTCGGCCTCCAGGGCCTTGGCCGCCGCCTTGTCGCCGTAAAAGACGGCCGGAACCCGCATGGCTCCGGTTTGGGGCAGTTCCCAGGTAAAGGTGTTAATGGGGTTCAGGCGTGCCATGAAATCGTCCTTGGCCGGGCCGGTGTCGGCGCGACGGCCGCAAGTGATCGAGTGTAGGACATGAGCACGGGTTTTTGTCAAGGCGTGTCGGAAGCGGGCAGGGTCCGGGCGGACAGCTCGCCAGGGGGCGTGGTGGTTCAGACGAATAAAAAAGCGCCGCTTCCGGCTGGAAGCGGCGCTTTTGCCTGCAATTGCAGCGGCTAGATGCTGTAGAGCTTATCGCCGGGGATGATGGTGATGTTGTTTTTCTGCAACAGCTCAATGGCCTGATCGGTGCGGTCGAAGCGGAAGATGATGACCGCCGAGCGCTCGCACTGGTGCACGAAGGCGTACATGTACTCCACGTTGACCCCGCCCGAGCACAGCAGGCTCAGGATGGCGTGCAGGCCGCCGGGCTTATCCGACACTTCCACGGCCACCACGGCGTTTCGGCCCACGGTGAAGCCGTTTTCCTTGAGCGCGACCTTGGCTTTCTCGTGGTCGCTGACGATGAGGCGCAGGATGCCGAAGTCCGAGGTGTCGGCCAGGGACAGGGCGCGGATGCTGATGCCGGCCTCGGCCAGGACCCGGGTCACTTCTTCCAGGCGGCCGGCCCGGTTCTCCAGGAAAATGGAAATCTGTTCGGCTTTCATGGCGATGGTTCCTCCGGATGACGGGCCTTTGCCCTTATTCGTGTCGTGTCCTCGACGGGCTGTCAAACCAACAGGCGACGTCCTCGCCTTGGCGGCGGATGGCCCCGTCGATTGCCCGAACGCCGCCGGGCGTTATTTGCACTCGTTGCGCAGATCGAGGATGCGTTTGGCCTTGCCTTCGGAGCGCTGGATGCCCCGAGGCTCGACCAGCTTGACCTGGGTGGTCACACCCAGGAATTCCTTGATGTTCTTCTGGATCTTGTTTTCCAGGCGCTGCAGGCCCTTGATCTCGTCGGAGAAGATCTTCTCGTCCACCTCGACCTGGACGGAGAGCGTGTCGAGATTGCCCTCGCGGCGCACCACGAGCTGGTAATGCGGGGTGAGGCCCTCGGTTTCGAGCAGGATGCTCTCGATCTGGGAGGGGAACACGTTGACCCCGCGGATGATGAGCATGTCGTCGCTGCGGCCCTGGACGCGCTGCATCCGGGCGAAGGTGCGGCCGCACTTGCAGGGGGTCTTGACCAGCCGGGTGATGTCCCGGGTGCGGTAGCGGATGAGCGGCTGGGCTTCCTTGGTCAGCGTGGTGATGACCAGTTCGCCGGCCTCGCCCGGGCCCACCGGCTCCTTGGTCACGGGGTCGATGACCTCGCACAGGAAATGGTCTTCCTGGAGGTGGGCCCCGTTTTGGGCCTCGATGCACTCGATGCCCACGCCCGGCCCCATGATCTCGGACAAGCCGTAGATGTCGATGGCCTTGATGCCCATTTTCTGTTCGATGTCGCGGCGCATCTCGTCGGTCCAGGGCTCGGCCCCGAACACGCCCACGCGAAGGGGCAGTTCCTTGAAATCGATGCCGGATTCCAGGGCGGCTTCGTAGAGCACCAGGCTGTAGGAGGGCGTGCAGCACAGGACCGTGGCCCCGAAGTCGCGCAGCAGCATGACCTGGCGGCGGGTGCTGCCGCCGGACATGGGGATGGTGGTGGCGCCCAGGCGTTCGGCTCCGTAGTGGGCGCCGAGTCCGCCGGTGAACAGGCCGTAGCCGTAGGCCACGTGGATGATGTCGCGGCGCGAGGCCCCGGCGGCCATGAACGAACGGGCCATCATGGTGGCCCAGTTGTTCACGTCGCGCTGGGTGTAGCCGACGACGGTGGCCCGGCCGGTGGTGCCCGATGAGGCGTGGATACGCACCACGTTGTCCTTGGGCACGGCAAAAAGCCCGAAGGGATAGTGGTTGCGCATGTCCTGCTTTTCGGTAAACGGCAGGTAGCGCAGGTCGGCCAGGCTTTTTACGTCGCCCGGCTTGATGCCCGCCTCGTCAAAGGCCCGGCGGTAGAAGGCCACGTTGGCGTAGACCCGCTCGCACAGGCTTTGCAACCGTTTGAGTTGCAGGGCTTCGAGTTCCTCGCGGGGCAGGGTTTCGATATCCATGTCGAAAATCATGGGCGTCCTCCAAATGGCGTCGTCAGCGCATCCAAAAGGGATTCCTGCCGAAAGCGGCAGGCCGCGTCAAGAGAGGGCCGGGAAAAAGCAGGACGCTCCATTTGCGGGCCGGCGGCAAATCGCATAAGGAGTGGGGGTTGCCCGCCATGGCGGGCTTCAGTCATTTTTCTGGAGAACCAATGTCCGTCAAATCCGCTGATGCCAACATCGCTCCCGCCGCCAAGGCCGCCCAGGTCGCTGCCTGGCTCTACGAAAAGAAAGCCAAGGAAATACAGGCTGTAGACGTTACAGGCCTGAGCCCCATCTGCGAGGCCATGGTCATGGCCTCGGCCGGCAGCGCCCGGCAGGCCCAGGCCCTGGCCGACCACGTCCTGGCCCGCTGCGGCGAGTTCGGCTATTCCTACCTCGGCCAGGAAGGCTACCGCCTCGGCCAGTGGGTGCTGCTCGACCTCAACGACGTCCTGGTCAACATCTTCATGGGCGACCAGCGTTCCTTCTACAATCTCGAAGGCCTGTGGTCCGAGGGCAAGCCCATTGCCCTGCGTCTGGCCCCGGCGGCCAAGACCCCGGCTGCCGACGCCGCCGATACCGCCGATACTGGTGACGAAGACGACGAGCCCGAGAGCGACGCATGAAGCCCACGCCCACCCTGCTGTTGATCCTCGACGGCTGGGGCATGGCCCCGGCCGGTCCCGGCAATGCCGTGACCGAGGCCGGCACGCCGGCCCTGGATCGCCTCTTGGCCGACAATCCGTCCACGACCCTGGCCTGCTCCGGCCGGGCCGTGGGCCTGCCGTCGGGGTTCATGGGCAACTCCGAGGTCGGCCACATGAACATCGGGGCCGGGCGGGTGGTCTATCAGGACATGACCCGCATCGACATGGCCGTGGAAGACGGGTCGCTGGCCGCCAATCCGGTCCTGGCCGAACTGGCCCGGGCCTCGATTGCCGCCGGCGGACGCGTCCACCTCATGGGGCTTCTCTCCGACGGCGGGGTGCACAGCCACATCAGCCACGCCAAGGCCCTGGCCGCCGCCTTCGCGGGGCTCGGGCAGCGCGACATCTTCTTCCATGCCCTGCTCGACGGCCGCGACACGCCCCCCGAGAGCGGGGCCGGCTACGTGGCCGATTTGCAGGCCTCCCTGGACAGCCTGGGGGCCGGACGCATCGCCTCGCTCATCGGGCGCTTCTACGCCATGGACCGCGACAACCGTTGGGAGCGGGTGGCGCAAGCCTACGCCGCCCTGACCGAGGGCGCGGGCGTGCCATTTACCGACCCGGTTGAGGCCGTCAAGACCGCCTACGCCGCCGGGCAGACCGACGAATTCGTCAAGCCGCGCGTCCTGGCCGGAGGCGAGGGGGTCATCCGCGACGGCGACGCCGTGTTTTTCTTCAATTTCCGGGCCGACCGGGCGCGCGAAATCACCAAGGCCCTGGCCTTTGCCGATTTCGACGCCTTCGCCCGGGGCCGGGTGCCCGCGCTGTCGGGCTACGCCACCATGACCGAGTACGACGGCTCGTTCGGCCTGCCGGCGGCTTTCGCCCCGGTGGCCGTCACCGACGTCCTGGGCGAGGTCTATTCCCGGGCCGGCCTGACCCAGCTGCGGCTGGCCGAAACGGAAAAATACGCCCATGTCACCTATTTCTTCAACTGCGGCCGCGAGGAGCCTTTCCCCGGCGAGGAGCGCCTGCTCGTGCCTTCGCCCCGGGACGTGGCCACCTACGACCTCAAGCCCGAGATGAGCGCCGCCGCCGTCACCGACGCGTTTTTGGCCTCCATGGACAAGGGCCACAGCCTGTCCGTGGTCAACCTCGCCAATTGCGACATGGTGGGGCACACCGGCATCCTGGAGGCGGCCAAGTCGGCCGTGCGCACGGTGGACGCCTGCGTGGCCCGCATCATCAAGGCGACATCGGCCGCCGGCTGGCGGGTGCTGGTCACCGCCGACCACGGCAACGCCGAGGAAATGACCGCGCCCTCAGGCGGCCCCATGACCGCCCATACGCTCAATCCCGTGCGGCTCATTCTGGTTGATCCGGCGCGCAAGGGCGTAACGCTCTCGCCGGGCAAGCTCGGCGACATCGCGCCGACCATCTTGCATCTGGCCGGGCTGCCCGTGCCCGAGGCCATGACCGGACAATGCCTGATCGCCGGGGAGGGCGCATGAGCAGCGAATCGCGCAAACCGCTCACGCCGGCCAAGCCTGTCGGGGTGGAGCTGGTGTTTCTCTATCCTTGCCCCTTTTGCCGGCGCGAGGTGCCGGTGGTGGCTCCGGTCAAGCCGGCCATGATCGCCTGCGACGCCTGTCGGGGCCGGTTTCCCATCGTGCCCGTGGACGAGCGCTCGGTGCGCTACGTCAAGATCGCCATGGCCGGCGGCAAGGCGGCCATTGACCCGGATTTCATCTGACGCCAAACGCGTCGAGGGCCTCCCATGACCTATGTCGTTGTCGCGGCGCTGTTGGGCCTGCTCGTTTTTATTCATGAACTCGGCCATTTCCTGGCCGCCCGGGCGGTCGGCATCCCGGTGGCCCGGTTTTCCCTGGGCATCGGGCCGGTGCTCGCCAGCCGCACCGTGGGCGGCGTGCGCTATTGCCTCAGCGCCATCCCCTTTGGCGGCTACGTCCTGCCGGATCTTCGCGACGAGGCGGCCTATCTGGCCCTGCCCCTTGGCAGACGGCTGATCTTCTCCCTGGCCGGCCCTGTGGCCAACATCCTTTTCGCCCTGGCCGTTTACGCCGCCCTGACCCTGGCCGCGCCCGGCTCGCTTGGCTGGGCCGCCCTGGCCGTCAAGCCCCTGGCCCTGTGCTGGAAGACCCTGACCGCCATGGTGGCCGGCCTGGGCGCGCTTTTATCCCGGCCCGAGCAATTAAGCGGCGTGGTCGGCATCGTGGCCGAGGGCTCGCGTTTCGCCGCTGGCGACCTCACGCGTTATGGCATCCTGGCCGCCCATCTGTCGCTGTCCCTGGCCGTATTCAATTTGCTGCCGTTGCCGCCCCTGGACGGCGGCAAGATGGTCTTCGACACCCTGGCCCGTCTGTGGTCGGGGCTTTCGCGCCTGTACATCCCCGTGGCCGTGGGCGGTTGGCTGGCGCTCATCGGCCTTATGGGCTACGCCACGGTCCAGGACGTCTGGAAGTACTGCCTCTAATCGCGCGACGCGCCTCGAACCGCCCCGATTTTCCATCCAATCGTCGCCCGCTGTGGACCAGAACGCCGTCTTCGGGCACGATGTTCGGGCCACGCCCCAAGGAGGAACCCCCATGGCCGTCAGTCCCCTCGCCGGCAAGCCGGCGCCGCGTTCGCTTCTCGTCAACGTGCCGCGTCTGGTCGCCGCCTATTACGCCGTCAAGCCCGATCCGACCGATCCCTTGTGCCGGGTCGCCTTTGGCACCTCGGGCCATCGGGGCACATCGTTTAACGGTTCCTTCAACGAAGACCACATCCTGGCCACGACCCAGGCCATCTGCGACCACCGGGCCGCCCAAAAGATCACCGGGCCGCTGTATCTCGGCATGGACACCCACGCCCTGTCCGAGCCGGCCTGGATCACCGCCCTGGAAGTGCTGGCCGCCAACGGCGTCGTCGTGCGCGTCCAGGCCGGCCGGGGCTACACCCCGACCCCCGTCATCTCCCACGCCATCTTGACCTTCAATCGCCATCACCAGGGCGTTATGGCCGACGGCATCGTCATCACGCCGTCCCACAATCCGCCCGAGGACGGCGGCTTCAAGTACAATCCGCCCTCGGGCGGCCCGGCCGACACCGACATCACCAAGGCCGTGCAGGACGCCGCCAACGCCTACCTCGAAAACAAGCTGGCCGGCGTGCGGCGCATGACCCTGGCTTCGGCCCTGGCCGCCGAGACCACCGAGCAGTACGACTATATCGCGCCCTACGTGGCCGATCTGGCCAACATCTGCGACATGGGGGCCATCCGCGAGGCCGGATTGCGCCTGGGCGTCGATCCGCTCGGCGGCTCGGGCGTGGCCTACTGGGAGCCCATGGCCGAGCGCTACGGCCTGAACCTGTCGCTTATAAGCGACGTGGTGGACCCGACCTTTTCGTTCATGACCGTGGACAAGGACGGCAAGATCCGCATGGACTGCTCCTCGCCCTATGCCATGGCCCGGCTCATTGAGCATAAAGCGTCCTACGACATCGCCTTCGGCAACGACCCGGACTACGACCGCCACGGCATCGTGACCAAGGGGGCGGGGTTGCTCAATCCCAACAATTACCTGGCCGTGGCCATCAGCTACCTTTTCGCCACGCGCCAGGGCTGGCGGGCCGACGCGGCCGTGGGCAAGACCGTGGTGTCCAGCGCCATGATCGACCGGGTGGCGGCCGGGCTTGGGCGCAGGCTGTGCGAGGTGCCGGTGGGCTTTAAATGGTTCGTGCCCGGGCTCATTGACGGCTCCTTCGGCTTTGGCGGCGAGGAAAGCGCCGGCGCGGCCTATCTACGCTTTGACGGCACGGTCTGGACAACGGACAAGGACGGCATCATCATGGATCTGCTCGCCGCCGAGATCACGGCCAAGACCGGCAAGGACCCGGCCGAGCACTACGCCGAGCTGGCCAAACGCTACGGCGAGCCCATCTACGAGCGCATGGACGCTCCGGCCACCAAGGCGCAAAAGGCAGCCCTGTCCAAGCTCTCGCCCGAGCTGGTGACGGTCTCGTCCCTGGCCGGCGAGGCGATAACGGCCAAGCTGACGAACGCGCCGGGCAACGGCGCGGCCATCGGCGGGCTCAAGGTGGTGACGGAAAACGGCTGGTTCGCGGCCCGGCCCTCGGGCACCGAGGACGTCTATAAAATCTACGCCGAGAGCTTCAAGGGACGTGACCACCTCAAGGCCCTGCAAGCCGAGGCCAAGGAGATCGTGGACGCGGCCTTTGCCGCCGCCGGCGTGTAATTCCAATGCTATTGCTAAAGTGAAGCTACATGACAAATGAGGTGTTGATAGATTGTATATTTATAAAACATAACTGTCGTTATGTTTTATAATAGGTATAATGCCCACTGGCGTCCCCGGCGTTCCTGACGCTCTCGACGCCGACGCCCGCCGGCTTTTGGCCGCCCTGGCGGCCGAGCCGGACGCGCCCTTTCCGGGCCGGGTATTGCCCGGCGAGACGGCCCTGAGGCTGGGCTACGGGCCGGCGATGGCCTGGAAGTTGCTGCGCCGGCTCTTTGCCGCCGGATACTACGAATACGACATTTCGGCCTACAACGGCCGGCTCACCGAAGCCGGCCGACAGGCCGCCAACAGGATCAATGTCTTATGAAACTTGCTCAGCATTGTCTTTCCGCCGTTCCCCTGGCTCTGGCCGGCTACGCCGCCTCGGGCGGCCGTGTGTCCGGAGCCGTCATGGCCGGTCTGTCGAGCGTGCTCATCGACGGCGACCATGTGCTGGACTACCTGCTCTATAAAAAACGCTGGGGCGGCATGAAGGATTTCTTCGCCAACTGCGAGGAAGGCCGGCTGCCCAGGCTCTATCTGGTGCTGCACTCCTTCGAGTTCGTCATTTTCCTGTGGCTGCTGGTCGGTTTCGGCATCGCCGCGCCCTGGGGCGTGGGGCTGACCATCGGCGTGACCGGCCATCTGCTGCTGGATTGGGTGGGCAACCGCCATGTCGTCAAGCAGTCGTTTTACTGGATGTCCTTCCGGGCCATGCACCGTTTCGACGGCAACGAGCTCTACGTCACGCCGCCGGTTGCGCTGGAAGATCCGGCCGAGGAAAGCGCCCGGGCCTAAAGCGCGAGACGTCAACTTTTCTTGGCCCGCCGCACGGCCTGGCACAATGACTTGGCCGGGGCAAAGACCTCGATGCGGGCATCGGGGTCAAGGGTCAGCCCCATGGAGTCGATAAGATAGTCCCGGGGCGAGACGCCCAGCGGCTCCAGGGCCGTGGTCCGTTCCAGGTGGAAAAACTCCCCCCAGTTCGTGGCGTAGAGGGTGTCGATGCTCACCGTCGCGCGCTCTTCGCGCGGGGCCGTCATGTTGACCACCAGCAGGGCGGCCGTGACCTTTTCCGGCGACAGCCCCCAGGACAGCGGCGGATTGAAGGTCGCCCGGGCCGGGAACAGGTCATGGACGGCGGCCAGGAGCCCCATGCAGTCGGGCAGGGTGAGCGGGGCCGGCAGCAGCGTCGCCTGGACATGCAGGCCCGGCCGGTAGAGTTCGTTGGCCACAAGCCAGGCCGCCAGACGCACCACGGAGAGCTCCTGGCGCAAGGTTTCCTTTTGCCGGGATTTGCGCGCCGCGCCGCGCACGGCCGGCTCTCCCCGGACAATCAACCCCGCCTCGCGCCCCTTGCCGTCTTCCAGTCCGATCTCCAGCGAATCGAAGAGATGCCGTCCCGGCCGCAAGAACGGCAGCCGCATGACCTTGCCCACCCGCTTGCCGAAGCTGGCCGCGATGCGCCGCGACAGCATGGCCTGGTCGCGTTCGGTCAGTCCGCCGGCCGCGCCGAGTTCGGCGCTGCGGTTTTTGAGGCGTTCGTAAGCCTTGAGGAAATAATTGGAAATGGCGTCGCAAAGGGCCATGCCCTGGGCAAAACCGGCCTCGGCCTCGGGGCCGGCTTTCTTCGGCAGGGGGGGGCAGGAGCCGGTCATCGGCGGAGCATAGGGAAAGAAGTGGTCGAGGATGGCCTCGCCGGTGCGGCTGGCGTATTCGTCGCAGGGATCAAAGCCGGTTTTTTGCAAAAAGGCCTGGCGCAGCAGCTCCATGGCTCCGGCTTGGCCGCTTTGTTCGTAGTGGCGGCTGACTTCCTTGAAAAGCAGGGCATAGGGATCGCAGCGCCACAGCCCGCCCTGGTTGGCCAGGATGGAGGCCTTGAGGGTATCGCACAAAAGGCTCGGCCGGCCGGGGTGGGCGGCGTACTTCTCCAGCAAGCCAAACTTGATGATGGATTTAAACGGGCTTGTTAAGGATTTGACGATCATCCACAACGACGCGCCGAAATATTCGTCCCCGGCGATGGCCCGCACGCAGCCGAAGTCCAGGCAGTCGGCGGCCACATCGGCGGCGGTGCGGCCAAGGGCGGCCATAGCCTTGCCGTAGCCTTCCTCGGCGATGTCCGGCGGCAGGCACCACCAGGCCGGCTTTTTCCCGGCCACCACCAGGGCCGTTCGATAGAATTCCTCCTTGAGCAGGCAGCCCTGGGCCGAGCCGTAGCCCTCGTCGGCGGAGTAGCCAAAGATGTTGTCGCGGATGTCGGACACGCTCATGAGGAAAAAGTGGATTTCGAGATTGTGGTCGCGGTCGGCCTGCCGGCTGACGGCGTCGAGCTTGTCCTGAAAGGCGGGCAGATCCGGCCGGGCGGCGTCGGCTTCGGCCAGCACGACCCAGACGTCGAGATCGGAGTCGTCGGCCTGGGCCACGGTGCCGACGCTGCCGATGGTATAAACGGCCTCGATTCGGATGGCGTCGTCGGGGAGGGTGGCTGCTTCTGTGGCGCGGTCGCCGAAATGAGCGGCGGCCAGACGGGCGGCGGCGAGGTTGGGGACTTGTCCGGCGATGCGGGCCGCCGGGGCCGGGCGCAGGCCGTTCTCGTCACGCACCAGCGTCGCCTGGACCAGAGTCGGCAGCATTTCCAGAAAGGCCGCTCCGTCTTCCCCGAGCCGCCGTCTGGCCCAGGCCAGGCGGCGTTTGTTGTTGGCGAGCATGGCCAGCCGGCGACGGCGATAGTCTCGGCCGGCCAGCACGATGTCGCACACCGCCGCGAGAAGGCGCAGCCCCGGGCCGTCGGCCAGGGCAGCCGGCAGCGGCTGGCCGGAGTCGGCCGCTTCGAGGATGGCGGCGGCTTCGTCCCGGACCACCGCGCCCAGGATGTCGGGCTCGTCGGTTGGGCCAATAAAGCGCGATTTGGCGAAATAGCAGCCTTCGGTACGCACGCTGGCAAAACGGATGCGGACAAACGTCGCCATCTCGAACAGGCAGTCGGAAAAAATCACGCCATGGCAGGCGCAGTCGTGGACCACCGCCCGCACCAGGCTGACGGCCCGCAGCCGGCAGCGGGTCAAGGCCAGGCCGGCCAGGGTCGCGCCAATGAAGTCGCAGGCCAGGGCGTCCAGGCCCGTCATGACCACGTCGTCGCCGGCCAGCCCGCCAAAGGCGCAAAGGCGCATGTCGCAGTCGAGAAAGCGCACCTGGCGCAGCACGGCTTCGGAAAACCGGCAGTTGAGGAACCGGCAGCCGGCAAAGGTCACGTTGTCCAGGCGCGCGCCTTCGAAATTGACGTCCGCGAACTGGGTCGCGGTAAAAACGGTTCCGGTCAGGGCCGCGCCCAGGAAGCTGACGGCCTTGAGCGAACACCGGGCCACCTCGACGTCGGCCAGGACCGCGCCGTCCAGGGCGGTCCACATGATCTGGCGTTTTTCCAGGCGTGCGCCCGGCGTGGCCAGTTCCCGGCGCAGGTTGTCGGCCGGCTCGCCGGAAGTCCCGGACGGCTGGGCGACCAGGGTCTTGACCCGACTCCAAAGGCCTTTGCCGGTTTGGCCGGCGGCCGTGGCCGGCCCCGGCAGGGGGGAACGCACGGGGAGCGGGCGGGCGGCGGTTCGGGCGCGGGCGGCCAGATCGGCGGC
>DLGG01000172.1 GCA_002482565.1 Solidesulfovibrio magneticus
GGTTCCGACACGTCGGTGAGCACGCCTATGCCGTAGAGCTTGTCCCGGCCGGCGCTCGCCAGCTCCAGCACCAGGGAGCCGCGCCGCGTCTCGCCCTCGCGCCGGAAAAACCGCACGCCAAGGCCCTGCCGGTCGCCAAGGCCGGCCAAGGCGGCGGCGGCCCGGGCGGCCTCGCTGTCGGCGCTCCCGAAAACGGTCTGGAAAAAAACGTCCCAGGCCTCCTTGCGGGCCCTGCCGGCATACCCCAGCAACCGGCGCAACGACGCGGCCAGACGCACCATGCCCGTGCCCGGCGTCCAGAGAAAAAGCCCCTGGCGGCCATGGACCGCCGCCCAGTCGATGCCGGCCTCGCCGGCTTCGTCGGCGGCGTCGCGTTCGGGCAAAAACAGGGTGGCCGGCTCCACGCCAAGGGCCCGGCTGAAGGCGTGAATGACGGCCAGGGACGGCGCGGCCGCCCCGCGCTCGATCTTGTTGCAATGCTCAAGCGATACGCCGGACCGCTCGGCGAGCCGAGCCTGGGTAAGGCCGCACAGCCGCCGGACATGGCGCAGCCTGCGCCCAAAAAGTGGTGCAAAGTCCGTTCGATCCATGAACGACTCCAACAAGCGTCAATGCCGTTGGAATGATAAAAACACGTAACACCATTACGTGTAAAGGTCTGGAACCACTCCAGGGCCGAACATGTTAGAAATGACACATCCCCACGACATGACAAGATTATCTTGACTCTTTGAAGCCAAGGAAGAATAGCATGGTCGCGAAAAAGCAAAGGAGAGTGACCCATGCGCGCCATCATCCCCGTTTTCCTGGCCCTGTTCCTGGCCGCCGGCCCGGCCCTGGCCGGCCCCGCCGTCGAGGAAAGCTACGGCCCCGGCCCCAAGCCCTTTTCCCTGGCCACCGGCAGCCCCGGCGAACTGGGTCTGCTCAAACTGCTTGGCGAGGCTTACTGCGCCCAGGCCGGCTGCCGGCTGGACTGGATCAAGGCCGGTTCGGGCCAGTCCCTGGACATGCTGCAAAAAGGCGAAGTGGACATGATCATGGTCCACGCCCCGGCGGCCGAGAAAAAGGCCGTGGCCGAGGGCTGGGCCGGTTGTTCGACGCTCATTGGCTCCAATGAATTCTTCATTGTCGGCCCGGCCGCCGACCCGGCCGGCATCGCCAAGGCGGCCTCGGCCGCCGACGCCTACCGCAAGATCGCCGAAGCCCAGGCCAAGTTCTTCTCGCGCGGCGACAACTCCGGCACCCACAAAAAGGAAATGGACACCTGGAAGGATGCCAGCATCACGCCCTCGGGCGACTGGTACGTCGTGACCAAGGCCTTCATGACCGCCACCCTCAAGCGGGCCAACGACGAGGCCGGCTACTTCATGACCGACAGCAGCACCTGGGTAGCCGAAAAAAAGAACACCCCCAAACTGCAAATCCTGTTTTCCGGCGACAAGAAGCTCGTCAACACCTACCACGCCCTGTGCCGCCAGACCGACGGCAAGCCGGCTTCCGAGTTGGCCGCCGGCTTCATCGGCTTCGTGGCTTCCCAAAAGGGCCAGGACATCATCCGGGCCTTTGGCAAGGACGCCCACGGCGAAGCGCTCTACAACGACGCGGCCTACGCCAAGAAATACGAATAGCGAACATTGGGGGCGGCCGGGGCTTACGCCGCCGGCCGCTCCCCCGCCCCGGCCGCCAGCCCCAAACGCTTGCTGCATGCTCTCGCCGCTTGTCCCGTCCCCCCCTTACCCCCTTCTTCCATCTGGGGTCTGGGGGCCTCAGGCCCCCAGCCGCCGGAGGCATCCCCCTCCCCTCACCTCTTCTCCCTCTCGCCCTCGTCCGGCATTGACTTCCCGGCGGCAAAACGGGAACAAGGGCACGGACGCGAGCATTTTGCCGCGCCGTGATGCCGTTGTCAGGGAGAGCAATTTTTTATGGATGCCGTGAGTTTCGCCGTCCTGCGACGGGCTGTGGATTGTCTGGCCCTGGCCGAGGACACGGGCCGCAGCCTGGACGCCGTGCTGGCCGGGTTGTTGGCTGTTCTGGCCGAGACGCCGGCCTTGACCCATGCCGCCGTGGTGCTGCTCGACGCCGACGAGCGTCCGGCCATACGAGCCAGCCTGGGGTCGCCGGACATGGGGCTTATCCTGTCGGCGACCCTGGAGCGCGGGCAGGACGCGGCCCGGGCGCGGGTGTTGCGGCGCGGCGGCGCGGCGGTTGCGGCCGACGACGACGGCGAGGTGGCGGTTTCCCGGGACGAGGCGGCCATGCTGGCCGCGCCGGTGGTGGTGGGCGGCACCTGCGCAGGCGTATTTTTCGCCGACGCGCTGCTGGGCGGCCAGGCCTGCCTGGCCGACGAACTGCGCCTGGCCGTGCTCATCGCCGGGCTTATCGGCCGGCTGGCGGACATGGCCGGCGTGGCCGTGTCGCGCGGAACGGCCCTCACCCGGGAACTGACGTTTTTGCGCTCCAAGGTGTCGCTGCGCTACCGCCATGTGTTTTCCGACGGCCAAAGCCCGGTGATGCGCCAGTTGCGCGCCGAGGCCGACCGGGCGGCCCTGTCCGACGCGCCGCTGGCCCTGGTCGGCGAGGACGGCTCGGGCCGGGCGGTGCTGGCCCGGCTCATCCATGAGCTTTCGCCCCGGGCGGTGCACCCGTTTACGGTGTTCGCGGCCGGGGAACAGTCCGACCCGGCGGCGGCCGGCCGCCGGCTTTTCGGCGGCGCGCGGGGCTATGCCGGCGGCAGCGGCCCGGGGCTGCTGGAAGAAGCCGAGGGCGGCATGGTGCTCATCGAGGACGCCCACCGTCTGCATCCAGAGCTGGCCCAGCGTCTGGCGGCCTACCTGGCCACGGGCACGTACACCCGCCTGGGCGGCGGCCGGGAGCGCCGGGGCACGGCGCGGCTGGCCTTCCAGGCCCCGGCGAAACAGGCGCTGTCCCCGGAACTGACCGCCGTGGCGACCCTGGCCGCCATCCGCGTGCCGAGTCTGCGGGAGCGCCCCGAGGACATCCCAGCACTTCTGGACCATCTCTTTTCGGTGGAAGCCGGGCGCGGCGGCCGGCGCATGACCCTCACCTCCAAGGCGTTGCGGGCCCTGGAGACCTACGACTGGCCGGGCAACATCCGCGAGATGGAGCTCATGGCCTCGCGGCTGGCCGTGACCGCCCCGGAAGAGCGCATCGACATCGCCGACATCCCGCCCGAGGTGTTGGCCGAAGGCGAACGGCCGCCGGTGTTGCCCGAGGACGCGGCCGAACTGCGGGACATGGAGCGCCAGCAGGTCTTAAACGCCCTGGAACGCCACGGCTGGGTGCAATCGCGGGCCGCCCGGGAACTGGGGCTCACCCTGCGCCAGATCGGCTACCGCATCCGCAAATACGGCCTGGCCCGCGAGGGCGAGGAAGACGTCTGATCGGAGACCGGCCATGCCCCAGGGACTGAAAGATTTCATCGACATCGCCTTCAAGCTGGCCGTGCTGGCCGCCTTGGCCTGTTTCCTGTTCTTCTACGGCGAAGGCCGCAGCGTCGGGCGTTACCAGTATATCGCCAACGGCGAGCAGGAATACGTCATGGATACGGCCACCGGCGTGATCTACCAGAACGGCTTTTCCATGAACCACGTCACGGGCAAGGAAACCCTGCCGCCGGGCGGGGCCAAGGGGCGCTAGCCAATTGTGCTAAAAATAATACAAGCTATTTTTAGCAGTTAGGATTGCCCGGTCCAGGCCCGCGTGGTAAAAGGCCCTCCAACCGGCGAGCGCGGCGGCTCGCCCCAAGGAGCAGCCATGACCACCCGCGAGGACGTGTTCACTTTCTACCTGGGCTTTGACGACACCGACACCAAGACGTCGCCCAAGGGCACCGGCCGCACCATCCGCGATTTCTGCGCCACCCTGCCCGAAACCTTCCGGCTGCGCGCCGTGCTGCGCCACCAACTGCCCAAACGGCCGGAAATCCCCTTCACCAGCAACAACAGCTCGGCCTGCGCCGTCATCGAAACCGACGACCCGGCCCTGGGTCGACCGCTGTTTGACCGCGCCGCCGCCTATCTGACCGAATGCGCCCCGGACGGCAGCGACCCGGGCGTGTGCCTGGCCGAACGCCGGGCCGTGTCCGACGCCCTGGTCGACTTCGCCCTGGCCTGCAACGGCGGCGTCATGCGCCAGGACCAGGCCATGGCCGCCGCCTCGGGCGTCTTCCTGGCCGGCCTTGGCGGCACAAACGACGGCATCATCGGCGCGGCCGCCGCCATCGGGCTGACCCGCCACGGCTGGTGCGGTCGGTTCATCGAACTGGGCGACATGCGCTCCCTGCCCAATACGGTCACCGTCGGCGACCTGCTGGCGCGCGGCATCCAGGTGGCCAGCGTGGACCGCGACCCCCTCACACCCCTGCCCGGCCATACCGTGGCCACCGGCGGCTGGCTGCGGCCCTCGCTCATGGCCGGCCAGGCCGTGCTGCAAGTACGCGCCGACGGCGACGGCCGCTGGGTCGCCGCCCTGGGCAAACGGCGCGACAAGGCAGCTTAAGTAAGGGAAGAAGAGCGACCAGAGCGGGCTCTGCCCGCGCCCGCCGGGGGGCTGAGCCCCCCGGACCCCTCGGCGGGAAGATTCCTTACCGATTTCGGTAACGCTCCACGAAGGCCAGCAGGCTGGCGGCGTGGCGCTCCATGTAAGCCACCCAGGCGTCCAGCACCTCCCGCCCCTCGTCCGTGATCGCATACACCCGCTTGGCCGGCCCAGACCCGGACGCGTCCCACTGGGACGCCACCAGCCCCTCGTCCTCCATCTGACGCAAATGCCGGTAAATCATCCCCGGCGGCGCATCGCCCTTCAAAAATCCATACTCGCCAATCTGTTGCAACAGCTCATAGCCGTGCGACCGGCCGTCCAAGAGCGCCATCAAAATCGAGGGCTGCATGTAACGGTCCTGCTTCCCCGGCCCCACTTTTTCCGACATGGCTTCACACCTCTTGACATATATCCGTCAAGCACATAGGTTAATCCTAACATCAACCGAGGGCGCGTGCCCCCAGGAGGACGCCATGGCCAAGATATTTGCCCGCGAACGCCGCAAGATCGAAAAGGGCGAGAAAAAGCCCCGCTTCCGCGTGGTCGCCGCCCAGGGCGACATCAAGTTTTTCGCCGAACATATCCGCAAGCGTGAACTCGAAGCCATCGCCAAGGAAATCGGGGCAGAAGTGGTCTATCTGCCCACCGACCCCGCCGGCGTCGGCGGCGAGAAGGTGGAAGCCTAGGGGAAGAGAAGAGGAAGATGCCTCCGGCGGCCGGGGGGGATAATCCCCCCCGGACCCCCTTGATTTGGGGGGCGTTTTGGCGGCGAGNNCTCGCCGCCAAAACGCCCCCCAAGCCAATGGGAGCCAGGAGAGAGCCGTTCATCGGCAAGCCATCCTGTCGCTCTTTCTCCACCACTTCGGCCCCGTCTTCGGGGCCGAGGGCCGGTTGGGGTCGGGATTTTGGCTGGGANNTCCCAGCCAAAATCCCGACCCCATCTTCGCGCGCAGCGCCGCGCCGCAGCCTGCCCGCTCCCGTCCGCCGCTCCGCCCGTCCGCCCCCCCCCGGTCAGGGGTCCGGGGGGCTGAGCCCCCCGGCGGGTGCGGGCAGAGCCCGCTCTTCGTCTTCTCTTCTCTTCTCTACTCGTCCTGGTAGACGATGGTGCCGACGTGTTCGCCGTTGAGCGCCGCCAGGATGTGTTCGGGATGGCGCAGGGCGTCGATGACCTGGAATTGTTTGATGACCTTGCTGTGCTTGAGGAAGCGCAGCACGGGCCGTTCCACGATGAGGTCGTCGAGGTTGAGCGCGGTCAGTTCGCTGACGGAGATGCGGCTGTAGAAGTCGAGCTTCTCGCGATCCTTGGCCTTTTTGGGGTCGTCGCTGTAGAGGCCCTTTTCGTCCTTGAGGTAAATGAGCGATTTCGCGCCGATGTTCTCGGCCAAAAGGAACGCGCCGGAGTCGGTGCGGTGGGGCGGAATCATGCCTTCCTCGGCCGGGTGTTCGAAGAAGCCGTAGGGCGGGATGCCCGGGGTGATGGGCAGGTAGCCGAGCTGGCAGAACATGGTGAGTTGTTCGAGGTGGTCGCCGTGGCCGATGCGCACGCCGCCGTGTTTGGCCAGGAGCACGGAGAGGATTTCGGCGTTTTGAGAGGCCACCTTGTCGCCGAGCTTGGACAGCACGCCGGTGGGCATGCCGAGTTCCAGGCCGATGTTGTAGATGTGGCGCGCCCGGGTGCCGCCGCCGGTCATGAGGATGATTTTGTGTTGTTCCTTGGCCTTGAGCAGTTCGTCGAGGATCGGCAGCAGGGCCTTGGCTCCCCGGTCCATGATGGACTGGCCGCCGATTTTGAGCACGTTGACGTCGGGGTGCATACGGAAGACTTCGCGCTGGCCCTGGGCGGCCAGCAGCGCCCGGCTGACCAGGGATTCGCCCATGAGCGGCGAGTCGATGTGCAGACGGCCGCCTTCGGCCTGTTCACGGATGAGCTTGCTCATTGCGCCCTCTCTCTTCGATTAGTTTGAATATAGGACAATTGTCGGTATATCCTTGGAGAGCATAGGGCGCAAGAGGGAACATGGAGGGATCAGCCGCCCAGGGCCATGGCGTAGAGCCGGGCCAGCATGTTCGACGGCAGGGCGTTTTGCCACAGGCCCAGGGAATTCGCGACGAGGTAGGCCAGGGCGAAGACGCCGGCCGAGCCGGCGGCGGTGAGCCACCACGGCGCGGGAATGCCGGCGAAGGCGAAGCGCACGGCCGCGGTCCGTCGCGGGCAGGCGACCACGCAGGAGCCGCAGCCCGAGCAGGTCATGGGGCGCGGCCCGGCCGTTATGGGCAGATCCACCGGGCAGGCGGCGCGGCAGCGGCCGCAGCCGGTGCAGCCTTCGGCGTCGCGGGAAAGGGTCGTGGGGCCGAGGCGGGCGAGCAGCCCGAGCAACGCGCCGTAGGGGCACAGCCAACGGCAAAACGAGCCGCGATAGACGAGCCCGAGCATGGCCAGGACGGTCAGGACCACGACGGCGGTGAGGCTTGGGTGGGCAAAAAAGAGCAGCATACGGGCGTCGGCCGTGATGTTGTAGGGCGAGCGCAGGAAGGCTTCGATGCTGGCCGGGTCCATGCCGAAGAAGGTGGTGAAGAGGAAAAAGGCCAGCAGCAGGTACTTGGGCAGCCCCAGGACGGCGTCCAGGCGCGGGGACAGGCTTCGGGCCAGGCCCAAGCGCTGGCCGAGGCGGCCCAGGCGGGCGGCCAGAAAGCCGACGGGGCAGACATGGCCGCAAAAGCCTTTGCGAAAGGCCAGGCCCATGGCCAGGGCGGCCAGGAGAATCCACAGCCCGGCCGGGTGCACCGGATCAAAGGAGCCGGTGGCCAGCAGCCGGCGCAGCCCAAGCAGGGCGCTGATGGGCAAAAAGCCTTCCACACCGGCCGGGCGGGCCACCGTGCCGGCCTGGCCGGCGGCCACGGACAGGCAGAAGCGGGTGAACTCCACCCCGACATAGACAGTTGACAGGAAGAAAAACCACTGCGGCAGGCGCAACAGCGCCTTGGGCGAAAAACGGTACGACATGGGTGAGACCTTGGTTGGCTGACGGTGCGACAGGAAAGGAAAGGTTTGGCGGCAGGCGGTCCCGGGCTTTTACACCATACGACGGTATTTTGGGGAAGGACTCGAGGCTTTCACCTGTTGGCAGGAAAACGGCATGGACTTTTCTCGATCGCGCGACACGAGCTTGCGCCGGGGCAAGCACGGGCGGGGCGTCAAGCCGACGCGGCCCCCGGCAGGATGGCGCGCAGGGTGTCCCAGAGACCCTCGGCGGTGAAGGGCTTGGTCAGATAGGCGCTGACCCGGGCGGCGTCGGCTTCGGCCACGTTCTGGGCCATGGCCTCGGCCGTGACCATGACAAAGGGCAGATGGGCCAGGGCGGCGTCCTGCCGGACCCTTCGCAGCAGCTCGATGCCCTTCATACGCGGCATGTTCCAGTCGGAAATGACGCAGTCCACCGGCTCGGCGGCCAGCACTTCCAGGGCGTGCTTGCCGTCGTGGGCTTCCAGCACCTCGGTTTCGTCGCTGCCGAGCATCTTGCGCAGCACCCCGCGCATGACCTTGGAATCGTCAACGACGAGTATACGAAGCGGCTTATCCATGCCTTGGCCCCAACCGGTACAGGATCAGCAACAAAACAGCACCGGGCACTTTTGGTTGTTTTGCCCGAAAAGGCAAGCCAAACCATGCCTGCAACGGCATAAAAAAATTCGTGCCGCGTCTACGTTCACGGCCGATCCTGTCTGCGCAAGGCGAATGCCGCAAAAGTCCTACCCGGCCGCCGCCACGGAAACCTTGCATTTCTTGAGATACATGCAGGGGTTATAGGAGAGTTTGGCCTTGCGAAGCCCCTCGTCGCCCAAGTCCTGCTCGCGATTGACCAAGGCATAAGGGACTCCGGCGTCGGCCAAGAACATTTGATTGATGGCCTGATACACGCCCTTGAAGCCCGGCCGCCCTTTTTCGAAGTGGATCACCAGCATTTCCGGGGTAAGCGCCTCGGCCACGGTATAGGCGATCATCTCGCCGTCCACTCTTATGGCCCCGCCCATGAGGCCGGGAAAACGGTCCCAGCTCTGGAGCACCCGCACGATGGCCTGGTTCTCGGCCAAAAGCGCCCCGGAATCCTCGGGATCGCGCCAGGCGAACCACTGGCGCTGCAGTTCCAGGGTCTCTTCCACGCAGTCCGGGGTCAACGGCTTGTATTCGTAGTCGTAGGTCCGCTGGAACTGGCTGAGCAGGTTTTTTTTCTTGTGGAACTTGTTGCCGCGAAGCTCCACCAGCTCGGGCACGCTATAGACGTAGTCGTCGTGGTCCCGGGCCTCGTGGGTGGTCACCCGGTCGGGCATGGCGTCGGAGAGGACGCCGCACAACATCTCGGGCACCCGGATGAAGTCGAGTCCCTGGGCCAGGCACGGGCAGGCGCTCCAGTCGACGTTGGTCCACGGCCCCACCGGCGCCCAGAAGACTTCGTAGGGCTTGGTCTGCAAAATCCAGACATGGCTTTCGCCAAACCGCCAGGACAGGCCGTATTCCTCGGCCCAGCCCCAGAGGTTGCCGAAGCTGTAGTCCGAAACCTTCTGGGGACACCGGGCCAGGCGCTCCAGGTATTCGTCGCGCCGCTCCAGGGAAATGGCCTCAAAACCTTCTCGCATCGTTACTTCCTCGTCTTGCCGCCGCCCATGCCGAAACGCGTCCAATCCGCGTAGCGGTACACCCCCAGGCAGGCCAGCGACTGCACGGCCTGGGACACAAACATGGAAATCCACACCCCCTCGGCCCGGCCAAGGAGGCTATGCCCCAATAAAAACGCCAAGGGCAACCGCACGAGCCAGACGGAACCTCCGGTGACGAACATGGTTAAAAGCGTCGCCCCGGCTCCGGTCATGGCCCCGATGAGAATAAGACCGGCCACGGTAAAGGGAATGGCCGCGACGTTGTATCGCAGATAGGAAACCGCCTGGGCCGCCGCCTCGGGGTCCGGGGAGACAAACGCGGCGGCGGCCGGCAACAGCGGCCACAGGCAAAGCCCCAGAAGGCTCACAGCGGCAACGCCGGCCCAGGCGATGCGATAGCCCACCCGTCGGGCCTCGTCGGGCCGGCCGGCCCCGATGAGGTTGCCGACCAGGATGGAGGCCGTGAAATTAAAGGCCATGGGCGGCAAGAACAGAATCGACTCCAGGCGCATGCCGGCCGACATGCCGGCCAGGGCGGCCACGCTGCCCACGGGCAGCGATCCGACCACGGAAAAAAGGAGCAGATAGCCGGTGTGCCACACGATCTGCATGAGCCCCGACGGCCAGGCGACCTGCAGCAGATAACGGCTGGCGCAGCGCACCCAGCGCCAGCGGGGAAACTGCGCGCGCCGGAGCATCCCGACGTGAATGAGCGCGGCCAGGTTGAAGGCCATGCCGGCCGTGACCGATAAAAATGTGCTCCAGGCCACGCCGGCATAGCCGAAGTCCGGCAGGCCGAACCGGCCCAGGCCGAAGCCGAAATCGCCCAAGGTGTTGAGCACGGCGGCCAGGCCCCAGGCGAAAAGCGGCGTCATGACCAGTCGGCGCGCCCGAAACAGGGCGTTGGCAATGATGAAAAACGACTGGATAGGCAGCAGCAGCAACAGGACGGTCAGGAAATAGCGGGCCGTGTCCCAGATGGGGGCCGGCATCTGGAGCAGACCCAAAAACGCGTCGCGAAAGGCCAGTCCCAGGGTCATGACGGCCACCGAGGCGGCCACGCCGGCCAGCAGGCACAACCAGACATAGCGCCCGGCCCGAGCCAGACGCCCCGCGCCCTCGGACTGGCTGACGGCGGCCACGGCCCCGTTGGCCACGGCGGCGGCGACGACCTGGAAAAAGAACATGGCCTGGGCCAGCACGCCCACGGCCGCCTGGGTTTCACGGTCGATGCGCCCGCCCACGTAGACATCGACGAAGCCGATGCAAAACGTCAAGAACATCATGAGGATCTGCGGCCAGGCTAGGGACCAGATGGTCCCGAAACCAACGCCTGCGGCCAGCAGTCCGCTTTTTTTCTCCATGCAACCTCCGCCGTCGCGCACAAGGCGTCTGGCGATACGGGAGCCGGCCTTCGCGGTCAACTCCCCCTTGGCAAGGGCGGCCGGCAAAGGGTAAGACAACTTTGACATAACGCCAGAGCGGACTCGTGAGGAAAGCGGATGCACACGATCAAGGCCGTGCAGCGGCTGCATTTATGGCTCGAAACCGGAGACGGCATGCTGCTTGGGCTTGGCCGGATTCAACTTCTCGAACTCGTGGAGGAACTGGGGTCGCTCAACAAGGCGGCCTCGGCCATGGGCATGTCCTACCGCGCCGCCTGGGGCCGCATGAAGCAGACGGAAACCGTCATCGGCGAACCCCTTGTGGAGCGTTCCGGGCCGAAAAAAGGCTTTCGCTTGACCCCCCTTGGCCACGACATCGTGCGGCTGTTTCGCGCTTGGCATCAGGACGTGGAAAATTTCGCCGTGTCCCGGGCCAAAGAGCTTTTCCCCTGGACCACCGAACCGTTTAGCGAAGACACCCCCAAGGTTCCTTCCTCTTCCTGAGGCCGGCCGGTGCTTTTTAGCCTGCGTATCGCGCTGAAGTCCCTGGCGACCCACAAGATGCGCACGGTGCTGGCCATGCTCGGGGTCTTTCTCGGCGCGTTCGCGCTGACCGGCGTGCTGCACGTGACCCTGGCCATGGAGCGCAAGGCCGTCATCGAGACGGAAAAGCTCGGACCCAACCTGCTCATGGCCATGACCGGCAACATCCGCTTCCGCCGGGGCGACATCCGGCCCGACGCCGGCAACACCAATTTGAAGCTCCCCGACGCCGTGGCTTTGCTGCGCGGGCTGCCGGCGGCCGTGGACGGCGTGCCGTTTTTAAGCTTCCCCATGCCCATCCGGGCCGGCGACAAGAAGGTCATGTGCCAGCTCGTGGCCACCTGGCCGGCCTATCCGTCCATACGCGGCGCCACGCCCCAGTACGGGCGCTTTTTCGACCAGGCCGAGGAAGACGACAAGGAGCTGGTCTGCGCCCTGGGACCGGCCATCGCCCGGCGGCTTTTCGGCACGCCCGAGGCGGCCGTGGGCCAATCGGTGTTCATCTTCCGCGCCCGCCTGCATGTGATCGGCGTCATGGAGGAAAAAGGCTCGGACGTGTCCGGAGCCAACCAGGACGAACAGATTTTCGTGCCGCTTTCCACCTTCATGCGGCGCATGTCCAACAAAAACTACATCCACGGGGTGTACGTGCGCCTGGCCGACGGGGCGGATTTCGACGCCTCGCGGGAAGCCGCCGTCCATATCCTGCGCAAGCGCCACGACATCAAGACCGACAAGGGACAGCCCGACGATTTCAAGGTGCTCACGGCCAAGGACACCATGGAGGTCAAGCAGCAGGCGCTGGATCTGGTGCAGACGCTGGGATTTATCAGCTCGTCCCTGTCCTTTGGCATCGGCGGGCTGGGCATTCTCTCCATCATGATCCTGCTTGTGCGGGCCAGAAGGCTGGAGATCGGCATCCGGCGGGCGGTGGGAGCGCGCAAAAAGGACATCGTGCGCCAGTTTCTCATCGAATCCGGCATGATGGCCTCGGCCGGCGGCGCGGCCGGGACGGTGGTGGCCCTGGGCGTGCTGGCCGTGGTCTACCGGGTGGGCGAATTTCCCCAGGTCTACCATCCGGCGCTGATCGGCGGGACGCTGATCGGTTCGGCCGCGCTTGGCATCCTGGCAGGGGCCTATCCGGCCTGGCAGGCCTCCAATGTCGAGGTGCTGGCGGTGCTGCGGGACGAGTGAGGCCCGGCGGAGACAAATTGACTGGACAAAATAAAGGACATGAATAACTTTATCAGCACGATTTAATTATTTTTAAGCTGGACAAAATCATGCCCACGACAGCCCAGGAAATCCACAAGGTCCTGACGTTCAAGTCCGGCAATTTCGTCTTCTCCCGCCGCTTCGATCAGCAGAAAACTGCAACCGAACTCAGAGTTTTTCACGCCTGTTACGACATCATCGCCTCACTGCCGGTGCTGCCGCATTTGGCGGCGTTTCTCGACGCGGACCTGATCCGCAAATCCATCTTCAGCACGGCGGCGTTGGAAGGCAATCCCCTGGACGAAAAGGCCGTGGGCGCTTTGCTGGAAATAGAAGGTTCGGCAACGGCCGCCAACGATTTCGAGCGGGAAATCCTCAATCTCAAGGCTACCCACGATAAATTTATCCTCGCTACCAATAAAGCCAAGGACGCCAAACCCCTTCTGCTTAGCGAGGATCTTATCAAGGACGTCCACGCCGCCATCACTATCGGCGTCAACGACGCGGCCATCTCACCGGGACGATATCGCAACACGTCCGTGCAAGTCGGCAACCCGGAACACGGAGGCACCTATGTGCCCCCGAAAATCTTGCAAGACATCAAGACGCTCATGGCGGCGTTCGTGGATTGGCTAAACGGCGAGGCGCTCTTGCGGACCGATCCCGTCATCCGGGCGGCCCTGGCGCATTATCATCTGGCGAAAATCCATCCCTTCCGGGACGGCAACGGGCGCACGGCCCGCATGATCGAAGCCATGATCCTGGCGGCGGCCGGCTATCGGCATATCCCGAGCACGCTGTGGAACGCCTACTATCGGGACATTCACGAATACTACATCGCGTTTTCGAAATCGGAAAAACACGCTGACGACAGCGTGCAGCCGTTTCTGGATTTCTTTTTCAAATCCCTGAACGCTTCCCTGGATGAGTTCAGGGCACGAATCGTCGAAGGAACGAAACCGCTGCTGTATCGCGACTATGTCGCGTATCTCAAGAACCAGACCCGAGAGCTTTCCCCGCGCCAGCATCAGCTCATCGAACTGCTGCTCGCCGCCGGCGACACGGCGTTTACTAGCCACGAGCTCAGGCAGACAAACCCTTTCAAGCTGCTCTATGGCCAGGTCAGCGACAAAACGATCAGGCGCGACATCAAGAATCTGGAACGCCTCGGGCTGGTCCGCAAAACGGGCATACGCTACCGGCTCATCGACGACGCCCGCTAGGTCGTGTCCGCGAAAAGCGCATGCGGCTTTTCGCAGACAACGCACTAAAACCACTCATCTTCTTAAAAGATTCTTTCGTATTGCTTCAGGGACGCGAGCCGCGACCGATCGCCGCGCTCCCTACTGCCCGGTCACGAACCCCATTTCGCGTTCGGCGATGGCCGCCCAGTCGAAGACGGCGGCCCGGGCCCGAGACTGGGCCACGGCGGCCTCGCGGCGGGCCGGGTCAGCCAGCAGGGACAGCACCTCGGCGGCAAAGGACGCCTCGTCCTCCAGGGCCGTCTTGATCATGCCGGTGGGGAAAATCTCTTGATAAATCGGCAGATCGTAGGCGACCACCGGCAAGCCGCTGGCCATGGCTTCCACGGCCACCTGGCCGAAGCTCTCGTAGTGGCTGGGCATCAAAAACACGCCAGCTGCCTTGAGCAGCCGCACCTTGTCCTCGCCCTGGCGAAACCCGAGCAAATCGACTTGGCCGGTCAGCCCGGCCGCCGTGATCTCCTGCTTGAGCTTGCCAAACCACCAGTCGCTGCCGCCGCCGATGACGCCCAGGCGGCTGCCGGGCCTTTTCTCGCACACCCGCTTCCAGATGCGCACCAGATCAAAAAGCCCCTTTTGCGGATGCAGGCGGCCCAGGAAAATGCCGTCATAGCGCGGCGTGTCGGCCGCCACGTCCACGCCGTCGAAAAAGCCGGCGTCAACGCCCATGGTCACCACATGGACCGTGGCCGGATCCGCGCCCATGGCGGTCAGCGAATCCTTGTCCAGGGAATTGAGCACGAGCATGGTCGCGCCATTTTTTCGTGCCAGCCAGACGCTCAACCACTGGGCGCAGTAATAGAGCACCCCGCGCAACGACGGCAGCTTCCACTTGCCGCCAAAGACGTTCTCGTAGCCCTTAAAGGGGTTGGGGGCGATGAGAAACACGCACACGACGAGCCTGGCCGCCGGATTGCCCAGCCGGCACAAGAGGGCCGGCAACAGATCGAACAAAAAGTCCGACGGCGCATAGACCGCGTCCACGCCATTGGGATACCGGGCCAAGGGACAGGTCAAAATCCGCCACAAATACACGGCCAGCACGTTCCACAGCCGGTCGGATTCGCTGGTGAACGGCTCCCAATGCACGCGCCATGAGGCGCGCACGCCCTGGGACTCCAGCACGCCGATCTCCCGGCGCGGCAACAACATCTCCAGCGTCACGCCGGCCGCCAGCCACCGCTTGGCGATCTCGGCGAACCTGACCTCGCTGCCGTCCCGGTTCTTCGTGTTCACCCGCCCCATCGCCGGCACGAATATACGCATATGATTGTCCTTTATGAGGAAAGAATGAAGAGGAATCGGGGGAGGAAACCCCTTTTTGGGAAAAAGGGGTTTCCTCCCCCGAGCCCCCTTACTCCCCAAAAACTTTTCAATGGGGGATGCCCAAGGCTCACCTATCAGGCTCCGGGCAACCCTATCCTGTCAGCAAAAATGCTATCCCTACGGCCCCGCTTTGGGGGCCGTGGCGTGGTAGGGGCCGGAATCGGGTCCGGCG
>DLGG01000143.1 GCA_002482565.1 Solidesulfovibrio magneticus
GGCCGCCCTGGCCGAAGGCCGCGCGCCCGCGGCCATCCTTGGCGAGGAGCTCATCCCGGGCATCATGGATGTGGGCGAGCGCTACGAGCGCAAGGAATTCTTCCTGCCCCAGCTGCTCGTCGCGGCCGAGGCCATGCGTTCCGGCTTCGAGCGCCTGGAACCGCTGTTGGCTGAAACCGCGGGCGCGGAAAAGGCCCGCATCGTCATGGCCACGGTCGAGGGCGACATCCACGACATCGGCAAGAACATCGTCTGCCTGATGCTCAAAAACCACGGTTTCGAGGTCATAGACCTGGGCAAGGACGTGCCTGCGGCGCGTATCGTCGAGGAAGCGGCCGCGCGCGACGCCGACGTCATCGGCCTGTCGGCGCTGATGACCACGACCATGGTGCGCATGGAGGACACGGTGCGCCTCGTGCGCGAGCGCGGCCTGCGCGCCAAGGTCATGGTCGGCGGGGCCGTGGTCACCGAGGCCTTCGCCAAATCCATCGGCGCGGACGCCCACGCCGCGGACGCCGTGGACGCCGTGCGCCAGGCCAAAACCCTTGTCGGCGTCGTCGCCTAAAAAACGCTGGCAAGCGCCGGCCGCTTTGGATTAAACCGGCTCTGACGGCCGATCGTCCGGCCGCTTGCAACGCAGCGCGGAGGTTTGTTCGTTGCGCAAACGTCTTTTCGCAGTCTTGCTGCTGGCCCTGGCCCTTGCGCCGGCCGGCCGCGCGGCGGCCCAGGATGCGGGCCCCATCCACGGCCAGGCCGTGCTCGACGCCATCGTCGCGGCCCAGGGCAAGGTGGTGGTGGTGGATTTCTTCGCTTCCTGGTGCCGGCCGTGCCTGATGGAGATTCCGGACTTCATCGAGGCCCGTAAGCATTTTCCGGCCGACAAGGTCGTTTTCATCGGCATTTCTTTGGACCAGGACCAGGGGGAATATGCGCGGTTCGTCAAGCAGACGCCGTTCAATTTCCCGGTCCATCTGGCCGACCCCGACGTGATGGCCGCTTTCGGCGTCAAAATGATCCCGAAGACCCTCATCTACGACGTCACGGGGCAGCAGGCCGTCAACCACTCCGGCTACATGCCCGGCGAACAGCTCCGGCAGGCTATCGACGGCCTGTTGCAGGCGCCGCCGCAATGAGCGGTCTTTTCATCCGCAAGGCGCGCATCCAGGACGTCAAGCAGATCCACGCGCTGCTCATGCACTGCGCGAACAAGGAATTCCTGCTGCCGCGCTCGTTCAACCAGCTCTACAGCCACCTGCGCGATTTCTTCGTCCTCGCCGGCCACGACGCGCCGGGCATTCTCGGCTGCTGCGCCCTGTCCATCACCTGGGACGACATCGCCGAGATCCGCTCCCTGGCCGTGGACGAAAGCGTCCAGAAGCAGGGCTGGGGAGGCAAGCTGGTCGAGGCCTGCCTGTCCGACGCCGTGACGCTCGGCATCTTCAAGGTCTTCACCCTGACCTACCGGCCGCATTTCTTCGAGCGCCTGGGCTTCGCTCCGGTGGAGAAGGAGAAGCTGCCCCAGAAGGTCTGGGCCGATTGCATCCATTGCCCCAAGTTTCCGGAGTGCGACGAAAACGCGCTGTTGATGGAAATGTAGTCTGGTCATCGCTTGAAAAGTGATGCACTTTTTGAGCGGAAAAATAAAAATTCGATACGGCGTTCCGGAAATCCGCAGGCGCGGGTTTCGGGAACGCGGTGAAAGGGCGGCCCGGCAGCGGCCGCCGCGATCCGAATTGCGGGGAACCATGGCGGATACGTTGCGCGAAGTGTTCGGGGAGGCGGTCGTGGCCGCCCGCGTGGCCGAGTTGGGCCGCGAGATATCGGCCCATTACGCCGCCGTCGGGGTCGCTGACGGCGAGGTGGTCATGGTCGGCGTGCTCAAGGGCGCGCTGCCGTTCATGGCCGACCTGCTGCGGGCCCTGGATTTCTGTCCGACGCTCGATTTCGTGCGCGTGGCCAGCTACGGCGCGGGCACCTCGCCCGGCGCGCTGCGCTTTCTCATGGACCTCGAAACCGACATCGCCGGCCGCCACGTCCTCGTGGTCGAGGACATCGTGGACACCGGCCGTTCCCTGGCCTATCTTCTTGGCATGCTTCAGGAACGTTCCCCGGCCAGCCTCAAGGTCTGTTCGCTGCTCGACAAGGCCTACCGCCGCGAGGCCGACGTGGCCGTGGACTTCGTGGGCTTCGCGGCGCCGCCCGTGTTCCTGGTCGGCTACGGCATGGACGCGGGGGAGCGGCTGCGGCGTCTGCGCGGCGTGTACGAACTGGTGCACTAGAAAGCGGTCCCGAATTTGCATGACGGTTGCAAAAAAACGCAACCGACAGTGGGAAAAGCGCCATGATTGTTGCCTGCCCGAATTGCCAGTCCAAGTTCAGCCTGCCTGACGACAAGATCGGAGCCTCCGGGGCCAAGCTGCGTTGCGGCAAATGCCGCCACGTGTTCCACGTCGATCCGCCGGCCGCCCCCGGGATTGCGGACGCCGGGGGGCTTGCGGACTTCGATTTCCCCGACGACCTCGCGCCCACGCCACCGGGACGCCAGGAACGGCCCGCCGCGCCGCCCGCCGCCGAAACGGCCAAAGCCGCCATGCCCGACGACGACGTGCCGCCGGACCTGTTCCATTCGGAAACCTACGAAGGCAAGGACGACGACGACGCGGTGGACGACGGTCCGGTCAAGCCGGGCTTCAGCCTCGACGACGTGGCCAACATGTCCCTGCCCGGCAGTTCGGTGTCAAAAGAACGACGCAAGCGCATCGCCATCATCATGGGCGCGGTGCTGCTCATCGTCGCGGCGACCATCGCCGCCGTGTATTTCCTGAACCTCTGGCCCGGCAGGAAGGCGGCCAAGGATGCCGCGCAGCCGCCCGCGGCCACGGCCCCGGCCACGACGGGACAGCCCGCGGCGGAAAAGGCCGCCCCGGAAAAGCCGGCCGCGGGAAAGCCCGCGCCCGCCGCCGACGCCGCGAAAAAGCCCGAGGAGACGGCCAAGGTCAAGGACATCATGCTGCAAAACGTTCGACAATATTACGTTTCCAACGAAAAGGCCGGCCAGCTGTTCGTCATCGAGGGCAAGGCCGTCAACAATTTCAAGACGCCCAAGGAAATGCTCAAGCTCGAAGCCAGTCTGTTCGATGAGAAGGGCGGCACCCTGGTTTCCAAGGAAGAGCTGGCCGGCAACACCGTGTCGCTTTTCCAGCTCCAGGTCATGACCCGCGACGAGCTCAAAAACGCCCTGGCCTCCCAGGTCGGCGTGCTCACCAACAACACCAACATCGCTCCGGCCGGTGAAGTGCCCTTCATGATGGTCTTTTTCGATCCGCCCGAAGCGGTCAAGGAATTCGGCGTCAAGGTCGTGGACGCCAAGGACCCGCCCCGGCAGTAGGATGGCGGCCAAGACCAAGCGCACGTTCGTCTGCGCCGAATGCGGCGGAACCTCGCCCACCTGGCGGGGCCAGTGCCCCCGCTGCGGGGCCTGGAACACCCTGGCCGAAAAGCTCGGCGGGATAGCCCGAATCCCCGGCCCGGACGGTTCGCCGTCCGGGCTTCCCATTGTGCTGGGCGACCATCCCGGCGCGGATTTCAAACCGTTTCCCACCGGCATCGACGGTCTGGACCGGGTGCTCGGCGGAGGACTGACCCCGGGCGGAGCCGTGCTCCTGGGCGGCGAGCCCGGCATCGGCAAATCGACCCTGCTGCTCCAGTTGGCCGGCCTTGCCGCCGCCGCCGGACGTCGCGTGGTTTACGTCTCGGGCGAGGAGTCCCTGCCCCAGCTCAAGTCCCGGGCCGAGCGCCTGGGCGTGCTCCACGACGGCCTGCTGGCCGCCTCCACCACCGACGCCGGCGCGGCCGTGGACATCCTGGGCGCTGCTCCTGCCCCGGACCTCGTCATCCTCGATTCCGTTCAGACCATGCACGCCGCCGGGGTCGAAGGCCCATCCGGCTCGGTCTCCCAGGTGCGGGCCGTGGCCGCCGCCTGCGTGGAAGCGGCCAAGCGCGGCGACGCCTGTCTGATCCTGGTCGGCCACGTCACCAAGGACGGCCAGATCGCCGGCCCCAAGCTCCTGGAGCACATGGTCGACACGGTGCTCTACCTCGAAGGCGAGCGCCGCCACCTCTTTCGCATCCTGCGGGTGCTCAAAAACCGCTACGGCCCCACAGACGAACTGCTGGTCATGGAAATGCGCGAGGCGGGCCTGAACGAAGTGCCCGATCCCTCGACGTTTTTCCTCGGCGACCGGGACCCGGCCGTGTCCGGCTCGGCCGTGGTCATGGCCATGGAAGGACGCCGGCCCTTTGCCGTGGAAGTCCAGGCTCTTGCCGCCAAGTCCTTTCTCTCCATGCCGCGCCGGGCGGCCCTTGGCCTCGACGTCGGCCGGCTCCACCTGCTGCTGGCCGTGCTCGAAAAACGCCTGCGCTTAAACCTCGGCCAGACCGACATCTACGCCAAGATCGGCGGCGGCCTCAAGATCGCCGACCCGGGCCTGGACCTCGGTATCGCCGCCGCCGTCCTGTCCTCCTTCTACGACCGCCCCTTGCCGGCCGGCGCGGTCTTCTGGGGCGAAGTCGACCTGTCCGGCCGCATCCGGCCGGCCGCCGCCCACGATACCCGCCTCAAACAGGCCGAACGCCTGGGCTACGGCCCCATCATCAGCCCAGACAGCGGCAAAGGCCGCCCCAAAGCCGACAACCTCGGCGACCTGGCTCGGTTGCTTTTTTCGTAGGCAAGAGGGGGGATGCCTCCGGCGGCTGGGGGCCTGAGGCCCCCAGACCCCCCAATAGGGTAAAGGGGGAGACGGGTGCTGTGGGAATGTTTGAACTTGCCGCAGCGCAGTTAGTCGTCGCCAAGCGTCATGGCGCACAGCCATTCCACCGGCGCGAATTCATCCGTCAACATGAGGCCCCCGGCCAGGGAGGCCGCTTCCTGTCGCCGGCCGAGAAACCGGCGCAACTCGTCGCTGTGGCCTTCGGGCAGGGGGCCGGGCCGGTTGCGGGCCACGAGCATCACGTTCTGAGCCGCCTGGGGCGACTCGGGGCTGCCCAGGGGGTATAGCCCGACATCCGGGAAGACCGAGGCGAAGGTGGCGGCCAGGGAGGCGATAAACCGGCCGCCGTCGCCGGCCGCCGGGCCGATGGCGTTGACGATGACCGCGCCGTCCGGGGCCAAGAGCGCCTGGTAGCGCCGGGCCGCCTCGGCCGTCACCAGATGAAACGGCGGGGCGTAGTCCGTGCCGAAAGCGTCGAGATAGATCAGATCGTAGGGGCCGCCGTCGCGGTTGACGAACATCCGCGCGTCCTCGTGAACGATGGTCAATCCCGGCCGGGGTGTGAGCCCGAAATGCTTCGCGGCCAGGGACGTGACGCCCGGATCGAGTTCCACCACGGTGACCGAGGCCTCGGGTCGGTTGTCGAGAAAGTGGCGGGGGAAGCTGTAGGCCCCGCCGCCGATGACCAGCGCCTTGGCGTCGGCCGGGGCCATGTCCAGGCCGATGGTGAAAAAACGGGTGTAGCTCAGCGCCAGCTCGCCCGGCGCGTCCGGGAACATGGCCGACTGGAACCGCGACGGCCCGGTGGTCATGACCCGGATGGGCCGGGTCGAGACCGGGTCCAGGCCCTGATAGACCAACACCCGGCCGTAAGGCGTGTCCACGTCATGGATGCCGGCCTCGGCCAAAAGGGCGTCTTGGGCGTAAAGCCACAACCCGGCCAGGGCAATGAGCCCGGCCACGGCCGCCTTGGCCTTGATCTCGGTGCGGCTGGCGGCCAGGGAGACGACGACAAGAAAGCCGGCCGTGACCAGCAGGATGGTGGTGGAGCCCAGGGCGGCGACGAGGATAAAGCCGGCGGCGAAGGTGCCGACGATGCTGCCGCAGGTGGACAGGGCATAGAGCCGGCCAGCGGTTTTGCCGGCATTGGCCGTCTGGTCGAGGCTCAGGCGAACGGCAAAGGGCGAAACCATGCCGAGAAGCCCGGCCGCTGGGGCGAAAAGGAGCAGGGTGGCGGCGATGACGCCAAAGCGCGGCCCAAGGCCGCGGGTGACCAGGAAATCAAGGAGCAGGGCCTTGGTGGCGGCCGTGGCGGCGGTAAAAAGCGCGGCCAGGAGGATGATCCGGGCAAGTCGCCTGGGGTCCGGCCGGCGGTCGGCGAGCTTGCCGCCCTGCCAGTAGCCCAGGGCCAGGGCGGCCATGACCACACCGATAAGCCCGGTCCAGACCACGATGGAGGTGCCCAGAAACGGGGCCAGAATGCGCGCCCCGACGATCTCCAGCACCATCACCGCCGCGCCGCAGGAAAACACCGTAAATGCCAACATGCCTGCTCCGTCACACGTTTCGCAATTGCCGCCGCCGGTTACGCGTACAGATAGCCGGCCGCCCCCAAGTCCGTAAAGGGGGCGTGGAATGTTTTTGACCGAGACTGTCGTTCTTTGCTAGAGATAAGGACTCACTATTTTACCCAGGCAGGAAGGAGCAGCTTATGAAACGGTTCGTTACGGCGTTCGCGGGAGCGGTCATCACCATTTCCATGGCAGGGGCGGCCATGGCTTTTTCCGGTGGAGCAGGCATCTCCGCCGATGAGGCGTTGGCCCGGCTCAAGGAAGGCAACACCCGCTATGTGGCCGGCGCGGCCGTGACCCCGCGCCAGGATGCGGCCCGGCGGCATGAAACCGCCACCGGCGGCCAGCATCCCTTTGTCTCGGTGCTGTCCTGCGCCGATTCCCGCGTGCCCGTGGAAACCGTCTTCGACCAGGGCATCGGCGACGTGTTCGTGATCCGCGTGGCCGGCAACGTGGCCAACACCGATGAGATCGGCACTATCGAATACGGGACCGAACACCTGGGCACCCCTCTGGTGGTGGTCCTGGCCCACACCAAGTGCGGCGCGGTCACGGCCGTGGTCAAGGGCGAGCACGTCACCGAAAACATCGGCAAGCTCGTGGCCCCCATCGTGCCGGCCGTGGCCTCGGTGAAAAGCCGCTTCGCCACGGATGATTTGAACGAGCTCATCAACCGTTCCATCGAGGCCAACATGTGGCAGGCCATCGCCGACATGTACGCCAAGAGCCCCTTGCTCAAGAAGATGGCCGCCGACGGCAAGATCAAGGTCGTGGGCGCGCTCTACGACATCGATTCCGGCGATGTCCATTGGTTTGGCGAGCATCCGTCCAACGCCAACCTGCTCGGCAAGTAACCGTCCCGACGGTGTTTCAGGCGGCTTCTTCGGGGGCCGCCTTTTTTTTGGACTTTTGGGCAAAACCCCGGTAGGCCCAACCCCGTGCGCGCCGTCGTCATCATCGTCTTTGTCGTGGTCTATGCCGCCATGATCCTGGGCCGCCTGCCGGGCCTGGCCCTGGACCGGGCCGGCGCGGCCGTGCTCGGGGCCTTGGCCCTTATCGCCGCCGGAACCATGACCGTCGCCGACGCCTGGGCCGCCGCCGACGTGCCGACCCTGGCCCTGCTCTTCGGGCTCATGGTCATCTCGGCCCAGCTGCGTCTGGGCGGCTTCTACACCGCCGTCAGCCGCGCGCTTATCGCCGCCTCGGCCGGCCCGGCCGGACTGCTCGCCCGGGTCATGGCCGCCGCCGCCGCGCTCTCGGCGCTTCTGGCCAACGACATCGTCTGCCTGGCCATGACCCCCATCCTGGTCGAAGCCGTCCTGGCCCGGGGACTCAATCCCATGCCGTATTTGATCGGCCTGGCCATGGCCGCCAACATCGGCTCGGCCGCCACGCTCATCGGCAATCCGCAAAACATGCTCATCGGCCAGGTGGCGAGCCTGCCCTTTGGCGGCTACATGCTGGCCGCCCTGCCAAGCGTGGCCGCCGGCCTGGCCATCGCCTTCGCGGCCATCGTCTGGGGCTTTCGAGGCCGGTTCGCCGGCCCCAAGGTGATCCTGGACGTGCCCGCCCCGGCCTTTTCCCCTTGGCAATCGGCCAAGGGGCTGGCCGCCTTGACGGTCTGCATGATCGTCTTCGTCTGGGGCGGCATGGCCCGGGAAAACGTGGCCCTGGGTTGCGCCGGGGCGCTGCTGTTAAGCCGCCGCATGGCTTCGCGCGAGACCCTGGCCCTGGTCGACTGGCAACTGTTGCTCCTTTTCCTCGGGCTGTTCGTGGTCAACCGCGAGGTGGCCGCCGTGGGTCTGCTGGACGACCTCTACCGGGGCGTGGCCGCCTGCGGCCTGGACCTCGGCCGGCCGGCCTGGCTGTTCACCGCCTCGGTGGTCCTGTCCAACATCGTCTCCAACGTGCCGGCGGTCATGCTGCTTCTGCCCGGCCATGGGTCGCCCGAACAGGCGACCTTGCTGGCTGTCTCCAGCACCCTGGCCGGCAATCTGCTGCTGCCCGGCAGCATCGCCAACCTCATTGTGGCCGATCAGGCCGCGCTGCTTGGCGTCTCCATGGGCTTTCGGGACCACGCCCGCATCGCCGCCCCGGCCACCGTGCTGACGCTGGTCGTCTCGGGCTGGTTGTTGTTGGGGGTGTAGCGGGGAGAGAAGAGAGGAGATGCCTCCGGCGGCTGGGGGCCTAAGGCCCCCAGACCCCCCAGATGGGAAATGGGGGGCCAGGAGGAAACCTATGGAAGCCATGAGAAGAGCCTTGGCCGAGGGCTGGTTTCGGGAACAGGACACCGCCGTCGTGCTCTACGACCTAGACGCCCTTGAGGCCCGGGGCGAGGCGCTGATAAACGCTTTTCCTGCCGCAACCCTCCACGCTTTTGCCGTCAAGGCCTGCCCGCTGCCGCCGGTGCTGGCCATGCTGGCCCAGCTCGGCCTGGGGGCCGAGGCGGCCTCCCTAGGTGAAATCCATCTGGCCCTGGCCGCCGGCTTTCCCGCCGAGCGCATCGTCTTCGACTCCCCGGCCAAGACCGTGGAGGAACTGCGCCTGGCTTTGACGCTTGGGCTTTTCATCAATGCCGACAACCTGGACGAGCTGGCCCGCCTGGACGCCCTGGGCCGGGACACGGGCCTCGTTCCCCGGGCCGGGTTGCGGGTCAATCCGCAAGCCGGGACCGGGCGCATCAAGGCCACCAGCGTGGCCGGGCGCTATTCCAAGTTCGGCGTTCCCCTGGCCCAGCGCGAGGCCATTGTCGAGGCCTTCGGCTGCTATCCCTGGCTTTCGGGACTCCATGTTCACATCGGTTCCCAGGGTTGCCCCCTGGAACTCCTCGTGGCCGGCGTGGGCGCGGTCCACGATCTTGCCGCCGACCTCGACGCCCGGTTCGGTCCCGGGCGCGTGGCCGTCTTCGACCTCGGCGGCGGCCTGCCCGCCGCCTACCGCGACGCGGACCGCCCGCCCAGCCCCCAGGCCTATGTCGAGGCGCTTCGTGTTCGCTGCCCCGACCTGGCGGAAAACCAGCGCCGGCTGGTCACGGAATTCGGCCGCATGGTGGCCGCGCCCTGCGCCGTGGCCGCCAGCCGGGTAGAATACGTCAAGCGCCAGCCCGGTCACCGCACGGCGGTCATGCACCTGGGCGCGGACATGTTCGTGCGCGAATGCTACAACCCGCGTTTCTGGCCCCACCGCACCCGTTTGCTAGGCGCGGGCGGCCTGGAGAAGCAAGGAAAACCCGTGCTCCACCATCTGGCCGGGCCGCTGTGTTTTTCCGGAGATTTCCCCGTGCGTCGGGCCATGCTGCCCGAGGCGTCGGCCGGGGACATCGTGGTCATCGAGGATGTCGGGGCCTACACCCTGTCCATGTGGTCGCGCTACAACAGCCGGCAGATGCCGCGCGTGCTGGGACTGCGGCAAGGCCGTTTTTCCGTGTTGCGCGAGCGCGAGGAACCCGAGGCTCTGGTGCGGTTTTGGCTTGGCGGGGGGACGTCGGCTTAAATCAGTGTTGCAGCCTGGGAAAGCCAGGGTGCGGCGAAACAGGAATGCGTCTTAGGCTGGAGCGGCGGCGGTCTGGACGTCGGCCAGGGGCCGGCCCAGGAGAAAGGCTATTTCTTCGGGCGTCAGCACCGACCCGGACCGGCGGCATGAGGTCTTTGCAGGTTGCGGCAGGCCCAGTGCCTGCCAAGTGCGGGCCAGCAGCGCCCCGGGAGACAGGGGAAGCCGACAGACGCCTTCCTGGTCGTGCGGCTGGCGATTGTTGTTTGCCGTGTCGGAGCGGGGGCCATGGAGCAGGGTGATGATCCGAGGGGCAAGACCGTCAAGATTCTTGAGCAGCGTTGCCGGATCATCGTCAGCCTTCAGGGCCAGGTAAGCCAGTTGGCTGGGGCCGAAATGGGCCGACAGGCGCGCCGCTTCGTCGGTGTCGCGGGCGGCGAGCACCGCGAAATGCCCCGAAAGGGCCCCGGTCAGGAACGCCAGTTCCAGGGAATCCGGGCAGACGATGAGTACGCGGGTGTTCAGGGCGGGCCTCCTCGGACGCCAGGGGACCGGATCGGCGTCACGGGGTTTACCCTGATTTATGCAAGAAACGATCCAGTTCAAGGATTCCGGGCCTGCGGCCGCCCCGTCGGGCCGAGGCGGCAAATTCTGCCAATTTAGCGGCAGTTGCCCTCGGCCTTGTAGCTTTTGAAAAAGTCGCAGTCGCCCAGATCGCAGGCTTTCTTGTAGTCGGCGCAGGCCCGCTCCCGGTTACCGAGGCGTTCGTAGGCCAGCCCCCGGTTGGTGAAGTAGGAGGCGTCCGATGCCTTGGCCGCGATGGCCTTGTCGTAATCAGGCAGGGCGTCGCGGGGCTTGCCGGCGTTGCTCAAAAGATTGCCCCGATTGTTGCGCAGGTCCGGGTCTTGGGGATCGGCGGCGATGGCTTCGTCGAGCATGGTCAGCGCGGTTTTGGTGTCTCCGGCGGCCTGGGCCTTGGCGGCCTGGGCGGCCAGGGAAGCGGCGGTCTTGGGGTCGCGGGCGTCTGCGGCCGGGGCAGGAGCCAGGGGCATGGCCGGCTGGGCGGCCGGACTCGCAGCCGGCGTCGCCATGGGCTGCGGGGCCGGTGCGGCTGTCGTTTGCGGGGCAGGGGGAGCCATGGGCTGCGGGGCGGCCGTGGTTATGGCCGGCGCGACGGGGGCTGGTACGGCGGCGGGTTTGGCCGCAGGGGGGGCAGGTTGCGAGGACGACGGCGTCTGGACCGTGGCTGCCGGCTGGGGCTTGGCCCCGAAAAGCCCGGTCTTGGGCTCGGGATGGGGCTGGCGTACGGGATCGGGAATGGACAATTTTTCGGTTGCCTGGCGTGACGGACCGGACTCCACGCCGGAAGTGGCTTCCTGCATCTGCTCCTGGCGCTGCTGCTCTTCCTGGCGGATGGTGCTGTCGGCCTGGCGCATCTTTTCCAGACGGCGCTTGAGAATTTCCTCCTGGGTCAGGGCCGAGGCGGAAGTGGCCGCCAGGACGAGGGACATGGCGAGAAGCGAGGAGACAATCCGTCTCATGGAACGGTCCTTTGCAAAAGCCGGCAGCAGTTAGGGCTTGGCCGGGATATTGAGCACTTGCCCGTCACGCAGGGTGTCGGGATGCATGTCGCCGTTGGCCCGGGTGATGTCTTCCACGCTGACGCCAAATTTGTGGGCGATGCGTGACAGATGGTCCCCGCGCTGCACGGTGTAGGTCGTGCCCTCGGATTTCTTGCCGCCATCGGACTTGCCCTTGGCGTCCTTGGTCTCCTTGGCGTCCTTTTCCTTCTTGCCTTTCTCGGACTTGGCCTTGACGGCCGGCTCGGCCACGGGAGCGGGAATCTCAATGACTTCCTCGCCCTTAAACGGCACGGCCAGCTGCTTGCCGTCGCCGGGGCGCACCGGAGCCGGGGCATTGGGCGCAGGGGCGGCGGTTTTGGCGGCAATCCTGGCGTCGTCCGTGAGGAAAGCGGCATATTCGCTTTCCGACAAGCCGCCGTCGAAATCAGCATCCGATTTGGTGAACAGATCCGGGGTCACGTCCGGAAAAACGAACAGCAGCTCTTCGTAGGAGATCTTGCCGTTTTTATCGTGATCGACATGCCGGAAGGATTCCTTGTCCCCTCCGGAGCAGGCGCTGACCAGGGCCGCAAGGCCCAGGACAGCCAGGGCGATGGCTGACCGCATAGGCTCCTCGTATTGGCGTTGGGAAGACGGCGCATATGCCGGCATTCGAAGCTGGCGCTTACCATGGGGGCAATCGGCAAGTCACGTGAAAAAAAAGAGGGATTTGTTCATCAAGTTCCGACCGGCCGGGATTGCGGGCTTGCCGACTCCCCCGGGCCGGGCGTACCACGGCCTGGGGACGTCGGCCGCCAGGGCCGGCCGTCCCAGGCATTACCGAATACGACGGGAGGCTGTGATGGATATTGCCACGCTTCGAAAGACCGCCAAGGAAGAACTCAAGGGCTATTGCCGGGTGTGCCCGGTTTGCAATGGCCGGGCCTGCGCCGGCGAGGCCCCGGGCATGGGCGGCATGGGCACGGGCTCGGCCTTTACGGTCAACCTGGAGGCCCTGTCCAAGGTCCGGCTCAACATGCGGACCCTGCATAACGTCAAGACGGCCGACACGACCGTGGAACTGTTCGGCAAGACCTTGTCCATGCCGATCCTGGCCGCGCCCATGACCGGCGTGCTCTACAACATGGGCGGCCGGCTGCCCGAGGACGAATTCATTCGCCGCATCATCGACGGCGCGGCCGAGGCCGGAACCATCGGCGCTTGCGGCGACGGGGCCGACCCGGCCATGTTCGACAGCGGCCTGGCCGCCATCGCCGCCAAGGCCGGCCATGGCATCCCCTTCATCAAGCCCCGGGCCCAGGACGCCGTCACGGCGCTTCTCAAACGCTCGGCCGAGGTCGGCGTGGCGGCCGTGGGCGTGGACGTGGACGGCGCGGGTCTGGCCGTCATGGCGTTGAAGGGCCAGCCGGTCTCGCCCAAGACGCCCGAAGAACTGCGGGAACTGGTCGGGGCCACGACAACGCCCTTTATCGTCAAGGGCGTCATGACCCCGGACGAGGCCGAGATCGCCTTTGCCGCCGGAGCGGCCGCCATCGTGGTTTCCAACCACGGCGGCCGGGTGCTCGACCACACCCCGGGCGCGGCCGAGGTGCTGCCGGCCATTGCCCGGGCCGTCAAGGGCCAGGGGATCATCCTGGCCGACGGCGGCGTGCGCACCGGAGCCGACGTGCTCAAGTACCTGGCTCTGGGGGCCGACGCCGTGCTGGTGGGCCGTCCCCTGGTCATCGGCGCGTTCGGCGGCGGGGCCGAGGGCGTGGCCATGCTGCTGCAAAAAATGCGGGCCGAATTGGTCGCGGCCATGCTCCTGACCGGCACTGCCTCGGTGCGCGAGGTGTCGCCGCGCATCATTTCGGCCCTGTCCTGACCCGGGCCGGCTATGGCCCGCGTCGCCTCAAAAAGCCCCGGCCGGATGCTTGAGCATCCGGCCGGGGCTTGCCTGTTTTCTGGGCGTTGCGGCGTCTCGTGCTGCAGCCCTTGCAATATACCAATCTGTTGAGCAAAACCAATTGGTTTAGGCTGCTGTCGAGAAAACGCCCTATGCGCTCATGTGGTCGCGGCGTCTAGCCGTCAAGGCCGACAGGCGCGTCGCCGTCCTTCCAGGTGAGTTCGATGGAGAGTTTTTTCTTGGACTTGCCAGGCTTGGATTTCTCCTTGAAGCTGATCTCCAGTTCGGCCAGGCGCGGCAGCTCCACGCAGGTCGGTCCGTTTTCGCCGCTGGCGGCCAGCTTGCCCTGCTTGAGGCCGGTGACGATTTTTTCCAGCACGACGGCGGCGTCGTAGGTCAGCATCTTTTCATCGCAGTGGAAGAGGTCGGTTTTATCGCCCATGGTGCGCTCCTTTACGGGTCTTTTTCAGCGGAACCAACTTCTTCAATAACCATTTTCGGACGAGCTGTCATGACGGGCGCGAGAAATTCCGGTCGCGGCGGCGAGACGGCTGTGACTGCCGTTTCGGACGCGGGCACAAGGGCCAACGGGAACCTGGGGCAGGCCTGTATTGGAAAAGAGGCCCGAGTCGTGCGTGGGCCTGGGATCAGGCCGGAAGAAAATCGTACTCTCCCGGTCCCTGGACCAAGAGCAGCCGGCAGACGCCGTCCCCGACGTTGGCCACTTCGTGAAGCTGCCCCGGGGCCACGGCGGCGTGGCATCCTACGGCCAGGGCAGCCGTCTCGCCGGTGTCCGGGAAGCGGATGGCGGCCTGGCCTTCCAGACAGAAGGTCGTGTCCGTGACTTGGCTGTGGCGGTGAGGCGGAATGGCCTGGCCTGGGGCCAGGGTCATGAGCGTCACCCGGGCCTGATCAGTCGTGAGGATGGTTTCCTTGCCGGCGATGACGTAGGGCGGCGTGGCGGTCATGAAGGACGCTCCCGTCGCATCGGATTGGCGATGCGTTTGTCCAGAAGGCGGCGGATGTCCTTGGCAGGCCAAGGCCTTGGATCACATTTGGCTGGCGATGCGTTTTTTCCAGAGGGAATAGGCATTTTTGGTCAGATGGATGCCGTCTTCGGTGAAATTGGGGCCGAGCTTGCCGTCGTCGGCCAAAAAGGCGTCGTAGAGATCAAGATAACTGACGAAGGCGTTTTTGCGGTCGCAAAGAGCCTTCAAGCGTTCGTTGGTGGAGACGATGACGGCGTTGTCGATGTTCTGGGCGCGGGTGGGCAGGATGCTTTGCACGTAGATGTGCGTATACGGCGAGACATGTTGGATCTTGTTGATGATCTTGTCGTAGTTGTCGAGAATCCGGTCCGGGGCGGCGATCTCGTTGATGCCGACCATGAGAAAAACCTTGCCCGGCCGCTTTTTGGCGATGGGTTCGATGCGTCGCAGCAGGTCGGCGCTGGTGGAGGACTCCACGCCGCTGATGAAAACCTTTTGCGGTTCTTCAAAAAGGTTATATATTTCCCAACCCTTGGTGATGCTGTCGCCGCAAAAGACGATCTGCATGGCGAGCAAGGCGGGCAGCACGGGATTCACGGAATGAGCCTCCGTATGCACGGTCGCTTTCGGGCACAGTCGCCCTGATCAGCGAAAATAAGCGGCGTGACAAATCCGGTCAAGGGAAGGGCGGCTGTCCGCGGACGGCCGCCGTGTGGAGAACATCGCGCCCGGCGCGCGCAAAGGCGGACCAGGCGCGATATCCAAGGAACTACCGCTCCAGGGCGATCAAATCATCGTAGCTCTCGCGGCGGCGGGCCACGATAACCTCGTCGCCGTCAACCAGGATCTCGGCCGCCCGGGGCCGGGAGTTGTAGTTGGAGGACATGGTGAAGCCATACGCGCCGGCCGAGAACACGGCCAGATGTTCGCCAGGGGCCACGGCCGGCAGGGTCCGGTCGCGTGCCAGGAAGTCGCCGGATTCGCAGATGGGGCCGACCACGTCCACGCTCAGTTCAGCCCGGCCGGCCGGGCGCACTTCGCGGATGGCGTGGTAGGAGTCGTAGAGCGAGGGCCGGATGAGGTCGTTCATGGCCGCGTCCACGATGATAAAGTCCTTGCTCGGGGTCTTTTTGGTGTAGACCGCCTCGGTGACCAGGATGCCGGCGTTGCCGACGATGACCCGGCCGGGTTCGAGGATGAGCGTGATGGGCAGGTCGCCCAGGGCCTTGGTCAGGGCCTGGCCGAATTCGCTGGGGTGCGGCGGATCTTCCTCGTTGTACTGGATGCCAAGGCCGCCGCCGAGGTCGAGGTAGCGGGTCTCGATGCCCATGGCGGTGAGCTTGTCGCGGAAGGCCAGGATTTTGTCCAGGGCCTCCAAAAACGGCGAAATGGAGGTGAGCTGGGAGCCGATGTGGCAGTCGATGCCCACGGGCGTGACCCCGGGCAGTTCCATGGCCTTGGCGTAGGCGGCCAGGGAATGGTCGATGTCCAGGCCGAACTTGTTTTTCTTCAGGCCTGTGGAAATGTAGGGATGGGTCTTGGGGTCCACGTTGGGATTGATGCGAAGGCTCACCTGGGCCGTTTTGCCCAGACGCGAGGCGATGGCGCTTAGGCGCTCCAGTTCGCCCATGGACTCCACGTTGAACATGAGGATGCCGGCCCTAAGCGCTTCCTCGATCTCGCTGGCCCGCTTGCCCACGCCCGAGTAGACGATCTTTTGGGGATCGACGCCGGCGGCCAGGGCTCTGTAGAGCTCGCCGCCCGAGACGATGTCCATGCCCGCGCCCATGGCGGCCAGGGTTTTTAAGACCGACAGGTTGGAATTGGCCTTGACGGAATAGCAGGTGAGGTGCGGCAGAGCGGCAAAAGCCGAGTCAAAGGCCGTGAAATGCCGGCGCAGGGTGGCGGCGCTGTAGACGTACAGCGGCGTGCCGTAGGCGGCGACAAGGGTCGAAACCGGAACGTCCTCGGCGTACAGCTCGCCGCCGCGGTACTCGAAATGATGCATGGGCTGGTCTCCTTAGCGGGCGTTGCCGCCAAATCGCCCTTTCCAGTCGCAAAGCAGCGTCAGGGCTTCAAGCGGCGTCATCCGGTCTAGTTCGAGGCGCGACAGTTCGTCAAGAAGCAGGGCGGGCAGATCGGGCCGGGCTTCGGCCTCGTCGGCTTGGGGCTGTTGCACGACGAAAAGTCCGGGCAGGGACGGCTGGCCGCGCTCGCGGTTGCCCCGGGCGGCCTGGCCGGGATCGCGGCAGCTTTCGAGTTCGCCCAGAATCTCCCGGGCGCGCTTGACCACGTTTCGCGGCACGCCGGCCAATTTGGCCACTTCCACGCCGTAGCTGCGGTCGGCCGGACCGGGCAGCAGGCGGCGCAGGAAAATGATGTCGCCCTTCCATTCCTTGACCGCGATGTTGGCGTTTTTGAGCCCCGGGATGCGGCCTTCCAGGGCGGTCAACTCGTGGTAGTGGGTGGCGAAAAGGGTGCGCACGCCGTGCCCGTCGTCGCGGCCGCACAGTTCCTCGACCACGGCCCAGGCCAGGGCCAGGCCGTCGAAGGTGGCCGTGCCGCGCCCGATCTCGTCGAGGATGACCAGGCTTTTCTTGCCGGCCTGGCGCAGAATGCGGGCCGTTTCCATCATCTCCACCATGAAGGTGGACTGGCCCTGGGCCAGGTTGTCCGAGGCCCCGACCCGGCAAAAGACCCGGTCCACCAGCCCCACGCTGGCCCGGGCGGCCGGCACGAAGGAGCCGATCTGGGCCAGGATGGCAATAAGCGCGGTCTGGCGCAGGACCGTGGATTTGCCGGCCATGTTGGGGCCGGTGATGAGCAGCATCCGGGTCGCTTCGTCCAGGCTCACGTCGTTGGGGATGTAGTTGCCCACGCCCGTAACGGCCTCGACCACGGGATGGCGGCCGCCCCGGATGGCGATGGCCTGTCCGGCGTGGAGTTCGGGCCGGGTCCAGTCGCCGGCCACGGCGGCCTCGGCCAGGCCCTGCCAGACGTCCAGGCGGGCCACCCGGGCGGCGGTCTCCATGACCCGTTCGCGCAGTCCGGCCACGTGGTCGCGCAGTTCCCGGAAAAGATTGTATTCCAGCGTCTTGCGTTTTTCGCCGGAGGCCAGGAGCTTGTCTTCGAGTTCCTTGAGCGCCGGGGTGACGTAGCGTTCGCAGTTGGCCAGGGTCTGGCGGCGCTCGAAGTGGGCCGGGGCGTAGCCGGCGGACTTGGACAGCTCGAAATAGTAGCCAAAGACCCGGTTGAAGCCGAGCTTGAGCTTGGGCAGATTGCCGGCTTCCTGTTCCCCGGCCAGCAGTTCCTGGAGCTTTTGCTCGCCGTGTTCGGCCAGATCGAGCAGTTCGTCCAGTTCGGGATGGTAGCCGGCCCGGAAGAGCCCGCCCTCGGTGACGAGCACCGGCGGGGCATCGACCAGGGCCCGGGACAGGAGCTCGAAAAGGTCGTCGAGGTCGTCCCAGCCCGACAGCAGGGCGCCGGCGGCCTTGGCCGAGGCGGCCCCGGACAGGCGCTCACGCAGGCCGGGCAGGGCGGCCAGGGACTGGCGCAGGGCGGTGAAATCGCGCGGCACGGCCCGGCCGAGGAAAATGCGGGTGATGAGCCGTTCCAGGTCATAGACCCCGGCCAAGTCTTCCCGGACCAGGCGGCGAAGGCTCTCGTCCTCGACGAACAGGGCCACGGCTTCCTGGGTCTCGTGGATGGGGCCAAGATCGAGCCAGGGCTGGCGCAGCATGGTTTCAAGCAGGCGTCCGCCCATGGGCGTCTGGGTGCGGTCCAGCACGTGCCACAGCGTGCCCCGGCCCTTGCGGCCGTCGAGGCGGCGGAAAATTTCCAGATTGCGTTCGGTGACCTCGTCCAGGAGCATGTGCCGGCCGAGGTTGACCGGCTTAAACGGCCCCAGGTGGCCCAGCTCACGCATGTAGGTGGCGCTTAAATAGGTCAAAAGCGCGCCCATGGCCCGCACGAGCTGGGGCTTGTCGGAGCAGTCGAGAGCGGCCAGATCGGCCACGGACTGGGCGGAAAGCACCTTGTCCCGGCCGGCGGTAAAATCGAAATGGGGCCGGGGCGGCACGGTGGTGACGTGGACGCCGGCCAGGGGGATGTCGCGGGGCGGGGTGACGCCTTCGGGCAGGAGCAGTTCGCGAGGGCCGATCTTCACCATCCACTGCCACAGGCGGGCGGCGTCGCGGGAATGCAGGCCGGACCATTCGCCGGTGGAACAGTCGACCCAGGCCAAGCCGCCGGCCCGTTCGTCGGGATCGTAGTAGAGGGCGGCCAGGAAGTTGTGTTCCTTGGCCCGCAGGTTGCCGTCTTCCACGGCCGTGCCCGGGGTGAGCACCCGGGTGACAGCCCGTTTGACCAGGCCCTTTGCCTGCCGCGGGTCCTCGATTTGGTCGCACACGGCGACCGAAAACCCTTTTTCGAGCAATTCGGCCAGATACCCCTCGGCGGCGTGATGCGGCACGCCGCACATGGGGATGGGCGATTCCGCTCCGGGATTGCGCGTGGTGAGGGTGATTTGCAGTTCGCGGGCCGCAGTGATCGCGTCCTCGAAAAACAATTCGTAGAAATCCCCCATGCGGTAGAACAGCAGCGCGTCAGGGTGCTCGGCCTTGGCGCGCAGATACTGTTCGAGCATGGGGGTCATCTTGAAATCCCCCACGGCAGGCAAGGATGCTCCGGGCTAGGCTTCGGCCTTTTGAGGTTCGCCGGTCACGGCCGGGGCGGCGGCCGGAGCCGGAGCGACGGCGGCAAAGCTCGGGGGCGTGGCCACGGTGGACTTCTTCTGCTGGGCCATCTGCTTTTCCAGGGCGTTGACCTTGTTTTGCAGGCTGCGCATGCCCGAGGCCAAACGGACCTTCTCGGCCAGGAAGTAGAGGGTGGCGAACAGGCCGCCGGCCACGAAGCTCAGGAGCAGCACGACGTAGAAGGGCACCCCGGGGGTCTGGACCTGATAGCCGAAGGCGCCAAGCTTGAGCAGCAGGGCGGTTTCGAGGATGGCGGTGTTCTGCACGAAAAAGAGCATGCAGACGAAGAAGAAAACCAGCAGGAAAAGCACTTTGATCACGCGCATCGAGGCCTCCTTGTCACGACGTGACGGTTGCGTGGTAATCCGAAAAAAACGGTTTGAGCCGGTCAAAGGTGGACAGCAGCAATTCCGGCATGACCCGGGTTTCGCCAAAAACAGCCATGAACGAGGAATCGCCGTTCCAGCGGGGCACAAGCTGGTAGTGGATATGGGCGGCGATGCCCGATCCGGCGGCCTCGCCCAGGTTAAGCCCGATGTTGACGCCCTGGGGCCGCATGCAGTCGTTTAAGACCCGCGTGCAATAGGTGATGCCCCGGGTCAATTCTACATTTTCCTCGTCGGTGAGCTGGGTGATGCAGCTGACGTGGCGAAAAGGCGTGACCATGAGATGGCCGGAATTGTAGGGAAATTTGTTCATGATGACGAAGCCGTGCCGCCCCCGGGCCAAAACCAGGCGATCCCGGTCGCCGTCGGTTTCCTCGGGCAGGCAGAACACGCAGCCGTCAGGTTTGGGTCCAAGGATATAGTCCATGCGCCAAGGCGCCCACAACACTTCCATCAAGACGACTCCGCGCAAACCTTATTTCTTGAGATGGGAGGCCACGAACACCAGCGCTTCCTCGGGACTCGACACGGCGCGCACGCCCTCGATGCCGCCGAAGCGTCCCAAGGCCGCCACCGGCCGGCCCAATTTAAGCGCCACGCCGATCTCCGACAGGGTGCCGGCTCCTCCGGCCACGGCGATGACGGCGTCGCCGTTTTTGACCACCAGCACGTTGCGGGCGATGCCCAGGCCCGTGGCCACCGGCACGTCCACATAGGGGTTGGCCGCCCGGACGTCGTCGCCCGGCAGGATGCCGATGGTTCGCCCGCCGGCTTCCCTGGCTCCCTGGCAAACGGCGGTCATCACCCCGCCCAGGCCGCCGCACACGATTTCGTACCCGGCCCTGGCCGCGAGTTCGCCCACCCGCCGAGCCGTCTCGTACTGGGCGGCGTCGCACTGGCCCGAGCCGATGACCGAAACCCGTCCGGGGCGCGTCGTGTCCATGTCCGTTCTGCTTACACGCGTCTTTGTCCAAGAGCAAGGGAGCCTTAGCAGGCAGGCGACAACTTGACGCCAAAGGGCTTGAGGCAACCGGGGCGGCAGGCTACCATAAGCGGCCATGTTCACCTTTGAACCGAAAAATTTTCCCATGTCCCCGGGCGTTTATCTGATGAAGGGAGCGCGCGGCAAAATTCTCTACGTCGGCAAGGCGAAAAACCTGCGTTCCCGCCTTTCCTCCTATTTTCGAAACGACGCCGGGCTGACCGTCAAGACCGCCGCCCTGGTGGCCAAGGTCGAGGGCGTGGACGTGCTCTTGACGGCCTCGGAAAAAGAGGCGTTGCTCCTCGAATCGAGCCTGATAAAAAAGCACCGCCCGCGCTACAACATCGTCCTCAAGGACGACAAGAACTACATTTTGTTCAAGCTCGACAAGCGCTCGCCTTTTCCCCGGCTGGCCTTCACCCGCCGGGTGGAGCGCGACGGCGCGGCCTATTTCGGGCCCTTCACCTCGGCCGCCGCCGCCCGGGCCACCTGGAAGGAGCTTGGCCGGGCCTTTCCCCTGCGCAAATGCGGCGACCGGGCCATGGCCAACCGGGTGCGGCCCTGCCTGTACCATTCCATCGGCCAATGCCTGGCCCCGTGCGTGTTGGCCGTGGACCCCGGGGAATACGCCGCCCTGGTGCGGCGGGTGGAGGCTTTTTTGACCGGCCGCTCGGCCGAGGTGCTGCGCGCCGTCGAACGCGAGATGGAGCAGGCGGCCGAGGAACTGGCCTTCGAGAAGGCGGCCGGGCTGCGCGATTTGTTGCGCGCCATGAAAAAAACCGTGGAAGGGCAAGCCACGGTCTTGACCCGCCTGATCGACATCGACGTGGTGGGACTGGCCGCCGTAGCGACCGGGGTCGGGCTTTGCGTGCTCTTTGTGCGCCAGGGCCGGTTGCTCGACCGCAAAACCTTCTTTTTCCCGGGCGTTGCCGCCGACGAGGCCCGGGGCGCGGCCGTCACGGCCATGCTCCAGTTCTACCGGCCCGAGAGCTTCATTCCGCCGCGCATCGTCGTGCCCGAGGTCTTGACGGCCGCCGAAGCCGCCGGGAGCGGGGCGCTGGCCGCGACGGCCGATCCGGCTTCGGCCGCGAAGGAAAGGCCCGGCCCCACGCCGGCTGGTTCCTCGGGCGTCGGCCTTGCCGAGGCGCGCCTGACCGAAGCCGACGCGAGCATCCTGGCCGCTACTCCCGTGGCTGACGACCGGCAGGACCACGGCGCGGACCTGGCCGAGCGCTTGTCGGCGACAACCACCGCCGACGAGGCCGGCGACGCCGTGGCCGACAGCCAGGCCCTGGCCGAAATCCTGGAGGAACGCCGGGGCGCGGCGCTTCGCCTGGGGCCGCCGCGTGGCCGCGAGGAGCGCAAGCTCCTCGCCATGGCCGAGGCCAACGCCGGCCGGGCCGCCGAGGAAGCGGCCAAGGCGGCCGAACGCGACGTGCTGCCGTCGCTGGCCAAGGCCTTTGGCCTGCCGCGCCTTTCCCGTCTTGAGGCCGTGGACGTGTCGCATCTGGGCGGCAAGGGCGTGCGCGTGGGGCTGGTCGTCTTCGAGGAGGGCGCGCCGAAAAAAAGCGACTACCGCAGCTACGGCTTTCCCGAGACCGAGGGCTCGTCCGACGACTATTTGGCTTTGGCCGCCTTTGCCGCCAAGCGGGCCGAGGCCGGGCCGCCCTGGCCGGATCTGCTGCTGATTGACGGCGGCAAGGGACAACTCGCGGCCGTGGAGCGCGCCCTTGGCCAAGCCGGCGCGGGCGGGGCCTTTGCCCTGGCCTCCATCGCCAAGGGCGACCGCCGTTCCCAAAACGAAATGGAAGACGTCATTTTCGTGCCGGGCCGCAAGAATCCGCTGGGGCTGCGGCCGGGCTCGTCGGAGCTGCTTTTTCTGCAGCGGGTGCGCGACACGGTGCACGACTATTCCATCGGCCGGCAACGGCTGGCCCGCAAGAAGACAGGCCTTCGAAGCGATCTGCTGGCCCTGCCGGGCATCGGCCCCAAGACGGCGCGGCTGTTGTGGGAGGCCTTTGGCTCCACGGCGGCCATGCGGGCGGCCTCGGTGGAAACCGTGCGCGAACGCACCGGGCTGGGGCCGGCCCGGGCGGCGCAGGTGGTTGCGGCCCTGCAAGCGCTTTCGGATTGATCATTGCCCCGGCATCTGGCAAAATAGTCAATCCATTTTATCCGGAGACGCCATGCCCCTTGCCCAATTCCTGTCCCTGGCCCAGGCCATCGAGCCCCAGCATCGCTACCGCACGGTCTATGACGCGGATTTCTCCGTCCTCGTGCCGGGCAAGGAACGCATCGACCAGGACATTCTTGACGACTTCGGCCGCATCGATTTCGCCGGACGCACCGTGGTCGATCTCGGCTGCAATTTCGGCTTTTTCACCTTCCAGGCCAGACGCCAAGGCGCGGCAGCCGTGACCGGCGTCGACCGCGAACCCCGGGTGCTCGAAGGCTGCCGGCTGCTGCAACGGCATTTCGGCCTCGTTGGCGTGGACTTTGCCTGCCACGACATCGACGACCCGGCCTGCTCGCTGCTTGGCCGCAAGTTCGACATCGCCATGTTGGTGGAATTTATCGGCAAGACCTTTATCGTGGAAAATCGGGTGGCCCCGGCCCTGGCATTTCTGGAAAAGCTCTCGGATCGGGAACTCGTCGTCTCGGTGCAAAAGATCTACTGGATTCGCAAGGAGCTCGGGACCACGCCCGAGGCCCTGGGCCGGCTCTACCCCGAACGATACATTCGCGGCGGCGATTTCCTGCTGCTCGACTACGTGCGTGATTTTCTGGCTCCGCGCTGGCGCATGGAACCCATTTCGCCCATGGCCGAGGGCTATGAAAAGCCGCGCAAGTTCCTGCGCTTCGTGCCGGCGGAGGGGTTGTGAGCGATCCCACCCGCCGCGAGAACATCCGGCCCGGGCAACGCGTGGCCATCGTGCTCAAGAAGGATCAGCGCACCGGGACCCTGACCGAAGGGGTGGTGCGCGACCTGCTCACCAAAGCCCCGATCCACACTCGGGGCATCAAGGTGCGGCTGATCGACGGCCAGGTCGGCCGGGTGCACCGCATCCTCGACTGACCGACCTCGATTCGGCCGCCAGGGCAGGGGGGCGTCGTTGGCTTGATTGACCGGCTGACTGGCCTGCCTACTCCGCCCGCCACAAGGTCTGCACCGGCGTAAAGGCCGCATCGAGTGCGGGGCTGATTTCCACCGCCACCTCGCCGTTCTGGCGCGACAGCCGCACATGGACCTTGGGATCGAGGCCGGCGCTTTGGGCTTCTTCGTGCCAGCGAGCCACATCGGCCGCCACAATGGCTTCAAAGCTTGCCTCGGGCTGCGGCGGGGCCGCGAAACTCGATACCGTCACCCACTTCTGGGACACGTTGTTTCTCCTTGCGCTTTGGCCGGCGTCAGGGCGCTGGCCTGATTGTTATTATTGGCAATCCCTGTCGTGCAGGGGGCAGGCCAGGGCGAAATCGTTCCAGGCCGGGGTGTGCGGCTCCAGCCGGCCGTCGCCTCGGATGTGAACCACGCGCGCGCCCCGGGCGAGAAGTTCCGGGGCGATGCGCCCGGCCCGGCAGCAGCGCCTGGGGTCTTCCTCGGCGCACAGCAGGGTCAAGCGCCAGGCTTGCCGCCAGTACTGCATGATCCGTTCGATGCCGCGCACGAAGGACACCGCCGCCTCGATGGGCGTGCCGGTCGGCCAGCCGCCGAGCTCCCGGCCCATGTAGACGTAGGACACGCCCCAGAGCCCAAGCGACGGCTCCAGGAGTTCCCTGGAAAAATGGGGCATGTAGCGCGACGCCGGGGCGGCGCGCACGTCGATGACCATGTTGACGCCCTGACGGGCCAGCAGGCTTAAAAAAACGATCCGCTCCAGGCCGCCATGCCCGATGGTATGGATGGGCGGGCGGGCCAGCGGCTTGGCGGCCATCCCTTAGACCTCCACGGTCAGCTCCCGGAAACGGAAGCAGCCGCGTAGATGGTCGTTGACCAATCCGGCGGCCTGGAGAAAGGCATAGACAATGGTGGGGCCGACAAAGCCGAAGCCGCGCTTCTTGAGATCGCGGCTCAGGGTTTCGGCCAGAGGCGTGACGGCCGGAACCTGTTTGATGTCGTCCCAGCCGCCGATGATCGGCTTACCGTCCACAAAGCCCCAGAGGTAGGCGTCGAAAGAGCCGAAGGCCTCCTGCACGGCCAGAAACGCCTGGGCGTTTTTCACGGACGCCGCCACCTTGGCCTTGTTGCGGACGATGCCGGCATCGGCCAGGAGCCTGGCCTGATCGGCTGGGCCGTAGGCGGCGATGCGGGCCGGATCGAAGCCCTGGTAGGCGGTGCGGTAGCCTTCCCGGCGTTTGAGCACCGTGAGCCACGACAGGCCGGCCTGGGCTCCTTCAAGGATGAGCAGTTCGAACAGCGCCCGGTCGTCATGGAGCGGCGCGCCCCATTCCTCGTCATGGTAGCGCACGTACAGCGGCAGCTCCCCGCACCAGGGACACCGAGGCTTGTCGGCAACGTCCACATGCATCACATTGTACCACTTTCCCCGCTGGGGGGTCTGGGGGCCTGCGGCCCCCAGCCGCCGGAGGCACTCTTGCCTCTTACAATCCCAATTCGCTCCAGACCGCGTCGATGCGGGCCTTGGTGGCCGGGTCCATGGCCAGTGCGTCGGGCCAGCCCCGGGTATGGCCTTCCTCGGGGCCTTTTTTCGTGGCGTCGATGCCCATCTTGCCGCCGAAGCAGGCCATGGGCGCGCTGTGGTCCAGGGCGTCAAGCGGGCCGTCCACGATGACCACGTCGCGGCGCGGATCGACGTTGTTGCCCACGCGCCACCAGACTTCGGCCGTGTTTTGCACGTTGACCTCGGCGTCCACCACCACGATGAACTTGGTGAACATCATCTGGCCCAGGCCCCAGATGGCGTACATGATCTTGCGGGTCTGGCCGGGGTAGCGCTTGTCGATGGAGACGAAGCAGAAGTTGTGGAACACGCCTTCCACAGGCAGGCTCATGTCCGTGATTTCGGGCAGCTGCTTCTTGATGAGCGGCAAGAACAGGCGCTCGGTGGCCTTGCCCATGTAGGTGTCTTCCATGGGCGGCTGGCCGACCAGAGTGGCCGGATAGACGGCGTCCTCGCGGTGGGTGATGGCCGTGACATGGAAGACCGGGTAGTCGTCGGCCAGGGAGTAGTAGCCGGTGTGGTCGCCAAAGGGGCCTTCGCGGCGGCGCTCGCCGGGTTCGACGTAGCCTTCAAGCACGAACTGGCTGTTGGCCGGAACCTGCAGGTCCACGGTCTTGCACTGCACGAGCTCCACGGCCTTCTGGCGCAGGAAGCCGGCGAAGAGAAATTCGTCGATGTCGTCGGGCAGCGGCGCGGTGGCGGCGTAGGTGCAGGCCGGGTCCGGGCCGATGGCCACGGCCACTTCCAGGCGCTCCCCGCGCTTTTCGGCCAGCCGGTAGTGGGCGGCGCAGCCCTTGTGGCGGTGCCAGTGCATGCCGGTGGTGGTCTTGTCGAAGACCTGCATCCGGTACATGCCGACGTTGCGTTTGCCGGTCTCGGGGTCCTTGGTGATGACCACCGGGAAGGTGATGAACGGGCCGGCGTCGCCGGGCCAGGTGGTGAGCACCGGCAGGATGGACAGGTCCACGGCGTCGCCGGTCAGGACCACGTCCTGGCAGGGGGCGCTGGCGACGGTCTTGGGGAAGATGCCGGCCATCTTGGCGAGCTTGGGCAGGAGTTTTAATTTCTCAATGAGCCCTTCGGGCTTTTCCATCTCCAGCACGTCGTCGATGCGCCGGCCCAGGGCGTCGAGATCCTCGGACTCCAGGGCCAGGTTCATGCGCGGGAAGGACCCGAAGGCGTTGGTCACCACCGGGAAGCGCGAACCTTTGGGATTTTCGAAGAAAAGCGCCGGTCCCACGGCCTTGGACACCCGGTCGGTGACCTCGGCGATTTCCAGATACGGGTCAAGGGGCGCGACTATGCGCTTCAATTCGCCCTTTTTGTCCAACAGCCGCAAATATTCCTGCAAATCCTTGTACGCCATGCGTGAACGCTCCGGGTGTGGTCGATCCGGCGTGGCCGCCGGTAAGGGCTTTTATACGCGAAGCCGCAGCCCCGTAAAGGGCCGGGCCGCGCCGGCGATAAGCGGCGCGAAAAGCCCGCCGGCCTCGGCCGGGGCAAGCGGCCCGAGGTGCACGCAGACTGGCGCGAGTTCGCGATGGCCCAGGCGCACGGCGGTCAGAGCGGCGATGAGCTCTTCGCCGGCCTCGGGACGTTCCAGAGACAGCCGGTAACTGGCCCGGCCCATGGACAGGGAAAAGATTCCCGAGATACGGCCGGCCTGCGCCAGCCGGCCAAAGAGCCGCAAGGTGAATGTGCGGCCGGACCGCGTGGCCAGTCCTTCACTGGCGTCAAAGCCGGGAAACGCCCAGGGCAGGTAAACCGGCCGTCCGGCCTGTGGCGGCAGAAAAGCCCGGGCCAGGCGCAGCAGTTCACCCAGGCGACCGTAAAGGCCGGCCGCTTCTGGGGTGGACGCAAGCCAAGTGAAAAGACGTTGTCGGGCGGCCAGCGGAACCAGGGGCATGTTTGAACCCGCCGCGCCTGTCTCGGCGAAAAGCGGCGGCCCGCGATGGAGTAAGGCTTCGAAGCGGGAGCGGGTTTCAGCCAGGGCGGCCAGGAGCAGGGCCGGGTCGTCCACGGCCGAGGGCGGCGGGGTGATGTCGCGAAGGAGCAGTTCCGGCTCCAGGCGTTCGATGCGGAAAACGAGTTCCCGCCCCGGGCTGGGTTCGTGGTCCAGGGCGGCCAGCAGCTTGTGGCCGGCCAGGTTCACCCAAAACAGCCCCTGGGGGCCTGAGGCGAGGAGCCGGCCGCGCATGATCTGCCCGACTTGCCTGCCGCGCTTGAAGGCTTGGGGATCGGAGCGGTCCCGGCCGTCGCCGCCGGACGGCGTGCCGCCGGAAGTGCCTCCCGAGACGCGCATGGGGTGTCCTTGGCTTTAGGGCTTGGCGGTCAGTTCGAAGTAATCGGCCCGGTCGATGCCCGGGAATTCGAACACCGTTGGCGTGCAGGTCCCTTCTCGTATGACGCGCAGCTGGCAAGGCACGACGGTTCCGGCCTTGATGCCGTACTTGGCGGCGAAGCGCGGCCCGGGCGGCATGGAGTTCACGAGCGTGAAGGTGTGGACGGCCCCGGGTCTGTAGAGCGGCTCATTGGCGATGGGCTGGGCGGGGGCGAAGGTGAAGGTCACGGTCAGGGGCGGGTAGGGCGTGGGCACGCCGGCCGTGGGAGAGTCGGGCTGCCAGGGCTTGACGTCCACGAACGTGGCCGTGCCCGGGTAGCTCTCATAGCGGCAGGGGCCGCCCACGCGTTCGGGGCCAGCGGCCTGGGCTAGGACAGGCAGACAGGCAAAGGCGGCAAGAACGGCGGACAACAGCAACAGGCTGGAACGGAGCATGGCGAACCTCCTTTGGAGGCTGATAGACGATGGGCGTTATTTGGCCAAAAGACGCAGGTAAAGGTCGCCGCGCATGGGGCCGATGCGCCGGCCCATGCCCTTGAGGCGGATGGGCCGGCCGACCACGAAATCCGACGGCAGGGTGACTTCCACCATGGTCGGCTTGGCGTTGCCCAGGCCATGGCGGATGCCGACGCGGATGCGGGTGCCGGGGAGCAGGCTGGCGCTGGGCAGATGCACGGTCTGTTCGTCGTCGAGCTGTTTTCTAAAGTAGCCCTTGAGGTTTTCCAGAAGCCCCTTGGACATGTCGAAGGATACGGCCTTGTCGCCCCAGCTGAACGACATTTCCCGTGCGCCCTTGGCCGCCACCTTCCTGGCGGTGCGCTGGGGGCCGCTTTTCACTTGCCGGTAGATGTCCTCGAAGACTTGCCGGGCGAAGGGGTCCTTGAGCAGGTCCTGAAGCACTTCCTCGCGGCGGAAATAGAACCCGGCGTCGGCGTTGTCCTTGGAGGCCTTGGTGTAGGCCTGCTTGGCTTTGCGCTGCTGCTGGCGCGCGCCGGCCTCGGCTCCAGGCGGAGGGGGGGGAGGCGGCGGTGGCGGGCCGCTCGGGCGGGAAGTCCGCGCGCCCGGACCCGGCGAGGCCTTGGGGCCGGCGGTTTTGTCCTCGCCCGGCGGCCTGTAGCCGGCCGTGTCGTCGCGGTCGGCCAGATAGTGGCGCAGGAGCAGGTAGGCTTCGTTAAGGCGCTGGAACTTGCGCTTGGCCGCCGGATCGTCAGGATGCAGGTCCGGATGGAGCTTGAAGGCGAGCTTGCGATAGGCCGATTTGACGGCCTCGATGTCGTCGCGGGCGGAAACCCCGAGCAGGGCGCGCGCCTGATCCAGGCGCATGGAATCCTGTCCGCCCATGGCCGCGCCGCCCTAAGGGTTGTCCGGGCAGGTCTCGACCAGGGCCTCGGGCACGTCGGCTCCCCGGGGCCGGCAAAGTCCCCGGCTGGTCAGATAGTCGCGGCCCTGCCTGGCGAATTCGGCGTGAGGGGCCTGCATGTTGATGCCCGGGCAGTCCTCGGCGGCCATGGCGTGGCTGTCGGCGTCGATGATGTTGCCGCGAAAGTACGGCCAGGCCCGGCACACGTCGGGACGGGCCGGATGCACCGAACAACCTTCCGCATAAAAGATGCAATAGTCGTCGTCGCCGGTGATCAGCCGTTGCCGGCCGCCGACGAACTCGGCATAGCGCGCAAGAAACGTCTCGCGGTCAAGCGAAACGTGGTCGGCCAGCCGCTCGATGTCGGCGGCGGACATGACGATGCCGCCCACGCCCTGACAGCAGTGGCCGCAACGTTGACAAACAAAGGCGGTGACGGTCGGCATTTCCATTCATTATCCCCAAAGGCGGCGGTATTCAACCATTGTGCAACGATCTTCCACGACAACGACGCCCGCCGGCGCGAGCATGGCCCGGGCCTCGGGGCTGGCGATGCCCGTCTGCATCCAAAAACAAGCCGGCCGGCGCGTCAGGGCCAGCACCTCGGCGGCATGGCCGGGGCAGGCCGCCGGGGCACGAAACAAATTGACCAGATCAACGGGTTCGTCGATCTCGGCCAGGGTCTTGCGGGCCGGGATGCCCCAGACCTCGGCCCGGGCCGGATGCACCGGAATGACCCGGAAGCCGGCGTTTAAAAGAAAGCGCCCGACCATGTCCACGTCCGTGCCAGGACGGTCCTTGGCCCCAATAAGGGCGATGGTCTTGCCCGGGGCAAGCAGTTCCTTGAGCGTCGCGTCGGCGTAGAGCATCGGGTCTCCGGGTGTTTTCGTTTGCGGTAAAAAAGTGTATCGGCTTGGCGGCATCACTGCCTGGAGGTCAACCGCACCATGTCGGATCGCGCCATAGCCCGCTTAAGGCTGGACCAAGCCCGCGCCCTTTGGGAAAACGAGGACGTCTTTTCCCTGGGCAAATTGGCCCACGCCGCCCGACTCGCCCTGCATCCCGAGCCGGTGGTCACCTACATCGTGGACCGCAACATCAACTATACCAACGTTTGCGCCTGCGGCTGCCGGTTCTGCGCCTTTTTCAAGGCCCCCGGACAGCCGGGAGGCTACGTGCTTTCGCCCGAGGAGCTGGCCGCCAAGGTGGCCGAGACCGTGGAACTCGGCGGCTGGCAGATCCTGCTCCAGGGCGGCATGCACCCCGAACTGCGGCTGGGTTTTTACACCGACATGCTGTCCGCCCTGCGCCGACAGTTCCCGAGCGTGGCCGTGCACGGCTTCTCGCCGCCGGAAATTGTTTTCCTGGCCGAAATGGAAGGGCTGTCCATAGCCGAGGTCCTGGCCGAACTCAAGGCCGCCGGCCTGGCCTCCCTGCCCGGCGGCGGGGCGGAAATCCTCTCCGATCCCGTGCGAAGCCACGTTTCGCCCAAGAAGTGCCCGGCCGACGCCTGGATCGGCGTCATGGCCGAAGCCCACAAGCTGGGCCTGCGCTCCACCGCCACCATGGTCATCGGCCTTGGCGAGACCATCGAACACCGGCTGGAACATTTGCTGCGCATCCGCGATCTGCAAGACAAAACCGGCGGCTTCACGGCCTTTATCCCCTGGACCTTCCAGCCCGGCAACACGGCGCTGTCCGTGCCCGAGACCTCGTCCTGGGAATATCTGCGAACCCTGGCCCTGTCGCGGCTGTTCCTGGACAACGTGCCCAACATCCAGGCCTCCTGGGTGACCCAAGGCCCCATGATCGGCCAGACCGCGCTCTATTTCGGGGCCAACGACTTCGGCTCCACCATGATCGAGGAAAACGTAGTGGCCGCCGCCGGCGTCCACTTCCGCATGGAAGAAGAAGAGCTGCGCCGGCTGGTGGTCAAGGCCGGCTTCGAACCCGTACGCCGCAACATGGACTATTCGCGTCGCGAAGGCTGAGGTGAAGGGAGGGGGAAGGCGGGAGGAGAAGAATGCCTCCGGCGGCTGGGGGCCTGAGGCCCCCAGACCCCCCGCATAAAGACAAAGGGTTAAGGGGGGCGGTACGTTCACCGCCGTTTGAAATTGTTAAACGCAAACGGGATTCCAAAGGGCGGCAGCCCTTTGGCCGCCGGAGGCTTTTCCCCTGCTTACCTACTGCTACTGCCTACTCCCCGCGCGCCTTCCTTCCCCTCCTCGCCGGACGGGCGCTTAAGCCCACGCCGCCGAGCACGGCCGCACCGCCGAGGAGTTGCCCGGCGCTTAATGTCTCGTCCAGGATGAGCCAGGAGAGCAGGCAGGTGATGACGGGGATGAGGTTGATAAACGCCGCCGCCTTGGCTGCCGGGGCGTTGCACACGCCGTAGTTGTACAGGCCGTAGGCCACGAAGGTGACGGCCAGTCCCAGGAAAAACACGGCCGCCACCGGCGCGAAGGTCAACTTGGCCGGCATGGGCGCGAACACCAGGGCCGGCGAAAAAAAGGCCATGCCGACAAAGCTCTGGGCCGCCGTGAGGTAGAGCGGCTTGTGGCGCGCCGCCAGCTTCTTGCAGGTGATGATGTAGCCCACGGCGCAGCACATGGCCAAAAATTCCAGGAAATTCCCCAGGATGGGGCGTGGGGCTTGGGGGCCGGCCTCGCCGGCCAGACTCATGACGGCCACCCCGGCCACGGCCAGGAGCAGCCCGGCCATGGCCCGGACTTCAAGCTTTTCTTTAAGAACGAAAGAAGCGGCCACGGCCGTCATCACCGGCAACATGGCGGTGATCATGCCGGCCTGGGAGGCCTGGGTCATGGTCAGGGCCTGGGACTCGAAGATGAAATACAGGCACGGCTCGCAAAAGGCCATGAAGACGATGCCCTTCCAATCCGCCCGGCCGGCGGCGAAGCCGCCCATGCGTCGCCAGATGAGCGCGAACACGGCCGAGGCCACGGCCATGCGGCAAAAGACCGCCAGCAGCGGCGAAAATTCCCGCATGGCGATCTTCATGGCGATAAAGGAGCTGCCCCACAAAATAGAGGCGCCGACCAGGGCGAAAAAGGCCGCCCAGGACATTTCGCGGTTTGTTTGCGACACGATGGGCCTTCCTTGCGGCCTGAACCCGACGAAAATACGCCGGATGCGTTGGTCAAGGCATCCGGGACGCGCCCGGACGGAGGCTATGCCCGCCCCGGCCGATTATTGCAACCCCAACGGAGTGGTATCACATGACGTTTGAAGCGCTGGAACGCCTGCCCGAATCGGAAATGCTTGCCCGCCAAGCTACCGTCCGCCAACTTCTGGCCGAAACCGCCCCCCAGGCCGGCGGGTTGCTCGTTTTCTCGCGCCTGGCCATCTATTATCTCACCGGTTCCTGGGCCAACGGCTTGCTCTGGCTGCCGCTTGAGGGTACGCCCGTGCTGCTTTGCCGCAAGGGCCGGCAGCGGGCCATGCTGGAGTCGCCGCTGGCCGCCATTGTGAACTTTCGCTCCTTTGGCGACATCGCCCCCCTGTGCGAGCAGGCCGGCAGTCCGCTTGCCGCCGTCTGCGCCGCCGAACAGGCCGGTCTGCCCTGGAATCTGGCCAATCTCCTGACCGCGCGCCTGCCCGGCGTGACCTTCGTTTCCGGAGACGCCGCCCTGGCCATGGCCCAGGCCTACAAGTCGGAGTGGGAACTCGCCAAAATGCGCCTTTGCGGGGCGCGTCACAACGAAGGGCTTTATGCGCGTCTACCCGGGCGCATCAAACCCGGCATGACCGAGCGCGAGATCACCGGCGCGTGTTTCGACGTTTTTTACGAGCTGGGGCACCAGGGCCAGTTGCGCATGGGCAGCTACGGCGAGGAGATCTTCCTGGGACACATCGCGGTGGGGGATTCGGCCAACTACCCCAGCGTTTTCAACGGGCCGGTGGGGCTTCGCGGGGCGCATCCGGCCCTGCCCTTTTTCGGCTACGCCGGCACGGTCTGGAAAAAGGGGCAGGTGCTGACCATCGACAACGGCTTCTCCCTGGAAGGCTACAGCACGGACAAGACGCAGATATACTTCGCCGGCAAGGCTTCGGCCATCCCGGATTTGGCCCGGCGCGGGCATGACCTGTGCGTGGCCGTGCAGCAGGCCGTGGCCGAGCGTCTCGTGCCCGGGGCGATCCCGTCGGAACTGTACGCCTTGTCCCTGGAGATGGCCGAAAAGGCCGGCCTTTCGGAAGGCTTCATGGGGCTTGGCGAAAATCAGGTGCGGTTTCTCGGCCACGGCATCGGGCTGACCATCGACGGCTGGCCGGTGTTGGCCAAGGGCTTCGATCAACCCCTTCGGGCCGGCATGACCCTGGCCCTGGAACCCAAGTTCGGCATCCCGGACCTGGGCATGGTCGGCGTCGAGAATACCTTCGAAGTGACGGAGCAGGGCGGCCGATGCCTCACCGGCCAGAGCTACGAGATTCTCTGCACCGACTAGCCCATCCCTTCGCCGTGGGCCGGGGCCATTCCCCGCCCCACGGCGGCCCATTTCACCTCTCCCCGCGCTCCCGCCAACCGCCCCTGTCCCACCGCCCCCTATTCCCCCATTTGGGGGGTCCGGGGGCCTCAGGCCTCCGGCCGCCGGAGGCATCTTATCTGTTTGTTATTACTTAGATTTTCTGCTCCACCTTCCCAAAACACGGGATGCACAGCGTCTGGCCGGCGAAGCGGCGGGTGCGGGATTCCATGACGGATTCGCCGCAGGCCTGGCAGACGAGACTGGAGAGGATGGCTGCCCGGCGCGGCGGCGGCGTTTGGGGGGCGGTCCGAATAAAAAGGCTTTCGGGATCGCTGGCCAGGATGCGCTGGGCGCACTGTCGGGCCAAGGCGGGCAGTTGTTCCCGGGCGGCCGCGTCGCCGTCGTTGGCGGCCTGGCGCACGGCGGCGAATTCGGGATCGACGGCGGTCAGGGCTTCCGGGCGCAGGACAAGGCGCAGGCCGGCCTCGTCGGCGCGGCGATGGAAGGTGAAGGCCGTCTTGCCGTAGTCGCGATGGACGAGGTTGCCTTTGCCAAAAGTGCAGCCGAGTAGGGCCTGGATGGCGTCCACGGCGCACATGTCGGTTTCGACCACGGCCACGATGTCCTCGTCGCCGTCCCGGCCGCACACGGCCTGGCCCAGGCGCGCGGCCTGGATGCCAATGGCCAGCCCCGGGCACATGTGGCCGTGGTAATCCACCGCCCGGGCAGTCAGTGTTGTTATGTCGTTGAAATTTTGCATGATAGTGCTCCAAGGTGAATGATAGGAAAGAGGAAGATGCCTCCGGCGGCCGGGGGCCTCAGGCCCCCGGACCCCCGATACCGGTTAAGGGGAGGGGGATTACGGCGTGTTGCCCGTGATGGGAAACGTCCGGCCCAGAGGGCCGTAGTCCTTGGCCATGTCGGCGTAGACCGGGCGGCCGACCATGAAGGCGTAGACGGCGTCGGCCTTGGCCGCCGGATCGATGTCGGCGAAAGCCTCGGGATAGAGAATCTTGCCGGCGGCGTAGGCGTCGGCCACGATGGTCTCGAGGTTGGTCAGATAGCTGGTGAACGGATAGAGCACGTAGACCCGGCCAGCGGCCACGGCCGGCAGACTTTGGGCGAACTCGGGCTGGCCGGACAGTTCCTCGGCCATGGCGTCCAGGCCCGAGGCGTCGAGAAACAGGATGTCGGGACGAAGCGAGAGCAGTTGCTCCTTGTCGAGAAAGCCGTGTCCGTCCTTGACCAGTTTGGCGGCGACGTTGTCGGCCCCGAGCCAGTCGAGCGGCGGATAGGGATTGTCGGTGCTGGTCAGGCCATGGGAACCGCGCATCCCCGTGCCGCCGACATAGACGCCCGGCCGGACGTAGCCCGGCCCGGCCAGCCCCTTGGCCGCCCGGGCGCGCACGTCGGCTTCGGCGGATTGCAGGAATTCGGCCACTTCCTTGGCCCGGGCCTCACGGCCAAGGATCGTCCCCATCATCGCCAGGGTGTCGAACACCTTGGGATCGTAACGCCCGAACGCGCCGTAGCTGACGACAACCACCGGGATGCCCAGCTTGGCCGAAAGACGCTGGGCCGTGCCCGGCTCCATGGCCGAGGCGAAGATGACCTCCGGGGCCACGGCCAGAAGCGCTTCCAGGTCGGGTTCCTTGTCGATGCTTTGCGGGCCGCCCGGACCGATGACCGGCAGGGTTAGAAGCTCGGGATGGGCCAGATTGTAGGGCCGGCCCGTGCGCCGGGCGGTCTCGAAGCGCTCGATGCCGACCACGCGATCGGTAGCCTGGAGATAGGCGATAAGGCGCAGACAGCCCGGCCCCAGGCAGACAATGCGCTTTGGCGCGGCCGGGACCGTGACCGAGCGGCCGGCGGCGTCGGTGACGGTCCGGGTTTCGCCGGACCGGGCCGGGAGGGCGGCGGCGAGAAGGGCCAGCAGACAGGCCAGGGCAAAAAACGGGCGAGGCATGGCGGCTCCTTGGCTGAGGGGTTTACGTCAGGCGGCGTCGGCCACGCCCAGGGGCATGACCACGGGCTGTCCGCCCACTTCGCCAAAGGCCACCTCCACGCCGTAGACCTCGCGCACCACTTCGGGACCAAGGCCCGAGCGGTCCAGCACGGCATGGACCCGGCCCCGGCGCAGCAGCACGAACACGTCGGCAAAGCGCAGGGCCTGGGACAGGTCGTGGAGCACAACAACGGCGGTCAGGCCTTTCGCGGCAGCGGCTTGTCGCACGATGGCCCGGACGTCCTCGGCATTTTTGAGGTCCAGGCTGGCGGTGGGCTCGTCGAGGAGCAGCACCTCCGGCTCCTGGACCATGGCCCTGGCAATGGACGTTTTTTGCAGTTCCCCGCCGGAGATATCTTCCAGGCGTTTGAAGGCGAGCGCCTCCAGGCCAAGGACGGTCAGGCCGTTTTCCACGGCGGCCAGATCGTGGCGCGACGGGCCAAGGCCCATGTGGGGCCGTCGGCCCAGCAGCACGGCCTCGAACACGGTAAGGCTGTCCGGGCGTTGGGATTGGGGCACATAGGCCACGCGCCGGGCGATCTGCCGGCGGCTTAAGGCAGCCATGTCCCGGCCGTCCAGGGTGACCCGGCCGCGCAAGGGACGGGCCAGACCGCCCAGGCAGCGCAGCAGGGTGGACTTGCCTGCTCCGTTGACCCCGAGCACGGCGGTCACCAGCCCCCTTTGCAGGGGCAGATCGACGTTTCGCAGCACTTCCCGGCGGCCATGGCCGCAGGCAACGTCGTGGGCGCAAAGCGTCATGTCCGACCCCCTCGCAACAGCAGCAATAAAAAGAGCGGCGCGCCGAGAAACGAGGTGAGCACCCCCACCGGCAGCGCGCCCGTGCCGGCCAGTTGCCGGCCAGCCGTGTCGGCCCCAAGCAGCAACAGTGCGCCCCACAAGCCGCTATGAAGCACCAGGGGGCCATGGTCGGCCCCGACCAGGCGTCGGGCGATGTGCGGGGCCAGCAGGCCCAGAAAAGCGATGACGCCGCAGGCCGCGACCACCACGCCGGTGGCCAGGGCGGCCAGTCCCAGTCCGGCCAGGCGCAAGGGCAGGGCGCGTACGCCCACGCTTCGGGCCACATCCTCGCCGGCCAGCAAGGCGTTGAGGTCATGGCGAGCCAGCAGGCCGAAAGCGCCGGCGGCAAGGCCAGCCCCGGCCATGGCCGCGATCTGCTCCCAGCCGGCCCGGGACACGTCGCCAAAAGTCCAAAAGACGATGGCGGCAAGTTGCAGGTCGTCGGCGAAAAACTGGATGAGGATGGTGCCGGCGGTGAAAAGCGAGGACAGGGCCACGCCGCACAGGATCATGGCCTGGGGCGAAAGCCGCCGGAGGGTGGCCAGGGCGGCGATGAGCGCCGTTGCCCCCAGCGCCCCGGCAAAAGCGCAAACGGAAACCGTGGCCGCCGCGCCGATGCGCACGATCTCTGCGGCCGAGCCGGCCACGGCGTTGGCGGTGAATCCTCCGGCCCCGAACAACACGATGCCGCAGGCCGCGCCAAAGGCGGCCGCATGGCTGATGCCCAGGGTAAACGGCGAGGCCAGGGGATTGCCGAGCAGGCTTTGGGTGAGCGCCCCGGAAACGGCCAGGGCAAAACCGCCGCTGACGGCGGCCAGGATGCGCGGCAGGCGGATGCCCATGACCACCACCCCGGCCGGTCCGGCTTCCGAAAGACCGAGCAAGTGGCCGGCCACCTGCGGCAGCGAAATGTCGTAGCGGCCGGCCGTCAGGGCGTAGCCGGCCAGCAGCGTGAGCAGCCCGCCCAGACCCAGAGCCAAGAGCGTTTTGGCGCGCGAGAGGGCCAGATGGTTGGCGACCAGGGATGGTTGGACGGCTTGCGGCAGCGACATTGGCGATTTAGTAGCACGATGAAGGGATTCATGCAATGCCACACGTCTTTTGTCCTAATTCATACGTTTTTATTCGATAAAGAAACAGAAGACGTCTTCGGCCAGAACAGGCGTCGCATCAGGGATCGCCGGCCATCAGCGAGCGGATTCGACCAGGAGCACGGCCCGCACCGGCGAGGCTTCGGCTTCGGGCACGGCCAGAGGCAGACAGACGAGTTGGCAACGACCGGCCGGGGCATGGAGAAGGTCCAAGCCTTCCAAGATGAGGATGCCGGCCGACAGCAGCAGCTGATGGACAGGATAGGCGGCGTCATCAAGAGGTTCGATGCTCATGGCGTCGAGGCCGGCCAGGGCGACGTGCCGGGCCGTCAGTTCCCGGGCCAGGGCCGGCGTTACGGCGGCGAAGTCGGCCGGGAAATCCGGGCCGGCGAAACGGCGCTCTCGGGAATTGCGGGTGGCAAAAAGCACGGCCTCGCCGGGCCGGGGATCGGCCTCGACCAGGAGTTCGGGGTCAAGCCGCAGGGCCTGGCCGCAGTCCACCACCACAGCCGGCAGGAAAAAGGCCTCGGCTGGATAGTCGCCGGCCCGCTTGCCGCCGGGGAGGAAATGGGCCGGGAAGTCGATGTGAGCGGCGCTGTGGGCGCTCATCGACCAGGCAGCGGCTTCGCAGCCATGGGCGGCGGGGTCGAGAAACAGACGGCGGACAAAAGGCGGATCGCCGGGCACGGGGGGCGTCGCGGGCAGGGGCAGCGAGATGTCGATGACGCGGCTTGGCATGGCGATCCTTGGCCGATGTCGGGGCTGGCGGCACGGGTTTCGGTTGGGTGGAAACAACGATTTTGCGCTTTTTTTCACAAAATAAGAGAGCGCTGCAAAGAATACTCGCCGCGTTGGCCGGGAGCAAGGCCGGCTCCACAGGCCGCATCGCCCGTGAAGCCCGTCGCAACGATAGGCGATAATCCCATAAAAAAACGCCCCCGCGAGGCGGGGGCGTTTACTTGGCGGCGATAGTTGCCTGAAAAAGCTACTTCGCGGCCACGTGGCAACCGTTGTTGGAGCAGGGAGCCACGGACAGGGGCTTCTGGCCCTTGGCCTTGCGCTCCACGTTGAGCTTCATGTGGCAGCCCAGGCAGCTGTTGTCGGCATTCTTGTCGTGGAAGGCGCGGAAGTAGGACGTGGCTTCCTGGCGATCCTTCAGGTTGTCGTGGCAGCCGGCTTCGGCGCAGCCCTGGATTTCGCCCTTGCCGTCCCACATGTGGTGGCAGGTGACGCAGGCCACGGAAGCGTGCTGGCCGTGGGAAAATTTGACCGGGGCAAAGCTGGTCTTGAGGACCCCGGACGGCCGTTTGAAGGTCAGTTCAAGGGGGTAGCACAGGGTGGATTTGGCATCCACGATGTCGCTGAACTTGCCGCCCTCGCAATAGGCCGCCGTGGCCAGGGCCAGGCTGCACACCATGACGATCAACCCGGAAAGCATGACCTTGGAACGCATCCAACTCCCTCCTTAAGCTCCAAGAAACGGTGAAAGTGACCTTGCCGCTGCGACTACGCAGGCGGGGCGTCAGGCAACTGCTCCGCCGCCGTAATTCAGTGGAAAAGCGTAAAATTTCACAAGCCGGAAGTCAATAGTCTTTTGGCAAAAAACGCTGTCCGCCAGGGTGAAAGTCGGCGCACGCACAATGCTTTTCAAAGGATTCATGGGGTTAATCGTTTTCGACCAAACAATCGAGCTTTTCCGATGCCTCCAAGGCGTCCATGAGTTCCAGGCTCAGGCGAATGAAGTCCGAAGCGGTGAGGATGCCGACGAGCTTGCCGCCCTCGACCACGGGCAGGCAGCCGTATTTCTGGGTCAGCAGCACCTCGGCGGCCTGGCGCAGGGGCAGGTCCGGGGTGGCCATGGCCACGTCGGCGCGCATGACCTCGCGTAGTGGAATGCCGGCGTAGATGTCCTCCTGGGTCTGGGCGTCGATCTCGGCCAGCCGGGACACCGAGGCGGCGAGCAAATCGCGGTGGGTGACAAGTCCCACAAAGGCCCCGGAACCGTCGATAATGGGCAGATGGCGGATGCGCGCCTCTTCCATGGTCCGCTTGGCGGACAGCAGGCTGTCGTCGTGGCGCAACGCGATGAGATCCTCGGTCATGAGGTCGCGGGTGGTCAGCATGAATGCCTCCTTGGTGATCCGCGTCAGTTGGCATCGACGAACCGGCCGTGTCAAGGCGCAAGGCGTTGACTTGAGGCGGAAATTCTGTTTTCCGAAGAGGATTGGAATGGCGCGGGGAAGGATGCTTCCCCGCGAAAGGAAGCCGATGAACGCAACCGGGGTCAAGACCGATCTGCGGCGCAGCCGGGAACGCATGGTGCGGGAGCAGATCGAGGCCCGGGGCGTGACCCGGCCCGAGGTGCTGCGGGCCATGCGCAAGACGCCGCGCCATCTTTTCGTCGAAGAGGCGCTCATTCCCCAGGCCTACGAGGATCATCCGCTGCCCATCGGCCACGGCCAGACCATTTCCCAGCCCTATGTCGTGGCCTGGATGACGGAACTGCTGGAGGTCGCCCCGGGCCACAAGGTCCTGGAGATCGGCACGGGATCGGGCTATCAGGCCGCCGTGCTGGCGGAACTCGGAGCCGAGGTCTATACTGTGGAGCGGATAAAGCCCCTCTATGACCAGGCCCGGGCCAGGCTTGACGCCTTGCGCTACGTCCGGGTGCGGCTTAAACTCGACGACGGCACCCTGGGCTGGCCCGAGAAAGCCCCCTTTGACCGTATTTTGGTGGCCGCCGGCGGGCCAAAGATTCCGGCCCCGCTGGTGGCCCAGCTCGGCCCGGCCGGGCGCATGGTCATACCGGTGGGGACCTCGCGGCGAAACCAGACCCTGTGTCTGGTGCGCCGGGAAAACGGCCGGGTCATCGTGCGCGATCTTGGCGGGGTCATGTTCGTGGACCTCGTCGGAACCCACGGCTGGCAGGCTTCGTGAAGGAGTTGGTTCCATGACGCAATCCGATTCCTGTCGCGGCTGCACCGGACCGGGCAAGCCCCTTGGAACCGCAGCCGGAAGCGACGGCCGTCAGGCCCGCATCGGCCAGACCCTGGAGCGCATCCGCTACAAGCTCGTGGTCATGAGCGGCAAAGGCGGGGTGGGCAAGAGCACCGTGGCCGTCAACGTAGCCTGCTCGCTGGCCGCAGGCGGGGCCAAGGTGGGGCTTTTGGACGTGGATCTCCATGGCCCGAGCGTGCCGGGCATGTTGGGCCTGACCGGAGCCATGACCGCCGGCAGCGAAGCGGCCATCGCCCCCAAACGCTTCGGCGACAATCTCTCCGTGGTTTCCATGCAATCGCTTTTGGCAGACCCCGACGCCGCCGTGCTATGGCGCGGCCCCATGAAAACCACCGCCATCCGCCAGTTCATCGCCGACGTGGACTGGGGCGACCTCGACTTTCTGGTCATTGATTCGCCGCCCGGGGCCGGCGACGAGCACCTGACCGTGCTCAAGACCGTGCCCGACGCCCTCTGTCTGCTGGTGACCACGCCCCAGGAGGTCTCCCTGGCCGACGTGCGCAAGAGCATCAATTTTCTCCAGTACACCAACGCCAACATCCTTGGCGTGGTGGAAAACATGAGCGGGCTGGCCTGTCCGCACTGCGGCCGGGAGATCGAACTTTTCAAAAAGGGCGGCGGCGAGGCCCTGGCCCGGGATTTCGGCCTGGAATTCCTCGGCGCGGTGCCGCTTGATCCGGCCACCGTGGCAGCCGGCGACCTGGGCAAACCGGTGGCCCTTTTGCCCGGGGACCATCCGGCCAAGGCCGCCTTTGCCGCCCTGGCCGACCACGTGGCAGCCGCCTGCCGGGGCAGCCTCGAAGTCGCCGCCTACCCGAGGCCCTAACCGACGGATTGTCGCCCGGGCTAAGGCAACACGGAAATCGCCCAAGCCGAAAATGCGCCCAAATCGGCACATCCCGGGGCCAATTGCCGCAACGCGCGGGGCGGAAGCCTTTGACGCCGGCCCGGTATTGCTTTAATTGCCTGCCTGCGCCACGAAACCACCAGGGATTAACCACGCTATGTTCAACCTTGCCAACAACCTCACCTTGGCCCGCGTCGGGGCTGTGCCGATCCTGGTGCTCCTGCTCTATTTTCCGAGCCGGGGAGCCTGTTTTGCCGCCATGATGGTGTTCATCGCCGCCGCCGTCACCGACATCATGGACGGCGTGGTGGCCAGGCGTTGCAATCTGGTCACCAATTTCGGCAAGTTCCTTGATCCGTTGGCCGACAAACTGCTGATCAGCGCCGCGCTTATCATGCTTGTCCAGCTCGGCTGGGTCGAGGCCTGGGTGGCCGTGGTCATCGTCGGCCGGGAGATCGCCGTCACTGGGCTTCGGGCCATGGCCGTGGACCACGGCGTGGTCATTGCCGCCGACCGCTACGGCAAGCTCAAGACCATTTTGCAGATGGTGGCCCTGTGCCCGCTGCTGCTGCATTATCCCGTTTGGGGTTTTGATCCCGCGCCGCTTGGGCAGACCCTTTTGTACCTGGCCCTGGTTTTGACCCTTGTTTCCGGCGTCAATTACTTTTATGGATTCAGCAAGCAGGCGAAGTGGTCGGACAAGGCCGCCCGGTAACGAAGCGGCAATGCCTCGCCCGCTGACCAACACCTTTTGCGACAAGGCGCTATGAAAGCCAAAAACATTTCCAAGCTGGCCCGCCGCCGGGTCCGTCCCGCCCGGGCCGGCCTCGGCAAGGGCGCCTGGTCCGGGACCCACCTGGACGACAATCTCGCCGCCCGTATCGAAAACTGCCTGCACACCATCCTGGAGCTCGAACCCGATCTGGAGCGCCTCCAGTTCGGGCACTATCTGCTGCGCGACTTCAAGGTGCTCAAGATGTTTCTCTCCCAGGTCGAGGACATTGAAGTGGAGGAACAGGACGTGTTGCGCATCGAGGCGGCCACGGAGAATTTCCTTCGCGAACTGAAGGAGCCCCTGGCCCAGTCCGATACCAAACGTCCGAAGAAATACGTCGTGCAATGACATGATCTGGCGAAGGTTCCTGCTGACGGCGCTGATCTTCTTCAATGTGTTCCTGCTCTATAACCTGATATGGAGCGACAACGGCATTTTTGCCTACCTCGAACTCAAATCCCGGCATGAGCAGCTCAAGCAGCGCCTGGAAGCCGTCAACGACAAGTCCCTGGACCTCAGCCAGGAAATCCGCTGGCTCAAGACCGATCAGGCCTTCACCGAAAAAATGGCCCGGTCCCAGATGAACTACCTCAAGGATAACGAGATCCTTTACCAGTTTCCCAAGGACCCGCCCGCCGCCAAGGAGCCGGAACGGGACAAGGAAGGAAAGCGGGCTGATGCTCAGTAAGATCGAAATCTACCGGGAAGTCCTGGAAATCGAGCCCAACTCCAAGGTCTTCTTCCCCCTGGCCCGCAGCCTGGCTGAGGAAGGCCGCCACGATGAGGCCGCCGCCGTGCTTTCGCGCGGCATCGGTTTCCATCCCGACCACCTCGAAGCCAAGTTCCTGCTCATCGAACTCCTCACCCGCCAGGGCAAGGAAGAGCAGGCCGATCAGGTCTTTGCAGACGTCGGCGCGCTGTTGGCGCGCTATCCCTCGGTCTGGCTTCTGTGGTCCAAGACCGCCGCCGCCCGGGCCAAGGACCCCTCCCTGGCCATGTTGTTTCTGGCCCACTATTTCCAGAACCAGACCCTTACCTGGGCCGAGGTCATGGAGCGCGGCCTCAAAAGCCTGAGCCAGGCAGCCGGCTCCGTTGAGCCGTCCGAAGGGGCGGCCGGGCCGGGAACCGCCGATGCTTCTGGCGGATCGGAGCAGTCCGGGCCGGACGGCGGCGAAGAAGACGTCGCTGCCGCGCCGTCGGCGAGCATTGCCCCGGACGTCGCTGCCGTGTCTCAGGATGCCGTGCCCCCCGCCCTGGGCGATAGGCCAGGGGCGTCGGAATCGTCCTTGCTTGAGCCAACAAGGGAAACCGAGGCGGTTCGTGAGCCGTCGCACGTCCCTTCCGGTCCGGTCATCCAGGCTGCCGCCTTGTCCGAAGCCGAGACCCTGCCCCTGGAAACGGCCCATGCCCCCTCGGCCGCTCCGGCCACGCCTGCCGAAGCCGGCGGCCCGGAATTACGTGGAGCCCGCGAGGTCATGGAACTGGCCGGCCTGTTGGACGCTCCGGAAACCGTTGAACCTCGCCCCCGCTCCAAGCCCGCCAAGGGCAAGGAACAGGGCGTGCGCACCCGGACCATGGCCGCCGTCCTGGCCGAGCAGGGCGATCTGGCCGGCGCGCGAGCCATTTATCAGGAACTTCTGGCCGCCGCCGCAAGCGAGGCTGAACGTGAAGAGCTGCGCGCCCTCATGGACGCCCTGGTCTCGCCGGGCCGGGCCGCCTCCCCGGACGCGGCCCCAACGCCCGCCGCCGATGGACCCAAGTCGGCCAACCGGCTGGCTGATTTTCTCGAAGCCCTGGCCAACCGCCTGGAAACCCGGGCCGGATCGTAACCGCCGCCTGCGGCCAACCGCCTCCACCGCATACGCCAACAGCACGAGGATACGGCTTTGAAACGCACTTTTCTCGCGGCCATCGCCGCCATTGTCTGTCTTTGCACCCTTGCCGCCTGCGGCACCATGAAAACCCAGTGGCGCGAAACCCGCAAGCTGTACCGGGAATACATCAACACCGACCCCTCCATCGACTTCAGCGACCAGGGCATCTCCGACAAGGGCCTGCAACGTCTGGCCGCCCTCATGATGCCCGTGGACGAGCGGCTGCTGGCCATGCTGCGCACCCTGGGCAGCCAGGACTCGGCTCCGGACCCCGAATGGGCCCAGCAGCTGCTGTCCGCCAATCCCTGGCTTTCCGGCATCGCCGTGGTCGATGCTTCGGGATCCATCGTCGGCCAAGTGCCTTCGACGCCCATGCGTCCCCTGGACTACGCGCCGCTGCTCGATATGGCCGACCGCTACAAGGTCCGCAAGATGGGCGCGCGCGTGGTGTCCGACGAGATGGGCACGGTGGTCATGATCGCCATGCCGTTTTTCAAGGAAAACGAATGGGCTGGTCTGGTCGTGGTCAATTTCGACCCGCGTAACCTCGTGCGTTTTTCGCCCGACCCCAATGCGCTGGTGGTGGTGTCCACCGAAGGGCTGCTCTGGGCCGGCGGAGCAGGGCAGGGCGAGTCCCTGGCCGCCCTCAAATGGAGCGACATCCTCAAGGGCGAGGTGCAAGGCGACATCCGGACCGGCGGCGGCGAATACGTCTGGCAGGCCCGCTACCTGGGCCAGCTCGAGCTGGTGTATCTCACCGACGCCCGGGAAGTGCGCGCCGCCAAGCCGGAACCCAAGAAGGAAGCCGCGCCCGCGCCAGAACCCGACAAGGCGTTGCCTTCCACCGAACCGTTGCCGCAGCCCACGGATCTGACCGCTCCCTAGACGGCCTTCTCGATGCATCCTTGGCCGGCGGCTGCGGCCGCCGGCTTTTTTTTCTTCCCAACCCCGGAAAATCTTGTGGGTATTTCGGTCTGGGGGTAGGTTGGGACGAGGCCGCAAAACCCGCGAGCCGCGCCGGGGCCTTTGCCGCCCAGGCTTGAGGAGAACAGCCATGCCGCAGATCACCGTCACCGAACACCTGCTGTTGCATCAAAAAGAATCCCCCATGGCCTCGGGCCGCTTCACCCGGCTGCTCAACGACCTGATCCTGGCCGCCAAGATCATCTCCCGGGAAGTCAGCAAAGCCGGCCTCGTCGATGTGCTGGGCTTCACCGGCGAGGTCAACGTCCAGGGCGAACAGGTTCAAAAGCTTGACGAATACGCCAACAAGGTGCTGATCCACCGGATGGAGCGCGCCGGCGTGCTGTGCGCCATCGCCTCCGAGGAAAACGCCGACCTCGTGCGCATTCCCGATCAGTTCCCCAAGGGCGATTATTTCCTCATTTTCGATCCCCTGGACGGCTCCTCAAACATCGACGCCAACGTCAACGTCGGCACCATCTTCTCCATCTACCGGGTGGCCGAAGGCTGCAGCGGCGACAAGCTGTGCGATCTGCTCATGCAGGGCGCCAAGCAGGTGGCCGCCGGCTACTTCCTCTACGGCACCTCCACCATGCTCGTGTACACCACCGGCCGGGGCGTCCACGGCTTCACCCTGGACCCCAGCGTGGGCGAGTTCCTGCTGTCCCATCCCGACATCCGCACTCCTGAGACGGGCAAGGTCTATTCCGTCAACGAGGCCTACTGGTCCTACTGGGACGAGCCCACCCGCGAGATCGTCAGCGCGTTTAAGGGCACGGACAACCCGCGCGGCCAGCCCTACGGCGGCCGCTACATCGGGTCGCTGGTGGCCGACTTCCACCGTAATCTCCTCTACGGCGGCATTTTTCTCTATCCCGCCGACACGCGCGACCCCAAAAAGCCCAAGGGCAAGCTGCGCCTGTTGTGCGAGGCCAATCCGTTGGCCTTCGTCATTGAGCAGGCCGGCGGCGCGGCCACCGACGGCGAGCGCGACATCCTGTCCATCGAGCCCGAGGAGCTGCATCAGCGGGTGCCGCTTTTTATCGGCAGCAAAAACGACGTGGCCAAGGTCATGGAAATCTACGGCCGGGCCAGGAAAGCCTAAGTTACATGCTTTGTCTTGGCATCGAGACGTCCTGCGACGAGACGGCCGTGGCGCTTTTCGAGAACGGCCGTCCCGTCCTGGAAAAACTCGCCTCCCAGGCCGATCTCCATGCCGTCTTCGGCGGCGTGGTGCCCGAACTGGCCTCGCGGGAGCATTTGCGCCGCCTGGGGCCGCTGTTGCAGGCCCTTTTCGCCCAGTCAGGACGAAGCCTTGCCGACGTGGACGCCATTGCCGTGGCCCGTGGGCCGGGGCTGCTCGGCAGCCTGCTGGTGGGGTTGGCCGCGGCCAAGGGCCTGAGCCTGGCCACGGGCAAACCCCTTATTGGGGTGGACCATCTCCACGCCCATCTCCTGGCCGCGACCATCGGCCGGGAGGTGGCCTTCCCGGCTCTGGGACTCCTGGTTTCAGGCGGCCATACCCAGATCGTGCGACTGGACTCGGCCCTGTCCCTGGAGGTGCTCGGCCGCACCCTGGACGACGCCGCCGGCGAGGCCTTTGACAAGGCCGCCAAGTCGTTCAATCTGCCGTACCCCGGCGGCGTCTACATCGACGTGCTGGGCCGGGGGATCGCGCCGGACAAAACGCTTTTTCCGCGTCCGTTTTTGGACAACGACCATCTCGATTTCAGCTTCAGCGGCCTCAAGACCGCTGTGGCTTCCTACGCCGCCGCCCATCCCGAGCTGCGGGCCACAAGCTTGGCCGAGGCGGGCGGGGCCATCAATCCCGAGGCCTGGCCCATGGCCTTGCGCCGGGCCTGCTCCTCGCTCAATTTCGCTATTGCCGACACCTTGCGCATCAAGTTCGAGCGGGCCTTGGATCGGCAGCCTGCGCCGCCGGCCAGCCTCATCGCCGCCGGAGGGGTGGCCGCCAACGGCCCCATCCGGGCCATGTTGGCCGATCTGGCCGCCCGGCGCGGCCTGCCGCTCTATTTGCCCGAACCGGCCCTTTGCGCCGACAACGCCGTCATGATCGCGGCCGCCGGCAGCCGCTTGGCCGAGGCGGGCTATGCCCACGACCTGACGCTTACCGCCGTGCCCCGGGGCCGCAAGGTGCCCTGGGACTATTCCGGCGGGCCGGCCGTCCGGGCGGCATCGGTTGACAGCGCCTCGCCGGCGCAATAGGTTCGCACGATTACGGCCCTTGAGTATGACGGCAAACGGCGCGACCCGCCGTCCCGATAACGCCAGAAAAACCCGACCGCCCCGGCGGTCGGCCAGACCATGAAAGGAGAGCATCCATGGCCATCCAACTGAGCGACGCCAACTTCGAAGCCGAAGCCCTGCAGTGCGACCTGCCCGTTCTGGTGGATTTCTGGGCGCCCTGGTGCGGGCCGTGCCGCGCCATGGGTCCGGTCATCGACGAACTGGCCAACGAGTACACCGGCCAGGTCAAGGTGGCCAAGATGAACGTCGATGAGAACCCGAGCACCCCGAGCAAGTACGGCATCCGCGCCATCCCCACCCTGATCCTGTTCAAGGGCGGCGAAGTGGTGGAGCAGATCACCGGCGCCGTGTCCAAAAGCTCGATCAAGGAAATGCTCTCCCAGAAGGCGCTCTAATCCATGAAACGATTCGACGCCGTCGTGATCGGGGGCGGCCCGGCCGGCATCACGGCCGCCCTGTATCTGGCCCGGTCCGACGTGTCCGTAGCCATGATCGAAAAGCTCTCGCCGGGCGGGCAGATGCTCATGACGCATCTGATCGAGAACTATCCGGGTTTCCCGGACGGCATCGAGGGCTGGAAGCTGGCCGACGCCATGGCCGCCCATCTCGGGCACTATGCCGTCGAGCGCATCAATGACGAGGTCACGGCCATCGAGTCCGAGGACGGGCTGCATCGCATCCACGTGGGCGGCGAGGTGGTCGAGGCCAAGGCCGTGGTGCTGTGCACCGGCGCGCGCTACAAACGCGTGGGCATCCCGGGCGAGCGCGAACTGGCCGGCCGGGGCGTGTCCTACTGCGCCCTGTGCGACGGCAATTTCTTCAAGAACCAGACCGTGGCCGTCATCGGCGGCGGCAACTCGGCCTTGGAGGAATCGCTGTATCTGGCCCGGCTCGTGAAAAAGCTCTACCTGATCCATCGCCGCGACGATTTTCGCGGCCAGAAGTGCTTCCAGGATCGTTGCTTCACCCATCCGGTCATCGAGGTGCTGCGTTCCACTGTCGTGTGCTCCATCTCCGGCGGCGACGCCGTCACCGGCATTGAGGTCCGCGACGTCAAATCCGGCGATTGCCGCACCCTCCCCGTGGACGGCGTGTTCGTGTTCGTCGGCTTCGAACCCCAAGGGGATTTCTATCCGCCGGGGCTCACCCGCGACGACCAGGGATTCATCCTGGCCGACGACGAGATGCGCACCAGCATCGAAGGCATCTACGCCGCCGGCGACATACGGTCCAAGTCCTGCCGCCAGGTGGCCACCGCCGTGGGCGACGGGGCCGTGGCCGCCCACGCCGCTTACGCCTATATCAGTACGCGGTTCCCGCAAGACTGATCTTCTCCGGACCCGTGCGACCGCGCCGCCCAGGCGGACGGCCGACGGGTCCGGCATTTTTTGCGTTGTGCCCCTTGGGGCCATTTGGTAAGAGGACGCGCATCGAGACGCCGGGACCCTTACGCCTACCAAAAGGGACCCGACCGCCGCATGGCGCCCGGCCAGGACCGGGCCATACCGGGAATATACCATGAATGTGATGTTGCGCCGTTTCCTGCCTCTGAGCTTTTTGCTGCTGTTTCTTGGCGGCTGCGCCGGCATGATTGACTACTATTTCCTGCCGCCGCCCGAGGACACCGCCCAGGAACTCTACGAGGCCGGACGGCAGTCCATGGCTGACAAGGATTACTACGGGGCCATCAATTACTTCATGAAATTGAAGGACCGTTATCCGTTCAGCCCGTACACGCCCATGGGCACGGTTGCCCTGGGCGACGCCTACTTCCTCACCGAAGATTACGGCATGGCCGCTGAAACCTATAAGGAATTCGAGTCGGTCCATCCGCGAAGCGAAGAGATTCCGTACGTGCTCTACCAAGTCGGCGTCTCCAACTTCAAGCGCTCCGAATCCATCGACATGCCGCAAAGCAACCTCCAGGAGGCCATCCAGTATTTCTATCTGCTGGAACAGACCTTCCCGGACACCGAGTACGGTAAGGAAGCGGCCGACTACATCCGCCGCTGCAAGAAGCGCATGGCCGAGCATGAGCTCTTCGTGGCCGACTTCTACTGGCGCACCAGCCAGTACGGCGCGGCTTGGAAGCGCTATATGTATACGGTGGAGAACTACAAGGATCTTGAGGAAGTGCTCGAATACGCCAAGCTGCGGGCCGAGCTGTCCTACCTGGAATACCAAAAGACCCTGACCGAAAATGAGCGCCAGGCCATTGAAGGCAGCTGGCGGCATTGGGCCAAACGCTGGTTGTAACCATCGATCTCCGGAAGCTTTCCGTTTCCGGGGCCATACGGCGGCAAAACGGGGCGGCTGGCCGCCCCGTTTGCGTTTGCCGCGCGGGGACTCCATGAACGCGTCGACGTCCTTGCCCGTGGGCCGTTGGCCCGAAGCCCTGGAGCGCGGCCGTGTGGCTGACGCGGCCTTTGCCGCCGCCTACGCCCGCACGCCCGACCGGCAGCGCGCCTGGATCAAGACCGGCCTGGCCGCCATGTACGCGGCCATGGGCGGCCCCCTGCCGACCTCCCGGCAGCGTTGCGACGCCCTGGGCCATGACCTGCTCGTGGCCGCTGTCGATACCCCCCTGGATTACGTGCTCGTGGCCTGCGGCCGGGATTTTCTGTCCCCGGCCCGTTTGTCCGCCGTGGTCACGGCCGCCCTGTGCGCCCGCGTGCCCGATGTGGCCGCCGTGCGGGTAGGCGCGGCCTGGCCAAAACCATTGCTCACCACCTTGGAACTGTGCGGCGTGGAAACGGCCGCCCGGATCTCCCGTCGAGACTTTGCCGGACTCCTCATCGATCTGCCGGCCAAGGGCCGGGGAGCCGTGGTCATCCTGGGCGAGCTGGCCTTGCCGGCCGCAATGCCGCCTAGCCTTGACGTCCGCCGGGCCGCCGTGGCCGGCAAAGCCGGCTTGTTCGGCCCCGGCTTCGACGCCGAAGCCCTGTCCTTTGCCCATCCGGATTGCACATTTCATAGCCATGAAGGCTTTTGTCCCGAGCTGCCCGGCTGGCTGCCGGGGCAGGGGAGCCTTTCCGAAGCCGGACAGACCGGCTACGACGCCGTCTACGTGGCGACCAGCGACGCCCTGGCCCTGGCTGCCGACGCGCCGCTGTGCCTGGGGCCTGGGCGTGAAGGGTTCTGGCTGTGGCCGCACTTGCCGCCCGAGGCTTTTCGTCGGCGACGCTTCGCCGCTGTCGTCGATCCCGACCGCGCGACAGATGATCCGACGCCCAGCCCGGAGGACGCATGAGCTCGAAGAAAGGGGCCAAGAAAAATCGCCTGGCCAGTCTGCGCAACATCGGCATCATCGCCCACATTGACGCCGGCAAGACCACGCTCACCGAGCGCATCCTCTATTTTTCCGGCCGCATCCATCGCATGGGCGAGGTCCACGACGGCACCGCCACCATGGATTTCATGCCCGAGGAGCAGGAACGCGGCATCACCATCACCTCGGCCTGCACCACCTGCGCCTGGAAAGACCATCAGATCAACATCATCGACACCCCGGGTCATGTCGATTTCACCATCGAGGTGGAGCGCTCGCTTCGGGTGCTCGACGGCGCGGTGGGCGTCTTTTGCGCCGTCTCCGGCGTGGAGCCCCAGTCCGAAACGGTCTGGCGGCAGTCCGTGGCTTACGGCGTGCCCAAGATCGCTGTGATCAACAAACTCGACCGGCCCGGAGCCGATTTCGAGGCGGCCCTGGCCGCCATGCGCGAAAAGCTTCGGGCCAATCCCGTGGCCGTGACCATCCCTCTGGGCCAGGGACCGGATCTGTCGGCCATCATTGATCTGGCCGCCATGGAACACGTCCATTTCTCGGGCGACGGCGAGGAGGTCGCCCGCCGGCCGCTGACCGACGACGAGGCCGCCTATGCCGCGCCCTGGCGCGAGCGGCTGGTGGAAGCGGCCTGCGACTACGACGAGGCGCTCATGGATGCCTATCTCGGCGGCGAGGCCGTGGCCGCCGCCGCCATCGAGGCCGCCGTGCGCTTGGGAACCCTGGAGCACAAGGTCACGCCGGTTTTTGCTGCTTCGGCCCTTAAAAACATCGGCGTCCAGCCGGTTCTCGACGGCATCCTGGCCTATCTGCCCAGTCCCTTGGATCGGGGCGGGGCGCGCGGCGTCGATCCCGCTTCCAAGACCGAGATCGTTTATCCGCCCGAGGCTGATGCGCCCCTGGCTGCCCTGGCCTTCAAGGTCAGCATGGAGACCGGCCGGCGGCAGGTGTTCGCGCGCGTCTATTCCGGCCGCCTGGAAGCCGGCAAGGACGTCTGGAACGCCACGCGCGGCGAGATCGAACGGCCGGCCAGGCTTTTTCATCTCCACGCCGGCCACCGCGAAAAGGCCGAGACGGCCGGCCCCGGCGAGATCGTGGCCATCGCCGGCCTGCGCCGGGCGGCCACGGGCGACACCTTGTGCGACAAGGCCAACCCCATCCTTTTGGAGGCCATCGGCGGCTACAAGCCGGTCATCAGCTTGGCTTTGGAGCCCAAAAACGCCGAGGAGACCGACAAACTCAAGGAAGTCCTGGACAAGCTGGCCGAGGAAGACCCGACCTTGACCGTGGCCCACGATCCCGACACCGGCCAGATGATCCTTTCGGGCATGGGCGAACTCCACCTCGACGTGGTCCTGGAGCGGGCCAGGCGCGAATACGGCGTTTCGCCGCGCGCCGGCAAGCCGCAGGTGGTCTATCAGGAGACCGTCGTGGCCGAGGCGAGCGGGGAGGGCGTGTTTGATCGCGAACTCGGCGATCGTGCCCATCATGGCCGGGTGACGGTGGCCGTATCGCCGCTGCCCCGGGGAGCCGGCCGGGAAATTTCCTTCGAGATCGACCGCCTGGCCTATCCGCCGGCCTGGAGCGCGGCCATGGCCGAAGGCCTGGAAGACGGCCTGCAAAGCGGTCCTCTGGGCGGCCATCCGGTCCAGGACGTTCGGGCGCGGGTGACGGGCGTCTTCCCGGTCGAGGGCAAGACCACGGACATCGGCTGCCGCATGGCCGCCGCCCAGGCCCTCAAAAACGCCTTGGCCGCCGCCAGGCCGGCCCTGCTGGAACCCCTCATGGAACTGGAGATCGGCGTGCCCGACGCCTTTATCGGCGACGTGGCCGGGTTGCTTGGCTCCAAAGGCGCCAAGATCGAGAACATGGCCGACCGGGGCGGCCACAAAACGGTCACGGCCTTGGCCCCGCTTCGCCGGATGTTCGGCTTTTCCACCGACCTGCGCTCGGCCACCCAGGGCCGGGCCGGCATGTCCATGCGTTTTCTCAAATTCGACCTGCTCGGGTAGTCGTACAGGAACCCATGTCCACGCGCAGCCTGGTTTCGCCGGAGGCGTCCAAGCGTTTCGACGTCTTGCGCACCCTCCTTGTCGTCTTCGTCATCGGCATCCATGCCGAAAAAGGCTTGCAGGCCTATTACAGCGCCATGCCGGAAGCCCTGAACGTCTATTTGGCCATTTTTCCCCACAACGTCTTTCGTCTGGCCGTGCCGCTTTTCTTCGCCGTCTCCGGCTACCTCTTCTTTTTGACCTACAAGCCCGACGCCGCCTCATACGGTCGCATGATCGTCAAGAAGACCAAGAGCATCCTGGTGCCCTTTCTCATCTTCAACGCCATCACCCTGATCCTTATCAAGGTGTTCAACAAGGTGCCCTACATCGGCGACTTCCATGCCATCGACGCTGACGGCTACCTGAAACTTCTCATCGGCATCTACCGCTATCCCGTGGTCTATACATTGTGGTTTTTGCGCGACCTCTACGTCTATTTCCTGCTGGCTCCGGTGTTTTACGTCTTTTCCAAGGAAATGCCCCTGACCGGCCTTGTCGCCTGTTGGGCCGCCTGGATGTTTTTGCCCCAGGGCCGCATCCCCATTGAACTGAGCGGGCTGGTCTTTTTCTACGGCGGCTGCGTGCTGGCCCGGACTCGGGCCGATCTGGACGGCCTGGCCCGTTACGCCTGGCCCGTGGGGCTGGCCTATCTGGCGCTCATGGCCGTTACGGCCACCTATGAGTGCCTCTACGGCTGCCAGTCCTATTACCACATCCTCTACCGCAACAGCATGATCCTCGGGGTGTTGACCGTCTGGCTTGTTTCGGCCTGGCCGCCCATTCGGGACGCCATGATGCTGCGCCGGCTGGCCGCGACCTCTTTTTTCGTGTATCTGACCCATGAACCCGTGCTCTCCTACCTCATCTACGGCACGCGGTTTGTTTTCAAACCCTCGGGCACGGCGGCCGGCATCGCCTACATGCTCCTGCTCACCGCCCTGACCTACGCCCTTTGCCATGGCCTGGCCCGGCTCCTCGAACGCTTTGCCCCCCGGGCCTATACCGTGGCCACGGGTTCCCGGTAGCGGGATTGCCCGTCTACCGCGCGGCACGGGCACGTGAGAACCTTTGGATGGGTGACGTGATCGCGGGCGAGAGGCCTTCTAACCGGTTTCGGTTCGTGAAGCATTTGACGGGATCGCGTTTGTTTTTCGAATAACCATGCTGCGTGAAGCCTGACGGCGCTCCGAAAAGCATCCTGCTTATTCGGGCGCGACACGAGGCGACGACAAGGAAGCGCCATGCGCATTATCGGCGGCCGCCTGGGCGGACGCGTCATCAAGGTCATCGACTCCCCGGGGCTGCGGCCGGCCACGGGCCGGGTGCGGGAAGCGCTTTTTTCCATGCTTGCCGCCCGGGGCGCGCTTTTTCACGGCGCGCGAGTGCTTGACTGCTACGCCGGGGCCGGCAGCGTGGGCATAGAAGCCCTGTCGCGCGGCGCGGGCAAGGCCGTTTTCATCGAACGCAGTCCGTCCGTGGCCAAGGTGCTCAAGGAGAACCTGCGCGGCCTGGGACTTGGGCCGGACGTGGCCCAGGTCGTCGAGGCCGACGTGGTCAAGGCCCTGGGCCGGCTGTCCGGCGGCTACTTCGATCTCATCGCCATCGACCCGCCCTACGGCCAGGATCTGCTGCCGCCGACCCTGGCCAGGATCGCCGCCCTGGACCTCATTGCCCCAGGCGGCGTTGTCGTGGCCGAGATCGAGGCCGGCCTGGACCTGCCCGAGACCGCCGTGCCGCCCGTGTTTGACTGCCTGACCGACCGGACCTACGGACAAACGAGGATCATTCTATGGACTCCCAGAAATCCTGCATCGCCGTCTATCCCGGAACCTTCGATCCCCTGACCAACGGCCACGTCTCCCTGGTGCGCCGGGCGGCCATGATTTTTGGCACCGTCATCGTAGCCGTGGCCGGCGACTCCCACAAGACGCCGCTTTTCACCCTGGACGAACGGGTGGCCATCGCCGAGCAGGTCTTTGCCAACGACCGCCGGGTGCTGGTGGAGGGCTTCAAGGGACTGCTCGTTAACTACGTCAAGTCGCGTGAGGCCAACGTCATTCTGCGCGGGATGCGGGCGGTGTCCGATTTCGAGTTCGAGTTCCAGATGGCGCTTATGAACCGCAAACTCGACCGCACCATTGAGACAGTCTTTATCATGACAGACTACAAGTGGCTCTACATCAGCTCCACCATTGTCAAGGAAGTGGCCAAACACGGCGGCGACATCCGGGGCATGGTGCCCGAGCACGTGCGCGAGCGGATGCTTGAGCGCTTCGGCCCGGCAAACGGGGGCGGGGAGGGCGCGTGAGCGAGAAGACCCGGGTTGTCTGTCTGGTCGGGGCCACGGGCACGGGCAAGACCGCCGCGGCCATTGCCCTGGCCCGGGCTTATGGCGGCGAGGTCGTAAACGTGGACTCGCGCCAGGTTTACGAGGGGCTGCCGGTGCTGACCGCCCAGCCAAGCGACGAGGAGCGCGCCGCCTGTCCGCATCACCTGTACGGCGACACGCCGCTTGACCAGCCCGTGGCGGCCGGCGATTTCGCCGTGCGGGCCAGGGCCTGCGCCGCGTCCATCGCCGGGCGCGGCCGGTTGCCGCTTTTTGTCGGCGGCACCGGCCTGTATTTCCGGGCCATCCTTGGCGGGCTGGCCCCCATCCCGCCCGTGCCGGACGAGGTGCGCGCCGCCGTCGCCGCCGACTGGGAAAAGCTGGGGCCGGCCGCCATGCACGCCCGGCTGGCCCAGCGCGATCCCGACTACGCGGCCAAGATCGCCCCGGCCGACCGCCAACGCGTCACCCGCGCCCTGGAGGTCGAGGCTGCAACCGGCCGCAGCTTTTCCGACTGGCACCGCCAAGGCGACCCCGACGCCCCGGATTATGACGTCATGCACCTCGGCTTGGCTCTGCCTCTGGAGGAACTGGGGCCTCGTCTGGCCCGGCGCATCGAGGCCATGGCCGCCGGCGGGGCCGTCGAGGAAGTGCGCGCCGCCCTGGATCGCTATCCGCCAAATGTCCCGGGCTTAAGCGGCATCGGCGGGCCGGAGTTGACGGCCTATCTTTCGGGCCGCTGCGGCCTGGGCCAGGCCAAGTCCGCCTGGCTGACCAACACCCGCGCTTATGCCAAGCGGCAAAGAACCTGGTTTCGTAAGGAGCCGGACATCGTCTGGTTTGGTCCGGGCGACGAGGCCGGGCTGCTGGCGCTGGTCGGGAAGCGTTTGAAAGGCGGGGCGTGATGGACCGGCGTCGTGCGCTTTTGCTCCTGACAGCGGTCGGCGGGTTGGCCATGCTTCGGCCTTCCGTCCTGCTCGCGGCCTCGGCTGACGAACTGGCCGGGGAAGGGCAGGCGGAACTCACCGGCGGCAACGTGGCCAAGGCCTTGGTCCTGCTCCATGAAGCCGAGTCCAAGGACCCGCGCAACGACCGGGTCCAGGCGCTGTTGGGCCGGGCCTATTTTCAGCAAGGCGACGCCCGGGCGGCGCTGACCCATTTCACCCTGGCCGTGCGCCTCAATCCCGAGGACACGCTGTCGCGTTTGCTCGCCGACACCATCAGCCAGTTTCCCCTGCCCGCAGCCAAGGGCGGATCAGGCCGCGAAACGTCGTCTTCCCGGTCCAGGCCTTCCAAGCTGGCCCAGGACGCCAAGGCCGAACGCGAAGCCCTGGCCAAGGGCGCAGGGAAATCTTCCCGGCAAGGGCCGTGGCGCGTGCTGGTCGATGCTGGCCACGGCGGCCTGGACGCCGGCGCGGCGGTCGGCGGATTGCGCGAAGCCGACGTGGCCCTGGATCTGGCTTTGCGTTTGGCCCGGACGCTGGCCCCGGCCAGAAATGAAGTAGTCATCCACCTCACCCGCACCGCCGACGTGTCCCTGCCCGGCTGGGCCAGAGCCGGGCTGGCCGGTTTCTACGGCGCGGACCTGCTCGTTTCGCTCCATGCCGCCCGGGTGAGCGATCCGGCGGCCATGGGCATCGCGGCCTACGGCTTCGGCCGCGAACCTTCCGACGCCCTGGCCGCTCTGGTCGCCCGAGTCGAAAACGCCGCCTACGGACCCGGCGCATCCTGGAAATCCCGGGGAGGGGAAGGGCTTTTCCTGGCCGCTGCCAATAATGCCGTGGGACAGGACCGGTTCGCGCGCGGCCTGGCACTGGCCCGCGCCTTCATACGCGCCATCCCCGCCGCCGCGCCGCTGCCAACGCGCGTCGCCGGATCAGCCCCCCTTAAACTGCTCGAAGAAGCCGACGCGCCAGGGATTTTCCTGGAAACCGGCTTTCTCTCCAACGCCGACGACGTCGCCGCACTGGGCAGCCCCGATAAGCGCCAAGCCCTGGCCCAGGCCCTGGCCGACGCCCTGTTGGCGGCGCTGCGGGGGGAAGTGAAGATGCCTCCGGCGGCCGGGAGGGGGTAACCCCCTCCCGGACCCTCCCTGCCTGTGGAGCGCTTTTTCCTGCTGGNNCCAGCAGGAAAAAGCGCTCCACAAACTGGAAGAGCAGGCTGGGAGTGCGGTGCAGACCGAAAACCCATTGGGGGGTCCGGGGGCCTCTTCTCACACGCAAAAAAGCCCCGGGGAGACGGCTCCTCGGGGCTTTGACGGCGGGTGGGATGTTGCTCTAGGCTTTGTGGTCCGTGGAGTCGTCCTTGGGCTTGCCCGGGGTCACGTCGATCTCGTCAGGCTCGTTGGTGGCCTTCTTGAAATTTTTGATGGCCTTGCCCATGCCGGCGCCGATCTCGGGAAGCTTGTTGGCTCCGAAAATAATGAGCACGATGACCAGGATGATGATAAGCTCCGGAAATCCGATTCCAAACATGCTGCGCCTCCGCGGGTGGATTGGCCGTGGCTATACACGCGGCCTTAGGGCAGGTCAAGGAAGGCACGGTTTTATGGACATTCCGTCATGACGGCGCGAATAAGCCGATTGTCGGGCCAGGGCTGCCCCTCTTGCCGGGGTGGGCGCTGCCTCTACGAGGAGCACCTCAACCCGGGCCTGCACGAGAACCATCGTTGCGCCGTGCTCAACCGGCTGTGCCGGGCCTTTGACGACTTCGTGCTGCGCGCCGACGTCATGGGGCTGCCCGAGGAGCAGGCCCAGGCCCTTTGGGAGACCCGTTTTCCGGCCACCCTGGCCAAAGAAGGGAATTGTCAGGATTACCTGCCCGGTGATACGACTTCCTTCCCGGATTGCGCCCATGCCGTGGGCGATTTGTGCTTGCTCGCCTTTCCCCTGTGTCCGGGGCGTTGTCCTCGCTACCTGGAAGGCTGGGCGCGGGGTGTCGCGCCAAAGGATGGTTTCCATGACTGACGCTGCCGGCAACGCTGTCACGTTGCTGCATTTTCCTTGTCTGACTCCGGCCGTGTCCATCGACAGCGCGCCGGGGGTGCGTTTTCTTGATCCCGGCCTGGGCGAGTCTGGCGACCCGGAGTTGCTGCGTCCTGCCGATCTGCCGTTGTCCGAGGAAGAACTGGCAGGATTTTTGCGCGAATTCGAGCGCCTGCGTCGCGAGACGAAAAATCCCAAGGATCTGGCTCTGCTGGCGGGCGCTAGCGGAGGACATTTTTTCAGCGAGACCTCCTTTGCCGTGCGCGAGGCCCTGGAAGACCAGCTCAATCCGAGCCGGGTGGCTCTGCGTCGGGCCAAACAGGCCCAGTTGGCCTTGTGTCTGGCCGCCATGATCGAGCAGAGCGTGCTGGAGCTGGCCGAGGCCGGTTCCCTGGATGAGAATTTTCGTAAAGGTCTGGCCGAGAGCCTTGGCATTGAAGACGGCGACGACGATGACGACACGGCCATGGTTTTGGCCACGGCTTTTTCCAGCGACGGCGGCCTGCCCACTCCGGCGTCCCTGGCCGACGAATTCCGCCCGCCCTGGCGACAGTTGGTGTCGCCGTTTTGGGCCATTGCCCCGGTGGAGATCGGGCTATTTATTGATGACCCCGAAATCGCCGCGACGCTCCAGGACGCCGATCTCGGCTTTGAAGACGTCGCGCCCGAAGCGTTTCCAGCCTTATTCCCCGGCGGCGCTCCTGATGTGCCGCTGATCGCGGCCCGCCCGGCCGGTTACCGGCTGGCCGGCCGGACCCGGCCCGATCCTGAGGCCCCGTGGCTCGACATGACGCGGCTGGTCGTGGCCGTCAAACCTTAAGACGGAGAAGAAGGCCGCCCGATGTACGTTTGCAACCCCGCTGCCCCGCCCGAATTCCTGGCCCGGCTTTCCGGCGTCATCTTCGACTGCGACGGCGTGCTGGTCGATTCCCGGGACGCCAACCGCATGTATTACAACCTCATCCGCGAGGGCATCGGCATGTTGCCCATCACCCCCGAGGAAGAGGACTACGTCCACATGCACGCCGTGGGCGAGTGCCTGGACCGCATCATCCCGGCCAATCGCCGGAATGAAGCCGAGGAAGTCCGGCGCAATCTCGATTACCGGGACATCTTTCCGTATATTTTCCTGGAGGATGGACTGGTCGAGCTACTCGAAACCCTGGACGGCCTTGGCGTGCGCATGGCCGTGCACACCAACCGGACGAACACGGTGGAACTGCTCTTGGCCCATTTCGAGATTGATCGTTTTTTTTCGCCGGTCATTGCAGCCGGAGCGCTTAAGCGGCCCAAGCCCGACCCCGAGGGCGTCCACCGCATCCTGGCCGACTGGCAGTTCCCCAAGGACGCCGTGGCCTACATCGGCGACTCGGCCTTGGACGAGCGTTCGGCCGCAGCCGCCGGCATCGCGTTTTGGTCCTACAAGAATCCCGGACTGGCCGCTGCCATGCACCTGTCGGACTTTGACAGCCTGCGCGTGTGTCTGGCCGGTTTGGCGGCCAAATAGCCGCCTGGACGCCAAAGAGCCTGCCCGCGTCCGGCAGGCCGCCCGCCTGTCTCGCCAGCGAGGCCGGCGGGCGGCTTCGGCAAGGAACCGGATTTGTCTTGATTAATGGCCGGCGCTGTGCCATTTTTCAGGTAAAGCGCGCCTGTTTTTGATACGCGCTGGAAAGGAATTCGCATGGATATCATTGGCTATTTCTTTGTCGCCCTGGCCAGGGTGCTCGATATTGTCTTTAGCCTCTATTTCTGGATCATCCTGATTGCCGCGCTGCTCTCCTGGGTGCGCCCCGATCCGTACAATCCCGTGGTCCGCTTCCTACGCGCCGTCACCGATCCGGTATTCTACCGCGTCCGGCGCTGGCTGCCGTTTCTCACCATCGGCGGCATCGACCTGTCGCCCATCGTGGTGATCCTGGGGCTGCAGTTCTTACAATGGTTCCTTGTCCCCACCCTCATGCGCCTTGGCGGCGTGGGGATGGGGCGCATGTAGGAACGGCGCATGGCGACGGCTGGTCCGGCCTGTGCCGCAAACCGCCTCGGGACGGCTAACGCCGCCGCCGGACTGGAATCGTAGCCGTGACCCTGGATAAGATCGACCTGCTCGACCGCACCTTTTCCCACAGCATCGTCGGCTACCGCCGCGACGAAGTGGACCGCCTCGTGGCCGAGGCGGCGGAATCCATCGGCCGTTTGGCCGAGGAAAAGATGGCGCTTACCCGGGCCAACGACGGCCTTGCCCGGGAAATCGCCGAGTATCGCGCCCGGGAAGCGACGCTGCGCGACACTTTGCTCACCACCCAGCGCATCGTGGAAGAGCTCAAGGGCAAGGCCCGCGAGGAAGCCCGGCGCATCGTCGAGGCGGCCAAGAACGAAGCGGCCGCCATCATGACCGAGGCGCGCGGCCGGGCCGACGCCCTGGCCGGTGAGATCGAGGCCCTGGCGGCCCACAAGGCGGCGGTGACGGGCCGCTTTCGGGACCTGCTGACGCAGGCTTTGGCCTTGCTGGACGCCGAGACGGCCGAGGATGCAGCCCGGGGAGCGACGCCAGGGATGGGCCGGACGGTCGAAGGCGATCCGGAGGCGGCCGGAGGCGAACCCCAGGGCGTGCCGGTCGGCAAGGCCCGGACGGCCGAAAGTGCGCTTGGAACGACCGTGGGCGGCGTATTTCTGGGCGGCGATGCGGCCGATGCGGCCGTTTCCGTGTCGCAGCCGGGGCAGGGGAGCTAGAGGCCATGGCGCGTCCAGCCTTGACCCCGCGTGTTCCCCTGGCGGCCGGGCCTGGGTCCGACGACGGCGGGCGGCCGGTGTTCGTCGCGCCGGCCGGCGACGGGGCCTGGACCTTGCGGGTGGCCGTGACGCCGGGCGGAGCCAAGGACGCCCTGGCCGGGTTGGCCGAAGATCGCCTGCGGGTGCGGCTGCGGGCCAAGGCCGTGGAAGGGCAGGCCAACGCCGCCCTGACCGATTTCGTGGCGCGCTGCCTGGGGCTCAAACCCCGGCAAGTGCGCATTGTTTCCGGTGAGAAATCCCGGAAAAAGACCTTACGTATCGAGACAGAGTCCGAGCCCGACTGGCCCAGGGCGGCCGGGACGGGATGCGACTAGAACCGTCAACAAGGAGTCTGTGCCATGGATCAACGCGATCTGGATCTCGTCGCCAAGTACGGTGAAGCGGACCCGGAACTCAAGAGCCTCTATGAAGAGCATGTCGCGTTTGAAAAGATTCTGGAGAAGATGGAGTCCAAGCCGTATCTGACTCCGGCGGAAGAGACGGAACTCAAGGAGATCAAGAAGAAGAAGCTCTCCGGCAAGACTCGCATCGAAGCGCTTTTGGCCAAGTACCGTAAGGCGGAGGTCCAATAGCATGGAACTTACCGGGGCCCAGATCCTCCTGGAATCCCTGCGCCGTGAAGGCGTGGAAGTCGTGTTCGGCTTTCCGGGCGGTGCGGTCATCGACATTTACGACCAGCTGCCGCACTACCCCCTACGCCACGTGCTGGTGCGCCACGAACAGGGCGCCATCCACGCGGCCGACGGCTATGCCCGGGCCACGGGCAAGGTAGGCGTATGCCTGGTGACCTCGGGCCCCGGAGCCACCAATACCGTGACCGGCATCGCGACGGCCTACATGGACTCGGTGCCGGTCGTCATCATCACCGGCCAGGTGCCGACGCCGCTTATCGGCAACGACGCTTTCCAGGAAGTCGACATCGTCGGCATCACACGCTCCTGCACCAAGCACAATTATCTGGTCAAGGACGTGCGCGACCTGGCCCGGGTCATCAAGGAGGCTTTCTATCTGGCCTCCACCGGCCGGCCGGGGCCGGTGCTTATCGACCTGCCCAAGGACGTGCAGACCCAGCTTACGGAATACAAGTACCCCAAGACCATCAAGATGCGCAGCTACAACCCCACTTACGCCCCCAACCCCAAGCAGGTGGCCAAGGTGGCGGAAGTGTTGCGCAAGGCTAAAAAGCCCATCATCTACGCCGGCGGCGGCGTCATCGCCTCCGAGGCCAGCGACGATCTGGCCTGGCTGGCCCGGGCCCTGGACATTCCGGTCACGGCCACGCTCATGGCCTTGGGCTGCTTTCCGGCCGACGATCCGCGCTGGCTCGGGATGCTCGGGATGCACGGCACTTATGCCGCCAACATGGCCATCAGCCACGCCGACCTGATTCTGGCCATCGGCAGCCGCTTCGATGACCGGGTCACCGGCAAGATCAGCGAGTTTGCCAAAAACGCCAAGATCGTCCACATCGACATCGACCCCACCTCCATCCAAAAGAACGTGGCCGTGCACATTCCGGTGGTGGCCGACTGCAAAAGCTTTTTGACCGCTCTGCGCGACATTCTGGAGCCGGCCCTGGCGACCGAACCGGCCGCGTCCCATGAAGCCTGGACCACCAAGGTCTCGGACTGGAAAGCTGAAAAGCCGCTGAGCTACACCCAGAACGAGACCACCATCAAGCCCCAGTTCGTGGTGGAGACCATCTCCAAGCTGACCAAGGGCGAGGCCGTCATCACCACGGAAGTGGGCCAAAACCAGATGTGGGCGGCCCAGTTCTACGCCTTCACCAAGCCCCGGTCGTTTATCAGCTCCGGCGGTCTTGGCACCATGGGCTTCGGGTTCCCGGCGGCCATCGGGGCCCAGATGGCCTTCCCGGACAGGCTCGTCATCGACGTGGCCGGCGACGGCTCCATCCAGATGTGCATCCAGGAGTTGGCTACGGCCGTATGCTACGGCCTGCCGGTCAAGATCGTCATTTTAAACAACGGCTATCTCGGCATGGTCCGGCAGTGGCAGGAGCTTTTCTACAAGAAAAACTACTGCGCCACCTGCCTGGACGTGGCCCCGGACTTCGTCAAGCTGGCCGAGGCCTACGGCGCGGCCGGGTTTAGGGTCACCGATCCGGCCAAGGTCGAGTCCACCCTGGCCGAGGCCTTTGCCCTGCCGCGTCCGGTCATCGTGGACGTGGTGGTGGACCGCGAGGAGAACGTGGCCCCCATGGTGCCGGCCGGCAAGTCCATAACCGAGATGATCCTCGTCTAGGAGAGCACCCCCATGCGCCACATCTTATCCATCCTCGTCGAGAACGAACCCGGGGTGCTTGCCAGGGTGGCCGGCCTGTTCAGCGGCCGGGGCTACAACATCGAAACCTTAAACGTCGCCCCCACCCTGACCGAGGGCCTGTCCATGATGACCATCACCACCACCGGTGACGAGGCCATCATCGAACAGATCGTCAAGCAGCTGCGCAAGCTCGTCACCACCCTCAAGGTCGTTGACCTCACCGAAGTCAAGTCCGTGCAGCGCGAAATGATGCTGCTGCGGGTGGACGCCGAAGGCCAGAAGCGCGTCGAGGTATTGCGCATCGTGGACATCTTCCGCTGCAAGGTGGTGGATGTGAGCCCGGACGAACTGGTGCTCGAAGTCACCGGCAACCAGGAGAAGCTCACGGCGCTTATAAACCTCCTGCAACGCATCGGCATCAAGGAAGTCGCCCGCACCGGGGCCGTGGCCATGAAGCGCGGGATGCAGGAGTAGGGCGCTTGCGCGCCCCGTCCGTATTGGAAATCGAGCGTGCCCCAAGCGGCACGAGAAAGGAGCAAGGATGAAAATCTATTACGACCAGGACGCCGATCTTTCCCTCTTGGCTGACAAGACCGTGGCCATCATCGGCTACGGCAGCCAGGGCCATGCCCATGCCCAGAACCTGCGGGATTCCGGCGTCAAGGTAGTCATCGGCCAGCGCCCCGGCGGCCCCAACTGGGAGCTTGCCAAGGAAAACGGCTTCACCCCCTTAAGCGCCGCCGAAGCCGCCGCCGCCGCCGACCTGATCATGATCCTGGTGCCGGACCAGCACCAGAAGGCCGTCTACGAAAAGGACGTCCTGCCCAACCTCAAGCCCGGCAAGATGCTGCTTTTCGCCCACGGGTTCAACATCCACTTCCAGCAGATCGTGCCCCCGGCCGACGTGGACGTGGCCATGGTCGCGCCCAAGGGACCGGGCCATCTGGTGCGCCGGGTCTACACCGAAGGGGCCGGCGTTCCCTGCCTCATCGCCATCCACCAGAACGCCACCGGCAAGGCCATGGAGACCGCCCTGGCCTACGCCAAGGGCGTGGGCGGCACGCGCGGCGGCGTGTTGACCACCACCTTCAAGGAAGAGACCGAGACCGACCTCTTCGGCGAGCAGGCCGTCCTGTGCGGCGGCGCGGCCGAGCTGGTCAAGGCCGGTTTCGAGACCCTGTGCGAGGCCGGCTACCAGCCCGAGATCGCCTACTTCGAGTGCCTGCATGAGCTCAAGCTCATCGTGGACCTCATGTACGAGGGCGGCCTGTCGCGCATGCGCTACTCCATCAGCGACACCGCCGAGTACGGCGACTACGTCAGCGGCCCCCGCGTCGTCACCGACGAGACCCGGGCCGAGATGCGCCAGATCCTCAAGGAAATCCAGGACGGCACCTTCGCCCGCGACTTCATCATGGAGAACATGTCCGGGCGGGCCCACTTCCTGTCCATGCGCCGCATCAACGCCGAGCACCCCATCGAGAAGGTCGGGGCCAAGCTGCGCGGCATGATGAGCTGGCTCAAGAAGTAGCTTCACGAGCGGCCGGCTCCGCCGGGGCCGGCCGCTTTTTCAAGGAGACGCCATGCCCAATCCCCGTGGGACTTCCCGGCCGGGCCGTTTCGGCCTGCGACTATGGGGCGTCCTGACCCTGCTTGCCCTGCTTTGGGCCGCCCCTGCCTGTCCGTCCCTGGCGGCCGCGACCGCCGATTTCCAGGACAATCCCCTCGAACTCGCCGCCGACCCGATTCCCGGCCAGATGGAACGGGCCGAGAACGGCGATCCCAAGGCCCAGTGCGACGTCGGCATCGCCTATTTGAACGGCCGTCATGTGGCCCAGGACTACCGCCTGGGACTCCACTGGCTGACCAAATCCTCGGACGCCGGCTTTGCTTACGCCCGCTTTGTCCTGGCCGACGTCTACAACCGGGGCTACGCCGGCGTGCCGGTCAATGAGGAACTGGCCTATTATTACGCCTCCCTGGCAGCTGCTTCCTCGACCCTGCCGGACCGGGTCCGCGACCGGGCCGTCAAATTGCGCGACACAGCGGCCAAGCGCTTAAGCGCCGCCCAGATCACCGGCATGCAGGCCAAGGCCGCCCTGGCCCCTCTGGACGCTGCCGTCGGCAACTGACGTCCGCCGCCAGCGCGGACTTTCCGGCCAACGAGAGCAGCATCGTGCGTGACCTCAATACCGCAAGACCCCTTGTCTCGGCTGTGTTTGCGGACAGTCGGGTTCCTTTGCGCGATCTGGCCGTCGGCCGGTGCGGCCATGCGGCCCGTCGTCGATCCCGGTCCCGGTTTTTTATCGTCGTCGCGGCGGTCCTGGCGACGCTGTTGTTGGTCGCGCCCCAGGCCTTTTGCGCCGCCAAGGCCGACACCAAAGCGTTCAACGCCTACTACGCCAGCCAAAGCGCCCGAATCTACGACCATTTGCTCAAGGTCACGGACTACTACGCCTCCCTGGCCAAGGACGGCAACGATGACCGCATCAAGGACGTTCTGGCTCTTCGCGCCTCGCTTTCGGCTTGCTGGGAACTTATTTTAAATGCCGGCGACATGGTCTATGTTTATGACATGCTCGATCCCGGCTGTTCCTCGGCGGTCCATCAGCTCGGCGGCATGATCAAGACAGGGCTGGTGACCGTTGGCGGCAAGCTCGACAAGGAGCTGCAGTGGATGCGTCTGGTGGAAAAAAATGTTTCCGACCTGCCTATTGCCGTGCAACTGGGTCAAGCCTTCCGCGACATTGAAGCCATGGCCGCCTATTTCCGCACCGCCGCTCCGACTTTCGAGCCGGCGGCAGCCGGCGAAACCCGGCAGTCGGTGAAGAAATAGGACGCCGCCATGGCCGGATCGTTCGAGTGGGTGGGGTATCTCGCCGGTTTGTGCACCACCCTGGCTTTCGCGCCCCAGGTGGTCAAAACCCTGCGACGCCGTTCGGCTGTCGACATTTCGACCGGCATGTACGTGCTCATGTGCACCGGAACCGTATTGTGGCTGTTGCATGGCATCGACATCGGTTCCTGGCCCGTCATCGCGGCCAATGCGGTAACCCTTGGGTTGGTGGTCGCCATGCTCGTCATGGCGCTGCGATACAAATAACGCCGCGATGATCGCGGCCCGGAGGACGCCATGCGCCGCCTGACGCTTCTTTTTTGCCTCGTGCTGGCCACCGTGCCGTTTGGCTGCGCCCACACCTATCAAGTCGAAACCATGGACCATAAGACGTTCTACGCTTCGCCGCCCTTGGTCATGGACACGGAACGGGGCGTTTACTACATGTGGATCAACGGCAAGCGCCAGATCATTCCCATGGACCAGATCTACCGCATCGATTCCAGCGCTGAGATCTGCTACCAAAACGGCTTGACCGACACCTACACCTGTTACGACAACCTCTATTACTTCTAGCGGAAAAGCGAATGGTTGGCGACGATCTGCCCGCACTGGCGCTGCGCCTGCTGGAGCGCCAGCCGCCGCCCGGGCCGGTGATCGCCCCGGAACTGCTGGCTCCGGGCACGCTGGCCGAGCTGATCGCCATTCTGGCACGGCCGGAAACCCCGGCCCATCCGGCGCTTCTGGCAAGCCTTGTCCTCAAATACGCCCATGCCTACGTCCACCCCGAACACTTGGGCGAGGACGTCTCCCTGGCCGACCTGACTGTGCTGGCCGGCCGTTTCGTGCGACGTCGCAGCGGTTCGGCCCTGCTGTCCGGACAACACGAGTTGCGCCGCCTGCTTCTCCATCACGGCTTTGCCTTGCAGATGCTCCTCGACCTGCCCAAGACCGTGCATTTGCTCACCGCGCTTCTGGCCGCCAACCCCGATGCATCCGGCCGTTTTCTCGGTCTCGACTGCGGCGCGGGCACGGGCATTTTACTGCTTGGCACGTATCTGCTGGCCCGCCGGCACGGCGTCGCCGCGCCGACGCTGATGGGTTTCGAGGTGCAGCCCCAGGTGGCGGCCCGGGCCGACGGTTTGCTTTCGAGCCTTGGCGTCGGGCGGGTGCGCCGGGCCGACGCCACCCGGCCCGAGACCTATGCCGCCCTGCCGGAAGGTCCAGTGGCCTGCCTGGCCAACGAGACCCTGCCCTCGGCTGGTCGTCGGCTGTACAAGGAACCCTTTCCGGCCATCAGCGCGGCGCTTTTCGCGGCGCTTGGGCCACGCTTATCGCGTACGGTTTTTTTGCCGGAAGCGGTATGGGCCTCGGACCGGCCCGGTCGGGAGTGGTTGCGGCTCGCCCCGGAAAACGCCTTTGTCGGCGACGCGCGCGGCCTGGCCAAACCCCTGCGCCTGGCCTTCATGCGCGATGTGGAGCTGGCCGGACAGCGTGTGCCGGTGGAGCGTGTCGGGGAAGGGCTGGCCTGGCTCGTGGCCGAACCGTGGCGCGAAGCGCTTTGCCGGCGCTGGTAGCGGTGGAGCCAGGGCCGGGCATCGGCTGGGAATGAGAGACAGGGGCTTGGCGGGCGGGCGCCATGTGCAAGCCTGCGTCACCAACAAACAGTCGGCCCACGCTTCTTAGGAAGCGCCGCCGCCACAGGGGTGAAGCGGGGAGGGCTAAAGCGTGAGCTCGTAGTACCGGGCGTCCTCGAAAGGATTGTCGCAGTACGGCCCGATCTGCTCAAACCCGAGCTTGCGATAGAGGGCGTTGGCGGCGGTCATGGATTTGAGGGTGTCGAGGCGCATGACCCGGTAACCGCGTTTCCTCGCGCCGGCCAAGGCCGCTTCGGCCAAGCCTCGACCCAGACCGTGCCCGGCGTGGTCGGGTCGAACGTAGAGCCGCTTCATTTCACACACCCTGTCTTCCAGGGGCCGAAGCCCCACGCAGCCGGCCGGCAGGCCATTGACCCAGGCCAGCCACAGGCCGCCGCCAGGCACGCCGTAGCGCCCGGGCAGGCCGGCCAATTCCTCGTCGAAATTCTGGAAGCACAGAGAAAAGCCCAGGCCCTTGGCGTATTCTTCGAACAGGATGCGCACCACGGCCATGTCCGTGGCCGGCGCGATGCCCGAGGCCTGCCGCAACGAATCCAGAGAGGGGCGGGGCTGCATCATGATGTTCTTCCGGGGACGTGTTCTGTCATGTGGTAGTCTGGCGCTCCGAGGCCAGCTCACGGTCATTTTTCGCTCCCGTACACGACGAGCCTCCGTTGGCACGGGAAGCTTGGGCAACGAGTCGGCTGTTTCCTTGCCTCGTGTCGCGTCCACGCAAAGCGCATAGGATTTTTTGCGAGAAAGATTGTAAAATCATAAGGTTTATTAAAAAAAACGTATTTTTAAAGGACGCTACACTAGGCAAGCTTTTTTTTGGCCGCCCGATGGGAGCGCAGCCAGTCGTACCAGGCGGCCATACCCTCGCCGGTGCGGGCCGAGACCGGGAACAGGCTGATGTCGGCGTTGAGCGTCCGGGCATGGCGGGAGGCGTTTTCCAGATTGAAGTCCACGTAGGGCAGCAGATCGATCTTATTGAGCAACGTGGCTGCCGAAATATGGAACATCAGCGGATACTTCTCGGGTTTGTCGTCGCCCTCGGTGACGCTTAGAAGCGTGACCTTGAAATCCTCGCCCACGTCGAACTCGGCCGGACAGACAAGGTTGCCGACGTTTTCGATAAACAGGATGTCCAGGCCGTCGAGGTCGAGGCTGGCAAGGGCGGCGCGCACCTGGGAGGCGGTCAGGTGGCAGCCGCCTTCGGTGTTGATCTGCACGGCCTGGGCGCCGGTTGCGGCCACGCGGCGAGCGTCGTTGTCGGTTTGCAGATCGCCTTCGATGACGGCCATGCGCAACTCATCGCGCAGATCGGTGAGGGTACGTTCCAGGATGGTGGTCTTGCCCGCGCCGGGGGAACTCATGAGATTAAGCACCAGGATGCCCTTTTGGGCGAAGAAGTCTTTGAGCTCGGAGGCTTCGTTGGCGTTGGCTTCGAGGATGTTGCGCACCACGGGAATCTGCATGGCCGGTCTCCGCTATTCGAGTTCGAGGTATTCGATATAGAGTTCGCGCCCGGACACCACCGTGTGGCCGAGTTCCTGGCCGCAGCCCGGACAGGGGGCGAAAGCGGCGGTGGGCGGATCGGGGGTGAACTCCCGGCTGCAGTCGCGGCAGCGCAGCAGCACGGGGGTTTCTTCCATGACCAGGGCCGCGCCGGCCAGCCGCGAATCGGCGGTCAGGACTTCGAAGGCCATGGACAGGGCTTCGGGCACCACCGAGGACAGGCGTCCGTGGCGAACCTTGACGGTAATGAGCTTTTCCTTGCCGTGCTTGGCCATCTCGTCTTCGATGAGGGCCAGCAGGCTTTGGGCGATGGAGAGTTCGTGCATGGCCGGTCCCTGGTACGGCAAAAGGGCGGCCGCGTAAAGGAATCCCGGGCGGTTGGGCGGCTAATCGACGAAGAAGGGGGCCAGGGCGGCGGCAAGGAACATGGCCGGGAGCAGATTGAAGACCTTGATTTTTAAAATCCCGAGCATGTTGATGCCGATGCCGACGATGAGCAGGCCGCCCACGGCCGACAGCTGGGTGAGGCGGGCCGGGGTGAAAAAGTCCTGGGCCGCGCCGGCGGTGACGGTCATGGCGGTTTCGTAGGCGGCCACGGGCAAAAACGACAGGGCCACGCCGGCCCCGTAGGTGGTGGCCAGGATCATGGCGATGCAGCCGTCGAGGATGGATTTGGTGAACAGCAGGGTATGGTCGCCGCGCAGGGCTTCGTCAAAGGAGCCGAGCACGGCCATGGTGCCGGAGCAGAAGATGACCGAGGCGGTGACCAGGCCGTCGGTGAAAAGGGCGTTGTCCGAGCGCAGCAGGGCTTTGACCTTGTCGCCGGCACGGGCGAACTGGCGTTCGATGTCGATGGCTTCGCCGATGACAGCGCCGACGAGCATGGAGACAACCAGGAGGATGGGCGAGGTCATGGTCATGGCCATCTTGACGCCGATGGCGAAGACGGAAAGCCCCAGGGCGTGAAACATGATGGTGCGGATGCGGTCGGGGAACCGGCCGTGCAGCGTGAGGCCAAGCAGGGCGCCGACGATGATGGCCGCGCCGTTGACGAGAGGACCGATAGGGATCATGGCGGCTCCTTATGCTCGTGGCCGGGGAAAAGGGGCTATCAGGTCAGGCAGCGGGACACAAGGGGTAGGGTGGCCGCCTACCAACGAAAACAGGCCCCAGGGGTGCCCCTGAAGCCTGTCAAATTTGGTACCGGGAGCGAGACTCGAACTCGCAAGACCTTGCGGCCGGTGGATTTTGAGTCCACTGCGTCTACCAATTCCGCCATCCCGGCATGAACGGCGATTTCTACGCGGACTCGGCCTCGGCGTCAAGAGGTTGTGCCCCTGGCGCTTGGCCTAGCCGCGAAGCTATTCGCTCTCGGGGTAGAGCGACTCCATTTCGGCCCGGTAGGCGGCGAAGCGGCCTTCCCGGATGGCCTGCCTGGCCCGCTCCATCATGATGGAGAAAAAAGTCAGGTTATGGAGCGTGTTGAGCCGGTAGGACAAGAGCTCCTTGGCGATGTAGAGATGGCGCAGATAGGCCCGGGAAAAGGTGCGGCAGGCGTAGCAGGGGCAGGTGGGGTCCAGGGCCGAGTCGTCCTCGCGGTATTCGGCCCGCTTGATGTTGACCTTGCCCTGGAAGGTGAAAAGCGTGCCGTTTCGGGCATTTCGGGTCGGCAGCACACAGTCGAACATGTCGATGCCGGCGGCCATGCCGGCCAGCAGGTCGCGCGGCGCGCCAACGCCCATGAGATAGCGCGGCCGGTCGGCCGGGAGCAGGGGGGCGGCGTCGCCCAGGATGTCATACATCTCGGCCCGGCTCTCGCCCACGGACAGTCCGCCCAGGGCATAGCCGTCAAAACCCACCTCGATGATCTGCTCGGCGCTTTGGGCGCGCAAATCCTTGAAAAAACCGCCCTGGACAATGCCGAACATGAGCTGGCCCCGGTCCCCGGCCGGGTGGGCCTGCCGGCAGCGCCTGGCCCAGCGGGTGGTCAGGCCCAGGGATTTCTCGGTGTAAGCCCGGTCCGCGCCGTAGGGCACGCACTCGTCGAGGACCATCATGATGTCCGAGCCGAGGTTTCGCTGGATGGAGACGACTTTTTCCGGCGAAAAGAGGTGCTTGGAGCCGTCGATATGGGAGGCGAAGGTGACGCCTTCCTCGGTGATGCGGCGCAGGCCCGACAGGCTGAAGACTTGAAATCCGCCGGAATCGGTGAGAATGGGGCCGTCCCAGCCCATGAAGCGGTGCAGGCCGCCGAGCTTGGCCACCAGTTCGTCGCCGGGGCGCAGGTAGAGGTGATAGGTGTTGCCCAGGATGATCCGGGCTTTTATATCCTGCAGATCGGTGGGGCACAGGCTTTTGACCGTGCCCTGGGTGCCCACGGGCATGAAGACGGGGGTTTCGATCTCGCCGTGGGCCGTGGTCAGTCGGCCGGTGCGGGCGCTGCCGTCGCCGGAGCCGAGGGTGAAAGTTCCTGGTGCGTTCATGGGCCGTGCTATAGGGAAAAATCGGGCCTGATTCAAGGCCAAAACTTCAAGTTATACTTTAGCTATAAAAGGAGAGGCCATGTCCGCGAACGAAAGCCTTGAAATCTTGGGCCGGCGGCTGGCCGTGGCCCGGGGTGAAGCCCCGGCCGATCTGGTCATCAAAAACACCCGGCTGGTCAACGTGCTGTCCGGCGAAATCCACGAGGCCGACGTGGCCGTGGCCGAAGGCGTGTTCGTCGGCTTTGCCGGCGGCGATGCCGAGCAGGTCATCGACGCCGACGGCGCGTACCTGTGCCCGGGATTCATCGACGGCCACATCCACATCGAATCGACCTTGCTGTCGCCGCCGGTCTTTGCCCGGGCCGTGGCCCCCCACGGCACCTGCGCCGTCATTTCCGATCCCCACGAGATCGCCAACGTGCTGGGGTTGCCCGGCATAGAATACATGCTGGCCTGCAGCCAGGACCTGCCCGTGACCTGCTATTTCATGGCCCCGTCCTGCGTGCCGGCAACGAGCATGGCCACCTCCGGGGCGCGCCTGGGGGCCATGGACGTGGCCGCCTTGCTGGCCCGCCACCCGGAACGCATCCTGGGGCTGGCCGAGGTTATGAATTTTCCGGGCGTGGTGGCCGGCGACGAAAGCATGCTGCGAAAACTCTTGGCCGCCAAGGGGCGCGTCATCGACGGTCACGCCCCGGGCCTGACCGGCCGGGCGCTCGACGCCTACGCCACGGCCGGGCCGCAGTCCGACCACGAATGCACGGAATTTACGGAAGCCCGGGAAAAGCTGCGCCGGGGGCTGACCATCATGATCCGCCAGGGCAGCACCGAAAAAAACCTCGATACCTTGATCGATCTTGTTGCCGCCGACAATTGGACCCAGTTTTGCCTGGTCAGCGACGACCGCGACCCGACCGATCTCAGCCGGGAAGGGCACATGAACGCGCTGGTGCGCCAGGCCGTGGCCCGGGGCGTGCCGCCGGTGCGGGCCGTGGCCATGGCCAGCCTCAACACCGCCCGCTATTTCGGCCTGCGCCGCCGGGGCGCTGTGGCACCGGGCTACCGGGCCGACGCCGTGCTGGTGGAGGATTTGGCGTCCTTTGCCATCCGCGAGGTGGTGCTTGACGGCAAGCGCCTTTCCGACTGGGAATTCGCTGACCGGTCGTGTCTGACCCCGCCCCGGGCCATGCGCGTGGGCGGCGAGGTGTCCGAGGCCCGGCTGGCCGTGCCGGCGACTTCTCAGCGGATGCGAGTGATCGGCGTCATCCCGGGTCAGATCGTCACCGAAAACCTGGACATGGCCCCCACGGTGCGCGACGGCCTGGCCGTGGCCGATGCCGGGCGCGATCTGGCCAAGCTCGCCGTCATCGAACGCCACAAGGCCACCGGCAATCTGGCGCTGGGGTTCGTCAAGGGCCTGGGTCTCAAGAACGGAGCCATCGCCGGCACGGTGGCCCACGACGCCCACAATCTCATCGTAGCCGGAACCAACGACGCGGATATGGTGCTCGCCGCGCGCACGCTCATGGTTTCCGGCGGCGGCTTCGCCGTGGTCAGCGGCGGCCAAGTGCTGGCCCAGCTGCGTCTGCCTGTGGCCGGGCTCATGAGCGACGCGCCCCTGGAGGTGATTCTGGACGGACTGGCCAAACTCGACGCCGCCTTCCGACAGGTGGCGCAGCTTCCAGCCAAGGTCGAGGCCCATCCGTTCATGACCATGTCCTTTTTGTCGCTGGAGGTGATCCCGAGCCTCAAGCTCACGGACAAGGGCTTGGTGGATGTGACGGCGTTTGCGCCTGTGCCGCTTTTTATCGTGTAGGCCTTGGATGCGGCCAGACTTGGGGAACCCAGTATGAAGCCGCTGCGCGCCCGAAACGTCTTGTTCCCGGATTATTCGGTGGTAGCTTCGGGCGCGCGTGATTCTTGTGTCTCTGGCATTGGAAGGCTGGGGCGTCGGCGGCAGAAACAACGAACGACGGCAAGGGGCGCGGCTTGTTTGGTTCTGCGCTTAAGGCCGTTTACGTTTTATAGTCATATCGTAATACGAGATGTCCCTGGATACTCTGGAGTGTCCGAAGGATTGGCTTGGAGTGTGGTCTGGATGTTTTGCGGACGTGACGCATCCGGTCGCATCAGGACGACCGGACCATAAGCCCCATGGCGCATGCGCTGCATTTTGGCGGTCGTGGCAGCGTCCGATTGCCTAGGGCGGGGCCTTTCTGGTTGGTCGTGGCGGCTACGTCGATGGCAGATGTCGTTATTCTGGGCATCTTTTATTGTCTCATAATGTAAATTATGTTAACTTTGCGAGAGAAGGAGAGAATACAAGCTCGCCTGCTTGTCGTGACCCTTTGCGTTCCGTCCTGCTCGGCTCAGGAACGGATACTGTCCAACTGATGGCCTGTCGTGCCGTTTCCGTCAGCAGGCCTCGCACGTCTCTGTGTCGCCGTCGATAAACAGCGCGTCCAGCCCGCGTGACCGACACGGCATTAGCGCTTCTTCGCTGGGCCGGAGGCCATAATCAACATCCACTCCCGACGCGGCGCGCGCCGCGCTAAGGCGCGACCAGCCGCAGGCGACGGATGAAAAGCGCCATGGGACGAACGTCCGTCTCGGCGAACGTGACCGTGCCATGGTTCCAGTGGCTGTAGGCAATGAGCACGTCGTTGGCTCCGGCCCGTCCGGCGATGGGCAGGCGCAGGCGACGCGTCTCGCCGACGCCCAGGCCCGAGAGATTTTCAAGAATCTGGCCGTTGACGGCCACGACCACATTCTGGCCGTCGATGGTGTTGTCGAAGTCGAATTCCAGGATGAGCGGGCGCGTCGCGTCCAGGGTGAAGGTCAGGGCGGTTGTCGGGCCAAGTCCCCAGCGAAAGACGTTGTCCGCGCCGTGTTCGATCTTGCCGAGATTGTTCTCCCGAAGGTTCGCCGCCACGGGGGTTGAATCGAACCGGCCGGCCGGCACGATCTCCAGGTCAAAGCCCCGGAAGGCGGCGGTTTCCAGGTTGCCGCCGGGATACCGGGCGGTCTGGTCGGCGCAGACCGTCTCCAGGCTCAGGCGCATGGTCTTGTACGGAGCCTCGCGCACGATGGAGACCGTGGCCGCCTCGGCCGGGTCCGGGCCAAGGGAGGTGAAAAGCGGCACGGGCGGCTCGTCGTCGAAGCGCACGGCGTAGGCCATGCGGCTCCCCTGCCCCTGGTTTTTGTACTCCAGGATGAACTGGAGCTGCTGCGGCCCGGCCGGGGCAGCGTTGTCCAGGCGGTATTCCAGGCGCGAGACCGTGTTGTTGCGGGTGGCGATGGCCTCGCCGCCCCAATAAGGGCTGATGGTCATGCCCGAAAAAGCGGCGACCTGGCGGTAGAAGGCCGGGAGCTCCATACGTCGGCGCAGATGATAGGGAACGACCTCGATGCGTGGGGCCGGCTCGCGCTGGATGGGCAGCCGGTAAAGGGTGGCGTTTAAGACCGGCTGGGTCGCGGTGATGGGGCCGACGGCGGCGGCGAATTCCTCTTCGGTGGGGCCAAGATGGCCCCAGGTACGAAACGGCGTGAAAAAGGCCAGTTCGAAGTTGCCCTGTTCTTCCGAAAGAAGCTGCTCCCGAAAAGGATTCACGGCCGTGAACTGGTCGAGATACCAGGAAACGGCGTTGACCGTGCCCTGGTCCGAGGCGGCGACGACCTCGCCCGGGCGAAGGATGCCGGCCAGTTTCCGGGCCATCGGCTTGAAATCCGTGACAAAGACGTTGTGGTGGTAGCTCGTGTCTTCGTAATAGTCGCCGTAATGCTGCCAATAAAGGACGCCGGCCGGGATGGCGGCCAAGACGGCGGCCAGGGGGACGGCCAATCCCTGGCGGGGCAGGAACATGGTCACGTGACCGACAAGGATGGCCGCCGGGACGGTCATGTAGAGGAAATGGCGCGGTGAGAAATAGGCCGTTTTGCGCATGAGGAAAAGGACCAGCGCCGGGATGAGGCACACAAGCAGGCAGGCGGCCAGTTCCCGGGGAGCCTTGCGGGCCATGGCCCAGCCGCCGATGACGAGCAAGGCCCCGAAACCGAGTCGCAGGCTCAGGTCGTCGTGGCTCCACAGCACATGAGCGGCATAAGCCACGATCAACCGCCCGATTTCGTCGTAACCGGCCTTGATGCCGAAGATGGAAAGCGTGGTCTGGCTTGGCAGAAAGAGAAAAAAAAGCACCGGCAGTGCCACGGCCAACGTGCCGGCGGCAAAGGTCGCGATCTGCCGGAAGCTGACGCCCCTCCTGCCCCCGGGCCGCCACAGAAGGACCAGGATGATCCCCTCGGCCAGGGCGATGTGGAAGGTGAAATAGTGGAGCAAAAAAAGCGGCACGTTGTAGGCCAGGATGGCATACAGGTCGCGGTTTCTGCCCTCACGCACGAAGCGCAGCAGATGGCAGAAAGACAACAGGAACAGCAAAACGAAGATGGCGTAGGGCCGCACCTGGCGCACATGCCAGACCTGCATGGCGCTGCCGGCCAGGAAAGCGGCGGCCACAAGCCCGACCCCGCGTCCGTAGAGGCGGCCCAGGCCGTGCCAGGCGGCATAGACAAGAATGATGCCGCAAACGGCCGAGGGCAGGCGCAAGCTGGCGTCGGAAAGTCCCATCCCCTCCACGAGCTTGATGCAAATATGGTACAGGGGCGGGTGCATCTCGCAGTGGCGCGAGAAATCAAGGATGTAGGCCAGGGGAAACCGGGCCGTCAATGGCACGATGATCTCGTCCCACCACATGGACGGGGTTTCCAGGTGGTACAGGCGCAGGAAAGCGGCCACGGCCACGAGGCCTGCCGCAGCCATGCGCCAGGGCCAGGCCGAAGCCGTGTCGGAAGATCGGGAATCGCTTGGCTGCATGGGGACGGCTGCTGTTTGGGGTTCCATCAAACAGGCCGCCGCCCGGACCGAACTGTTCCCAACCGGCGGACGGCGACATAAAAAACGAACCCGCCTGGGCGGGAGGAAGTCGGCTTACCGTTCAGGGGCCGGCCTGGGCCGCGTGTCGCGTCCCTAAAAGGCCTGCAGGCGGCATCAAGGACGAGGCGGCGATTGCATGTCCTTCCCCTGAAAAAACCAAGGCCTTGCCACAGGGACGCCGGCTAATGGCGGGCTTCTTCCCCGGTCTGCTCGGCAGTCTTGCCCTGGTCCATGGCCTGGGTGCGGCTGGCTTCGATGCGCTTGACGAACTTGTCGCGGCATTCGTAGCTGCAAAAGGCGTAGACCTTGTCGCCATCCCGAGCGCGGATGTCGGCGTCGGCCGGCACATAGGTGCCGCAGACCGGGTCCTTGACCATGTCGCCGGTGGCGGCCATGCGTTTTTTGGTTTCGGCTTCCTGTTCCTTTTTTCGACCTCGGTCGCCCATGAACAGCTTATACAAAATAAACGCGGCCACGAGTAAAATGAGCCAACGGTACATAACGCTCCTTGCCGGCCCAGGTTAACGGGCCGATGCCTCGATTGCCCCTACAATATTCCCGCCCTGGTTGGAAGGCATTTCCGCCAGCGCCTGGGCCACGCTTCCCCCCTGCTCGTCCGGGATGGACAGCTCCGGGGCAACGTCGGCCAGCGGAACCAGGACGAAAGGCCGCTGCCGCAGGCGCGGATGGGGAACGCTCAGGTCGGGTTCCGCAAGGCGGACGTCGCCATACAGCAGCAAGTCGCAGTCCATGGTCCGGGGACCGTTTGGCCGTGCCGGATCGCGCACCCGGCCAAGCAAGGTCTCGTTGGCCAAAAGCGCCTGCAACAGCCGTCTGGGCGACCAGGAATCGCCCAGGGTCAGGGCCACGACCTGATTGAAAAACGTCGTTTGGTCGGCCTCGCCCCAGGGCTCGGTCTCGTAGACGGGGCTTGCGCCCGCCAAAAAGGCGTCCGGGAGCGCGCCGAGGCGCTCCCGGGCCAGACGAAGATTGGCCAGCCTGTCGCCCTGGTTGGAGCCCAGGCCGACATAGACGGTTACAGCTTGGCGATGCGTGACAACGCCTCCTCCATGCGGGCGACGGGGACGGTCATGGCGATGCGGAAGTAGCCTTCGCCCGGCGCGCCGAAGCCGTTGCCCGGAGTGAGCACCACGCCGGTCTCCTGGAGCACCTTGGTGACGAAGGCGGCCGAGGTGTGGCCGGCCGGGGTCTTGCACCAGAGGTAGAAGGACGCCTTGGGCGTGCGGCAGGCGATGCCCATCTTGGCCAGGGCGGCCACGGCCTTGTCCCGGCGCTCCTTGTAGATGCCCCGGAACTGCTCGGCAAAGGGTTCGCCCTGCCTAAGCGCCACGATGCCGGCTTCCTGCACGGCCTGGAAGATGCCGGAGTCCACGTTTTCCTTGATCTTGCCCAGCCCCTTGACGAGCTGGGCGTTGCCCACGGCCATGCCGATGCGCCAGCCGGTCATGTTGTAGGTCTTGGACAGGGAGTGGAACTCGATGGCCACGTCCTTGGCCCCTTCGACCTCCAGGATCGACATGGGCTTTTCGGCCGGGTCATAGTACATCTCGGTGTAGGCGGCGTCGGAGACGACGATGGTGTTCGTCGCCTTGGCCTTGGCCACGAGCTTCTCGTAGAAGGCGCGCGGGGCCACGGCCGAGGTCGGGTTGTTGGGGTAGTTGACGAAAATGATCTTGGCCCGGGCCCATTCGGCGTCGGTGACGCTGTCGAGGTCGGGCAGGTAGTCGTTTTCGTCGGTGAGCGGCAGGATCTTGACTTCGCCGCCGCAAAAGCCCGTGGCCACCGGATAGACCGGGTAGTTGGGCGAGCAGACGATGACCAGATCGCCGGGATTGACGAAGGCGAAGGGGAAATGGGCGATGCCTTCCTTGGAGCCGATCAGGCTCACCACTTCCGTGGCCGGGTCCAGGGTCACGCTGAAGCGTTCCTTGTACCAGTCGGCCACGGCGGCGCGAAAGGTCAGCAGGCCGACATAATCGGGGTACTGATGGTTTTCCGGCTTGCGGGCGGCGGCGCACAGGGCGTCGATAATGCAGTCCGGGGTGGGCAGGTCCGGGTCGCCGATGCCCAGGGAAATGATGTCCACGCCACGAGCCCGGACTTCGGCCTTGACGCGGTCGATTTCGGCGAAAAGATAGGGAGGAAGGGCGGCCACGCGGTCGGCCATGGGAAACTGGATCATGGGGGCTCCTTATGGGCGTGTATCCCCGCCTAGGACGGCAGGCCGGCCACAGTAAAAACGGCCCCCATTCGTGTCAAGCCGCCGCATAGGCCTCGGGGCGTTTACGGATGGCCCAAATCATGCCAGAAAAGGCCCTCGCGCCATGAGCACCAACGACACATCCCCGGCCTCTCCCCGTCCGGCCCATCCCTGGGTCGACCGTTACATCGAGCACCTGATCGTGGCCAGGGGCCTGTCCGAGCATTCCATTACCGCCTATTCCACCGATATCGCGGGTTTTTTGATTTTCTTAAACGACCACTGCGCGGCCCTGGAAGCCACCACCGACGAGACCGTGCTGCTCTATCTCATGCACCTGCGCTCGCGCGGGCTGGCCAGCCGGTCCCTGGCCCGCCACCTCTCCGCCCTGCGCGGCTTTTTTGCCTTCGCCGCCGACGAATCCTGGTTGTCGGCCTCGCCGGCGGCGCTCATTGAAAACCCCAAGCTGCCGCGCCTGCTCCCGGACGTGCTCTCCCGCGAGGAGGTCACGCGCCTGCTCGACGCCCCGGACACGGCCACGCCCCTGGGCTACCGCGACCGCACCATGCTGGAGCTGCTCTACGCCGCCGGCCTTCGCGTCTCCGAGCTGGTGGGCCTGACGTTGGCCGATTTCGACGCCCAGGCCGGCCTGCTGCGGGTGTTCGGCAAGGGTTCCAAGGAGCGCGTGACGCCCATCCATTCCCTGGCCATGGAGTTCCTCTCCACGTATCTCTCCAGCATACGCGGCGCCTTTGGCCCCAAGGACCAGCACGTGTTTCTCAACCGCTCGGGCAAGGGGCTGACCCGGCAGGCGGTGTGGAAGGGCATCAAGCGCTATGCCCTGGCCGCCCAGGTCTCGACGCGCATTTCCCCCCACAGCCTGCGTCATTCCTTCGCCACCCATCTCCTCGACGGCGGGGCCGATCTGCGCACCGTGCAGATGCTGCTGGGCCACGCCGACATCAGCGCCACCGAAATCTACACCCATGTCCAGGCCGGCCGCTTGCTGGCCGTCCACCGCGCCCACCATCCCCGGTCCCGTGACCGGGACAAAAGTTAAAGTGACGCTTTATACATGAGTTCTCCCCAGAAGCCCGATCTGCTCCCTGCTCCCGTCATCGTCACCGGACACGCCAACGCCGATTTCGACTGCCTGGCCGCCATCATCGCCGCCGGCAAGCTCTATCCCGGCGCGACCCTGATCTTTCCGGGCAGCCAGGAAAAAAACCTGCGGCACTTTTTCATCCAAAGCGCCACCTACATGTTCAATTTCAAGAACTTCAAGGAGATCGACCCGGCAAGCGTGCGGCAGCTCGTCCTGGTCGACACCCGGCAACGCTCCCGCGTGCCCCATATCGAAGCCGTTTTCGACAATCCAGGCCTGGTTATCCACTGCTACGACCACCATCCCGACACCGACGAGGATGTCCCCGCCGCCCTGTCGGTGGTCAAGAACTGGGGCTCCACCACCGGCATCCTCATGGACGCCATCATGGAAAAGGGCCTGCCCCTGACCCCGGACGAGGCCACCATCCTGGGCCTGGGCATCTATGAGGACACCGGCTCCTTCACCTTCGCCTCCACCACCGAACACGACCTGGCCGCCGCCGCCTGGCTGCGCTCTCGCGGCATGGACGTGGGCGTCATCGCCGACCTCATGACCCGGGAGCTGTCCTCGGAACAGATCACCATCATGAGCCAGCTCATCGAGACGGCACAAACCCACGACATCAACGGCATTGAGGTGGTCATCGCCGAGGCGACCTCCGACCAGTACATCGGCGACTTTGCCCTGCTCGTTCACAAGTTCCTGGATATGGAAAACCTGCGGGTGCTGTTCGCCATCGGGCTTATGAACGACCGGGTGCATCTGGTCGCCCGTTCGCGCACCCCGGACGTGGATGTGGGCAAGATCTGCTCGGCCCTGGGCGGGGGCGGCCACCCCTACGCCGCCTCGGCTTCCATCAAGAACATGACGCTGACCCAGGTGCGCGAGGAGCTTTTCGGGCTGCTCTACGCCCAGATCAACCCGCAGATCCACGCCCGCCAGCTCATGAGCAAGCCGGCCGTGTCCATTGAGGACAGCGCCACCATGCGCCGGGCCGAGGAGATCATGACCCGCTACGGCTTAAAAGCCTTGCCCGTGGTGGCCAAGGGCGGCCGGCGCTGCGTGGGGGTCATCGAGCACGACATCATGGACAAGGCCATCAACCACGGCCTGGGCGACGTTTCCGTCAGCGAGTACATGATGCGCGATCCGGCCGTCATCACCCCGGACACGGACCTCTACGCCGTCATGGAGGTGATCCTGGGCCGCCGCCAGCGCCTTGCCCCGGTGGCCGAGGACGGCAAGCTCGTCGGCGTCGTCACCCGCACCGATCTGGTCAACACCCTGGTCAAGGAGCCGTCCCGCATCCCGGAATCGCTTTTGCCCGAGCGCAAAAAAGACCGCAACGTGGCCGGAATGCTGCGCGAGCGACTGCCCAAAAAGCTGCTCGCCCTGCTCAAACAGGCCGGCGAACTCGGCCAGCAGACCGGCCACGCCGTCTACGTGGTCGGCGGCTTTGTCCGCGACCTGCTGCTCAAGCACCCCAACTTCGACGTGGATCTGGTAGTCGAGGGCGACGGCGTGGCCTATGCCGCCGAATTGGCCCGCATCTACGGCGGCCGCTACAAGTCCCACCCCAAATTCAAGACCGCCGTGGTCATCCTGCCGGACGGCCAGCGGGTGGACGTGGCCACCGCCCGCCTGGAATACTATGAATACCCGGCTGCCCTGCCCACGGTGGAACTGTCTTCCATCAAGATGGACCTCTACCGCCGGGATTTCACGGTCAACGCCCTGGCCCTGCACCTCTCGCCCGAGCGTTTCGGCGATCTGGTCGACTTCTTCGGAGCCCAGCGCGACATCAAGGACCGGGTGTTGCGGGTGCTGCATTCCTTAAGCTTCGTCGAGGACCCCACCCGCATCGTGCGCGCCATCCGCTTCAGCGAACGTTTCGGCTTCCGCATCGGCGGACAGACCGACCGGCTGATCAAAAACGCCGTGCGCCACAGTTTTTTCCACAAGCTCTCCGGCTCCCGGGTCATGCACGAACTGCGGCTCATCTTCGAGGAGAAAACGCCGCTGTCCTGCCTGCGCCGGATGCAGGACTACAAGCTCCTGGCCGCCATCCATCCGCTGCTGGCGCTCACCCCCTCCAAGGAAGCCGTGCTTCTGGAGGTGGAAAACGTCATCAACTGGTACCGCCTGCTCTACATCGAGCCCCAGCCCCAGGTCTGGATGCTCTACTTCCTGGGCCTTTGCACCGGCCTTGACCCGGAACAGTTCGCCATCATCGCCCGCCGGCTCAACTTCTCCAAACGCCAAGCCGCCGAGATGGCCGCCCTGCGCCAGCAGATCCGCGACACCGCCCAGGGCATCTTCAATTGGGAATACCACAAGGGGCCGCCCTCGGAGCTCTATTTTCTCCTCGACCCCATGCCCCTTGAAGGCGCGCTCTACCTCATGGCCCGCAATCCCCGGGAGCCGCTGCAGAAGTATGTGTCCCTGCACCTGACCACGCTGCGCCACAAGCGGGTGGAGGTCACGGGCAACGACCTCAAGGCCCTGGGCGTCGAAGCCGGGCCGCGCTACGCCGACATCCTGCGCCGGGTGGTCGGCGCGGCCATCGACGGGCTGGCCGTGTGCCGGGCCGAACAGCTGGAACTGGCCCGCCGCCTGGCCAAGGGCGAACCCGTGGCCCCCCTCCTCGCCCGCCAACCCGGCGGCGACCGTTGCCAGTTGCCCATGGAGAGTGAGGAGAGAGAAGAAAAGATGCCTCCGGCGGCCGGGGGGGATAATCCCCCCCGGACCCCCTAACCCGTTTCTTTATCTGGGGGGTCCAGGGGCCTCAGGCCCCCGGCCGCCGGAGGCATCTTCATCCTCCACGTCTCGACATTTGGTGCGCTTGGCCCTAGATTATGGGCCTTCACGCGTCACCTTCAAGCTTGCCCAAGGATATTCCCATGCCCTGCCCCCGCTTTACCGTCACCGGCCCGGCCGATTTTGGGGCGCTTCGCGCCCTGCTCGCCACTCGCGAGGAGGCGGCCGGCGACGCCGAGGAAAAAGTCCGCCGCATCCTGGCCGACGTGGCCGAACGCGGCGACGCCGCCCTGGTGGAACTGACCCGCGATTTCGACTGCAAGACCTTTGACGCCTCCTGTCTGCGCGTGCCCGCCGCCGACATTGAGGCCGGCAAAAACGCCATCCCAGCAGCCGATCTGGCCATCATCGAGGAAGCCGCCGCCAACATCCGCGATTTCCACGAGCGCCAAAAGGAGCAGTCCTGGTGGGTCCCGTCTCCGGGCGGCACCATGCTCGGCCAGATCGTCACCCCGGTGGACGCCGCCGGCTGCTACGTGCCCGGCGGGCGCGGCGGTGAAACGCCGCTTATTTCGAGCCTGCTCATGAACGCCATTCCGGCCGCCGTGGCCGGCGTGCCCCGCATCGTGGCCGTGTCCCCGCCCCGGGCCGACGGCACGCTCAATCCTTACATCCTGGCCGCCGCCGCCGTGTGCGGCGTCACCGAGATCTACCGTATGGGCAGCGCCTGGGCCATCGCCGCCCTGGCCCACGGTACCGAGACCATCGCTCCGGTGGACGTGGTGGTCGGGCCGGGCAACATCTACGTCACCACGGCCAAGCGCCTGCTCATCGGCCGCATCGGCATCGACATGATCGCCGGGCCAAGCGAAATCGCCATCCTGGCCGACGCCACGGGCAACCCCGAATGGCTGGCCGCCGACATGCTCTCCCAGGCCGAGCATGATCCCATGGCCGCCGCCGTGTGCATAAGCGACGACCAAGCCCTGCTTGACGCCACCTGCGCCGAACTGGCCAAGCAAGTGGCGGCCCTGCCTAGAAACGACATCGCCGCCGCCGCCTTGTCCCACTATGGGGCGCTGGTCGCCGTGCCCGACCTCGACGTCGGCATGGAGCTCATAAACGCCATCGCGCCCGAGCATTTCGAGCTGTGCGTGGCCGATCCCTGGGCCTTTGTCGGCAAGGTGCGCCACGCCGGCGCGGTCTTCATGGGTCACCACTGCCCTGAGCCGGTCGGCGACTATTTCGCCGGCCCCAACCATGTGCTGCCGACCATGGGCACGGCCCGGTTCTCCTCGGCCCTGTCCGTGTCCACGTTCACCAAGAAAACCAGCCTGATCGCCGCCGCGCCGGACTACGTGGCCGCCAACGGCCCCAAGATCGCCCGGCTGGCCAGACTCGAAAATCTCGAAGCCCACGCCCGCAGCGTGGAATGCCGTTTGAAATAAGGAAGGAGCGCCATATCATGCACGCCGTGACCGAAACCGACATCAAGGCCTATCCCCTGCGTTCCCGGGGCAAGGTGCGCGACATTTACGATCTCTCGCCGGATAGCCTGCTTTTGGTCACCACCGACCGCATCTCGGCCTACGACGTCATCATGCCCGACCCCATTCCGCTCAAGGGCGTGATCCTCAACCAGATCACGCTGTTTTGGATGGACATGTTCAAGGATATGGTCCCCAACCACCTGATCGCCTCGGACGTGGCCGAATATCCCGCGCCGCTAGCTCCCTACGCCGCCGATCTTGTCGGCCGTTCGGTGGTGGCCAAGAAGGCCAAGCCCCTGCCCATCGAGTGCATCGTGCGCGGTTTTATCACCGGCTCGGGCCTCAAGGACTATCAGGCCACGGGGACGGTCTGCGGCCATGCCCTGCCGGCCGGGCTTGTGGAATCGCAGATCCTGCCCGAACCCATCTTCACCCCGTCCACCAAGGCCGATCTCGGCGCCCATGACGAGAACATCACCCTGGACACGGCCAAGGAGATGCTCGGAAGCGCGCTTTTCGCCAAGGTCGAGGCCACGAGCCTGGCCATGTACGCCAGGGCCCGGGACTACGCCCGGGAGCGCGGCATCATCATCGCCGACACCAAGTTCGAGTTCGGGCTTCTGGGTGACGAGCTGATCCTCATCGACGAGGTGCTGACCCCCGATTCCTCGCGTTTCTGGCCAGCCGAGGGCTATCAGGCCGGCAAGTCCCAGCCGAGCTACGACAAGCAGTACCTGCGCGATTGGCTGGTCTCCATCGGCTTCAACAAGCAGCCGCCGGCCCCGAACCTGCCACAGGATGTCGTCGCCAAGACCCAGGAGAAGTACCTGGCCGCCTACGAGCTGCTGACCGGAAAAAAATTGGCCTAGGCGGCATTTTTTGCTTGCCAAGGCCATGGGTTCTTTGTAATTACCACCGTCTCGCGGAGAGGTGTCCGAGCGGCCGAAGGAGTACGATTGGAAATCGTATGTACCTTAACGGGTACCGAGGGTTCAAATCCCTCCCTCTCCGCCACAGTTTTCAGGGAAGTCGGATGGCGGTTGCGCCGCCAACCCCGTCAGGTCCGAAAGGAAGCAGCGGTAACGGTTGCAGCCGGGTGTCCGGCTTCCCTTAAAAGCGCGAGGCAACTCGCGCTTTTTTTATTTCGCGCGCACGCGAAAGGCGCGTCGTCCGGGTCCCGGACGACGCGCCTTTTCATGCATTGCGAGATGGCGGGCGTTTGTTGTTTGGCCAGCCAGCCCGATCGGAACACGCCTCAGACTGGCTTGGCCGCTTGCCAGTGCAGAACGGCCCAGCTTGCGGAAAAGCCAGCCCGATCCCTGCCAAGCCTGTAGCGGCCTCTAGTCCGCCAAAAAGGCCAGTTCCTTCTCGGCAAAATCCACGGCCTCCCCGCGCAGATAACCGGCCTCGATGCCGTGGCCCAAAAGCTCGCCAAGGGTCAGGGGCGCGGCCACGGGCATGGGAAATTTTCCTCGCAGGCTTTGCGGGCGCTTGTCCACGAAGACGAACAGCGACGGCTGGCCAAGACCCTGCTCGATAAAAGCCCGGGCCGCCTCAACGGCCGTGCCGCCCGAGGTCAGCACGTCGTCCACAAGGACCACGGGCGCGCCTTTCTCGCCGCCAAACACCTGGCCGGACAGCCCCTTTTCCGAGGCGTCAGCCCGAAAAAGGGCCAGCGGCAGGTCGAAACGGCCGGCAAAGGCCCCGCACAGCACTGGCGAGAGCAGGCTCGACACGCTGCCCAGGGTCAACGCCCGGCCTTCCAGCCATTCCCCGAACACGTCGCTAAGAAGGGCCAGATTGGCCGCTTCGCAGACGAAATGGCGCAGGGACACGTAGACATGGCTCTGGCGGCCGGATTTGAGGGTGATGGGGGCGTCGCGCACCACCACCGCGCCGGCTTCCCAGAAACGCTCCATAAGGGCCTGGGTCAGGGCGATCACTTGGCCGCCTCCCGGTGGGCGTCGTACATGGCCAGATGTTCGCGAAGCATCTCCGGGATGGGCAGGTTGTAGGGGCAGCGCGTGGCGCATTCGCCGCAGTCCACGCAGTCGCGCACCGTCTCCATGACCGCGCCGGAGAAATTGACCGCCTTGGCCGGCGACAGGCGCTTGGTCACCACCCGGTACATCATGGCGTAGGTGATGCGCACGCCCTGGGGACAGGGCTGGCAGTATTCGCAGCGCCGGCAAAAGCGCGACCCGAGTTCGTCCCGATAGGCTTGGGCCTTGGCCGCGTCGTTCTCGGTCCAGACCGGGTCGCCCGAAAACACGGACACGGCCTGCTCCACCTGCTCGGCCTGATCGCAGCCGCACAGGACGAGCAAATCCTTTTCCCGGCGCAGGAAACGCAAGGCCACCTCGCCGTCGTCGAGCATGCCGCCGGCAAAGGGCTTCATGACCAGAATGCCCATGCCCTTGGCCCGGGCTTCGGGGAAAAGCGCCTCGGCGGCCTCGGTCTCGACGATGTTGTAAGGAAATTGGATAGTGGCGAAAAGGCCTGTGGCCACGAGTTTACGGGCCATGTCCAGGCTGTGGGAGGTGATGCCGATATGGCGGATCTTGCCCTGCTCCCGGGCTTTGACCAGGGCTTCCATGGCCCCGTCCGGGCCGAAAAGCGTCTCGTAGTCATCGGGCGTGGACACCTGATGGGGCTGGTAGAGATCGATGCGGTCGGTGCGCAGGCGCGTGAGGCTCAGCTCCAACTCCTCCATGGCCTCCTTGGCCCGGCGCATCCCGGTCTTGGTGGCGATGACCACCTTGTCGCGGATGCCCTCGAAGGCCAGGCCCATCTTCTCTTCGCTGTCCATGTAGCGGTTGGCGGTGTCGAAAAAGGTGATGCCGCGCTCCAGGGCCAGGCGCATGAGGCTGGCCGCCTCGTCGCGGCCAAGGCGGATGATGGGGATGCCGCCGAAACCGATGGCCGCGGTTTCGATGCCCGTTTGTCCGAGGCGGATGGTTTGCATGGCTTGGCTCCTTTGGCAGCCCGGACGGCGGCGAGCTGGTGGTTTGGTCCGTGTTGTGACTTCGGCCTGGACGGCTGTCAATGCGTGGGCTTGTCCGGGCCAGCCTAGCCGGATATTTGGCCGGCGGCCTCGAAAAGCAAACTGGCCGCCACTCCCGTCAAGCACAGCCCTCCGGCCAGGGCAATGGTCAGGGGCGCGCCAAGCAAGCTGGCGGCGCCGCCGGCCAAAAGCGAGCCAAAGGGAGCCATGCCGACCAGGGTGACGGCATACAGGGCCATGACCCGGCCCCGCATGGCGTCCGGAGTGCGCAATTGGAGCATGGTGTTGGAGGCGGCGAAAAACAGAATCAGGCAAAAGCCCAAAGCGGAAGCAATGGCAGCCGAGAGGGCAAAGGTCCGGGAAGCGGCAAAGGCTATCATGCACAGTCCCACTCCTAGCCCGCAGACCGCCCGCCAACGCGACAGGCCCCGGCTTTCGCGCCGAAGCGCCAAGGTCACGGCCGCGACCACGCTGCCCGCGCCCATGGCGGCGGTCATGAAGCCCAACTCCCGCGCGCCCTGGCCAAGCACGGCGTTGACCACCACCGGCAGCAGCACCATGACCACCGAGACAAAAAGGCTCACCACCACCAAGGCGCTTAAGATGGCGCGAATCTTCACGTCGCCGTAGGCGTAGGCCAGCCCCTGGCGGATGGCTCCGCCGGCCGGCGGACAGGCGGTCAAAGGCGCGGCCGGCGGCAGTCGCATGGCGGCCAGGGCGGCGATGACGGCCAGGTAGCTGACGCCGTTTACAAAGAAGCACCAGCCTTCGCCAATGGCGGCCACAAGCAGGCCGGCCAGGGCCGGACCCAGCACCCGGGCGCTGTTGAACATGGAGGAATTCAGCGCGATGGCGTTGTGCAGGTCGTCGCGGCCCACCATATCCACCACGAAGGCCTGGCGCGTGGGCATCTCCACGGCGTTGACCAGACCCAAAAAGGTGGCCAGCCCTATGACCTGCCACAGGGCGGCCGTGCCCGTAAGGGTCAGCCAGGCGAGCGTCAGGGCCTGGAGCATGGCGGCGGCCTGGGCCAGGATAAGAATGCGTCGTTTGTCACCCCGGTCGGCCAGGCAACCGCCCCAAAGACCGAAAACAAAGACCGGAATGTGGCTGGCGAATCCGGTCAGCCCCAGGGCCAGGCTTGATCCGGTCAAGCGGTAGACCAGCCAGGACACGGCCACGGACTGCATCCAGGTGCCGGTCAGGGAGATGAACTGGCCGGCGAAAAACAGCCGGAAATTGCGGTGGCGAAACGAGCGCAACAGCAATTCCCGGGTCTTGGCGATTGGAGTCGGCATGGAGAACGAAAAGACGCGCTAGGCCTGACCGGCGACGGGACGGCCTGATGGAGCGCTAGGCCCCGGACAGGGCGTTTTCCTGGGGCTGGGTAAACAGCGTGTGCAAAAGGCGCATGCTTCCGGTGACAAGCTCCACCTCATCCGGTCCCAGACCGGCGAGCTTGGCGGCAAAGGAGGCTTTTACCGCTTCCCTGGCCTTGGCCAGGATGGCGTAGCCCGCCTCGGTCAGGCCCAGTCGCACCCGGCGACGGTCCTGAGCGTCCGGGGTGCGTTCGATAAATCCCCGGTAGGTCAGGGTATCGACGAGTTTGGACATCGAAGGCAGGGACACGCCGATGTATTCGGCCAGATCGGTGAGGTTGGAGCCGGGATTGTGCCGCAAAAAAGCCAGGCTGCGCAGTTCCGGCACGCGCAGATCCGGGGCGCTTTGGCTGCGCATGGTGCGCCGCAGGTCCTGCATAATCAGCGGCATGACATCGAGCAGCTCGCGGGCGCAGGTGTCGAGTGAATCGGTCATGGCGGTACCTTTGGGATTATGAGATTAATAGTTAGTTTAAGAAACAGTAAGTCGCGGGCAGGACCGCGTCAAGGCCGCTTACGAGGATGACGACAAGTCGTCGTCCATGTGTGAGGCCGGCGGCAGTCCCAGGCTCCGGCAGACCGTGGCGGCCAGACGGGTTTGGGACACGCCGTCGACTGCGGCCAAGGGCAGGTTGGAAAAAAGCGAACCCGGCACGAATGAAGCGTCCACGCAGTGGTCGCCGGACCATTTCTGGCGGTTGTCGGCAAAGACTTCACCGCCCGTGCCGCCGATGACCGAGGCCCAGGCCAGACGGTACGGCGGCCGGCAGCCGACGATGAGGTCCGGGGCCCCTTCGGCCAGGGGGCCGCTATAGAGGGCTTCCCGGCGGTGGACGGCGGCGATGGGCGAGGCCGGGCCGTCGGCCAGGGCGGTCAGTCGGGCGGCGAGTTCCCCGGCCAGGGCGTCAGCCTCGCCCGGCGGCACGACGCCTTGCTGTTCGCGGCCGGCCACATTGAGGCACACCGAGCCGAAACCCAGGGCAAAGGCCCGGGTGGCGGACCAGTCCACATGGCGGAACAGTTCCCCGCTGTCGGCCGGGTCGTGGGGGGCAAGCTTCATGTAGCCTTCGCGCACGAGCCAGGCGTTGAGGCTGATCGACCGGGTGTAGGAACAAAAGCCGTGGTCCGAGCAGACGAAAAGCGCCGTGTCGTCGCCGGCCGCGTCCATGACCTTGCCCACCACGGTGTCCATGCGGGCCAGGTGGTCGTCGATGACCGGCCCCAGGCGAGCCGCCTCGGCCGCGTCGTAAAGGGGATGCGTCGGGTCGGCCAGCCGCCAGAAACAGTGCTGGATGCGGTCGGAGGTGTCGAAGACGACAGACAGCAACCCCTCGCGAAACCGGCCCAGTTCGAAGTCGAGCATGGCCTCGCGCTCGCGGGTCACGTCGTCGCACAGGGCCAAAAAGGCCTCGTCGGTCATGACGCCGTCGGTCAGTCCCTTGGTCTCCTCGGGCATCCCCAGGGTGGAATACGGGCCGCCAAGGGCGTCGGCCAGCTCGGCTGCGTAGCCGGCCGGCGCGGCGATGGGCAGGCATGGCTCGGCCGGGTCGATCTGGATGGGGCCGAGGTAGAGTTCCAAAGGCTCCAGGCGAGCCAGCCACAGCCGGGCCAGGCCGGCCACGGGGGCGCCCTGGCCGGTTTCGAAGCGCACGGAAAGGTACGGCGACCACTGCCCCGGCCCGAGGTTCCCGAACTGGCCGCACAGGGTATAGTGCAGTCGGCCGTCTTGGCGGGTCAGGGCCAAGGGGACCACGGCCGGAGTCTTGCGGCCGGCGACCACGGCCATGGGGCCTTCCACGGCCAGGGTCGCCTTGCCGTCGGCAAACCGCACGGGCACGAACCGGCCCCGGCCGCCTTGGCCGGCCGCCTCCTCGGCGTACTGGACGTAGTTGCCAAGCCGCCCCTTGACGTCGGGCGCGCCGAGTCCGGACAGAACCGTGGACTGGCCGAAAGCCGGCGGATAGCTCACCGGCCAACGCACCACGGTGGTCGGCAGCCCGGCTTTGGCCGCGACCTCGAAAAAGGTCTCGCAGTCGTAAGCCGGCAGCGGCGCGCCGCCCGGACCGGGCCGGGTCAGCGACAGTCGCGGCAGATAGGTGCCCGGGGCGCGCACGATGAAGTCGAAAATGCCGTGGCGGCCGGGATTGGTTCCGGTGGCCAGGCTTGTCCAGGCCACCGGGCTCTGGGCCGGATTGGAAGTGGCCAGGGAAACGAAACGTCCCCCCGACGCCAGCCGGGCCAGATGGGGTAATTTCCCGGCGGACAGAAGCCGGCGGCACAGTCCCGGATCAAGACCGTCGATGCCAAGGACGATGGCTTTACGAAAGGGCTTTGGCGACATGGAATTCCTGTTTGGCGACGTTATGGCCGTCGAAAACGGTTTTCCACATAGCAAAAAACGCCTTGGCTGCCCAGTCCAGAAAAAGCCATGGACTCAGGTCTGCCCGGCCAGATAGGCCAGGGCGCGCATGGCCGCCGCCCGCCCTTCGGCCACGGATTCGTCCAGTGGTTTGGGGCCAAGGCACAGGCCGGCGGCGAAAAGGCCCGGCCGAGGCAGGTCCACCGGCGCGAACACAGAGTGGGCGGCGGCCAAAAAGCCCAAGTGGCTGCGGGGCAGATTAAAAAGCCCTACCAACTCGTCCAAGCCCGACGCCACCAGGGGCGCGGCGAGGATGACCACGTCGGGCCGCAAACGGACCTCGCGGCCCAGAAGCCGGTCGAAACCGGCCACGACGAGGTCGGGGCCCAACCGCTCCACCTGGGCCGGCGAGGCGGCGTCGTGGCGGAAAAAGGCCACGCCCAGCCGCCGGGCCTCGGTATACAGGGATTCGAACCGGCCGTAGGCGGTGACGTCGCGGTGGAAGACGGCCACCTGGGCGTCGGGCCGGGCTTTCTTGAGTTCCACGGCCGCTTGCAAGGCCTGGGCGCAGCAGGTCCGGGCGCAGGCGTCGTAGCCGCCCGGCCCTTGACGCGAGCCCACGCACTGGATGAAGGCGGCAAGCCTGGGCGCTTCGTCCGGGCCGGGATGCAGCCGCCGCCAGTTCTCGAATTCGAGCTGGGTCATGACGCGCGGGTCGCGGCCGTAGAGATGGCTGTCCACCCGGGCTTCGGCCCCGCCCAGGGCCAGCACGGCCGCGCCAAAGCTGAGGCTACGCCGACCCGAAGGCGTTTGCACTTCACCGGTCCAGCCGCCGGCCTGGCCGGACAATCCGACCAGCCGCGCGCCGCGCATAACCTCGATGTGCGGATGGGCCGAGGCCGCCTCGGCCATGGCGGCCACGGCCTGCCGGGTGTCGCTGCCCTTCCAGACCGTCGGATGCTTGCGGGGATTGCCGCCAAGGGCGTCGGCCTTCTCCATGAGCAACACTGAAACGCCGCTCTCGGCCAGCCCCAGGGCGCAAGCCAGCCCGGCCGCGCCGCCGCCGACCACCAGCACGGATGGCGTGCCAGGCCCGGCGTCCCGTTCGGGAGCGCAGGCCAAAACTTCCAGAGCGGCGGCCGAGCCTTGCACCGTGGCCAAGGCCGCATCAGCCGGGCCGGACGCGCCACCGGCCACGAAAATCCCCGGCCGATTGGTCACGGCCGGGGCAAAGGGATTTGTCGGCACAAAACCCTGCTTGTCCGTCTCCAGGCCGCAGGCCGCCGCCAGCTCCCGGCCCTGGGGCGAGGGGCCAAGGCCCACGGCCAGCACGGCCAGATCGACCTGATCCTGGATTTCGGCCCCCTGCTCGTTAACAAGGCGAAAGACCACGCCCCGTCCCTCCGGGCCGGCTTGCAGGGTATGGGGCCGGGCATAGCGCACGGCCACGCCCGAGGCTTCGGCCGCATTGAGCGAGGCCTGGGCTCCCGGGGCATGAACGCGCAGGTCCATGGCGTAAATGTCTCGTCGGACCCCGGGCAAGGCCAGGGCCTGGCGCAAGGAAACGGCGCAGCACAGGCTGGAGCAGGCCGGCCGTTCCTCGGGGCGGCGCATCCGCGAGCCCACGCACTGAATAAAGGCCACCGAAGCCGGCGGCGCGTCGTCGGAGGGCCGGCGCACGCCTCCGGCCGCCAGCATGGTCTCGAGTTCGATGCTGGTGACGACGTCGGCGACCGGGCCGTAGCCGAAAAAGTCGAGTCCGCCCGGATGGTAGGGCACCAAGCCCGTGGCCAGGACCAGGGCGGCGGCGCGAAGTTTCCCCTCCCCCACTTCTCCAGCCAGCCGGACCGTCAGCAGCAGATTGCCCGGACCGCCGGTTACGCCCAGCAGACGGCAGCCGGCCTGCAGGCGGATGCGGGGCTGGGCGGCCACGGCCTGGGCCATGGCGTCCAGGGCCGGCCCGGCCGGTTGGCCGGTCTGCACCAGGGCGGTCAGATGCCTGGCCGCGCCGCC